>NZ_CP034346.1:5757500-6127589 GCF_003991425.1 Paenibacillus lutimineralis
ATGGTCTTAAGCGCTTCGTCCAGGGTCTTCTTATTATCCTTAACCAAGCCAAGTTCTCTGGTCAAGATTGTATTGTACTCGCCGTAGAAAGTATCAGGAAGCTTCTCCATATTGTCATAGATCTTGCTCGCCTTAGGCTTCAATGCATAGA
This sequence comes from Paenibacillus lutimineralis, assembly GCF_003991425.1. NCBI lineage: Bacteria > Bacillati > Bacillota > Bacilli > Caryophanales > Paenibacillaceae > Paenibacillus > Paenibacillus lutimineralis. The sequence goes on from NZ_CP034346.1 coordinate 5,757,652, forward strand.
ACGGATCAAGGCTTTGACCTTCGAAATCCTTCTTAAAGCCCATCCGGGTCATTAGATCACCGCCGGATCTTGATTTAACACGGGCATAATCTTCGCCATTAATGAACTTAATGAACTCCCAAGCTGCATCTTTATTAGGAGAAGTCGCATTAATAGCGAAAATCTCACTCAAATTAGCGTTATAAGTTGATGTAGGATCCGAAGGATCGACCGGTCCGGAGACAATGCCAATTTCAAACGGCTTATAATCCTTCAATCTTTCCTTAGCGTCCTTCATATTCTGAAGCATATAAGGATAACCTACCGTCATCGCAGCTCGCCCCATCAGGAATGGCTGGCTTTGATAGTACTCTTCCATCGATCCGCCCGAAAAGCCATCACCATCTGGATTATAGACGACTCCGGATTTCTCGGCATCAATGGCCAACTGGAATACTCTTTTCCACGAATCTGTATCTACCGTTACCTTCATCGTATCCGGTTTCACATACGTCAGACCTTCTGAACTCGAGATCATGCTAATCAGACTATCCATCGAGGTAGGGTAGTTATCACCATACCCGTATACACGAGTCTTCTCATCACCCTCCGTTGGGAAACGGCGAGCCAGGTCAATAATATCCTGCCAGGACATTCCATCATGCGGCAAATCTACCCCATACTTGTTGAACAGATCCTTATTATAGAACACTGCATTTCCATAAAAAGATGGCGAGAGGCCGTATAACTTATTTCCGCCCATCTCCTTCAACATATCGATCAAACCAGGATAAATCCCCTCAAGGTTGTATTTTTCTTTCTCAATGTAAGGGTCCAGCTCTACAAGCTTGCCATCACCAACATACTTCTCAAAATTGCTGGTGCCCAGCATCAGTACGTCTGGCTTCTCCTTATCAACTAGCTCATCGAAGGCCTCCTCGTAAGTCTTGCCTTCCGAATTGTTGTACAAGCCTTGTGTAGAGACGACTTCGAACTCGATGTTCTCTCCATTCTTCATGGTGAACAGGTCGCCATATTGTTGATAGAACCAGCTCTCGTCATTAAAGAGCACTTTCAAAGTCGATTTGGTATCTTCCGTCTTCTTACCTGGCCCGCTCGTACAGCCAGCTACAAGCATACAGCTCACAGCGAGCAAGGCTATCTTTTGCCACGTTTTCCCCCGCATCTTTTCCTCCTATGATTCATGAAATTTTTTAATCCAGACATTGTTAATACGTATTCATTGGATGTAAGGTTACATAATTTACTGCAATTACAAAGATTTTCTGCAATCCATAAATTAGAAAAGACATCCCTGGCTCTCTATGTAATAAAGTGCAATTTACCACTTCACACCAGAAGAACAAAGGATGCCTTATATCAGTACTTCAAAAAAATAAGTTTATCGTTGGATCTCAGCTGCCTCTGCCTACTCTCCCGAAGTACTCTCTTCTGTAGCAACGTCCGAGTCCCCACTAGCACTGTTAGTACTGGAACTCTCTTTGCCTTTATTCGCTTCCTTGTCCTTCAGCCCTTTGTCGAGTGCCACCTGAGCTTCCGCTTGAATCGTTTTAAGAGCTTCATCCAAGGTTTTCTTGTTAGTTTTAACTAAATCTATCTCTTTCGACTTGATCGTATTGTAATCACTGTAGAAGTTATCAGGAAGCTTATCCCAGCTTCGATAGCTCTTGCTAACTTTCGGTTTCAACGCATAGAATGGATCCAGACTTTGACCTTCGTAATCTTTATTGAAGCCCATTCTGGACATCATATTGTCGGATCTGGACTTAACACGGGCATAATCCTCACCGTTAACGAACTTAATGAACTCCCAGGCCGCATCTTTATTAGGCGAATCCGCGTTGATAGCAAAAATTTCACCCATACTCGTATTATAAGTTGAGGTAGGATCTGCCGGATCAACCGGACCAGCGACGATACCCAATTCAAACGGCTTATAGTCCTTGATCATGTCCTTCGCTTCCTTAAGATTGCGAATCATGTAAGGATTACCGACAGTCAGCGCAACTCGCCCCATCAGGAATGGTTGGCTTTGATAGTACTCTTCCATCGTACCGCCAGTAAAGCCACCATCCCCTTCTGGATTGTAGACAACCCCGGATTTGTCGGCATCGATGGCCAGTTGATACACTCTCTTCCATGAATCTGTGTCTACCGTTACCTTCATCGTGTCCGGATTGACATCCACCAGGCCTTCCGCGCTAGAGATATTACTTACTAGAGTCTCCAGCTGAACAGGATAATTATCGCCATACCCGTATACGCGAGTCTTCTCATCCCCATCAGTCGGGAAGCGGCGGGCCAGATCGAGAATATCCTGCCAAGACATTCCGTCATGCGGCAAATCTACTCCATACTTGTTGAATAGATCCTTATTGTAGAGTACAGCATTTCCGTGAAAGGATGGGGATAGACCGTATAATTTACTGCCGCCAATCTCCTTCAACATATCGATCAAACCAGGATAAATACCTTCAAGATTATATTTGTCCTTCTCGATATACGTGTCCAGCTCTACAAGCTTGCCATCGCCAATATACTTCTCTAAATTACTGTTATCTAGCATTAGAACATCTGGCTTCTCTTTTTCAATGAATTCATCAAAGGCCTCCTCATAGGACTTGCCTTCCCCTTGGTTGTACAGGCCCTGCGTAGTGACAACTTCGAACTCTATGTTCTCACCATTCTTCATAGTAAACAAATCGCCATATTGTTGATAGAAGTAGCTCTCATCCCAATAAACCACTTTCAAGGTTGACTTTGCCTGTTCTTCTTTCTTGCCTGCTCCACTCGTACAACCTGCAACGAGCATGCAGCTAATAGCAAGCAGTGTAATCTTATGCCCTATTTTCCCCCACATAATAGCCTCCTAGATTAACTTTTTTTAATTTAACTATAAGGCTTAACGAATTAACCAGTTAAAAAGTTACGCTATTGGCATATTCCTCCCAAATTAAACTCCAAGGTTAATTACTTTCGCTAGATTCTACGGAAATAGTAGCGTCACCTTCCGTTTCCAGCTGTTCTTCGTTATCTGGCGGCGGTGTTGCTGTCCCGGCTTTCGATGAGTCCTTTGCTGCTTTGTCCTTTAGAGCTTGATCAAGCGCAACTTGTGCTTCCTCCTCAATCGTCTTAAGCGCCTCATCAACTGATTTCTCCTTACTCTCTACCAATCCAATCTCACGAGAGTAAATGGAGTAATATTGACCATAAAACTCGGCTGGAATCTTGTCCTCAACGGAATTGGCACTATCATCAATTTGAGGTTTTAGTTTGTAAAAAGCATCCAAATTGATACCGCCGTATTCCTTCGTCATTCCCATACGCGACAGCAATCCATCATTCATCGACCTTGACTTGATCTTGGCGTACTGCTCACCATTAATGAATTTGATCAATTCCCAGGCTGCGTCAGCATTCGGAGAATTCGCACGAATAGCAAATATATTGCTCAGGTATACGTCTCGAGAGATCTCCGGATTAGCAGGATCAACCGGGCCCGCGACAATTCCTACCTGGAACGGCTTATAATCTGGTAATCTGTTCTTGATCTCCTTCAAATCACGTAGATAATAGGCACTATTGATGGTCATTGCCATACGTCCTGTCAGGAATAACTGACTCTTATAGTATTCCTCCATGGAGCCCCCTCCGAAAGAGTCCTCCTTGGGGTTATAGATAGCATCCGAAGCCAGCGCATCCTGGGCGAGCTTGAATGCTTGCTTCCAGGCATCTGTATTAACGGTAACCTTCAAGGTTTCTGGATTAACTACCTTCAATCCTAAAGGGGATGCAATGCTCGATACCAAGTTATCTAGAGTCATACTGCCGTAACCATCTCTGCCATACCCATATACCCTAGTATCTGCATCGCCCTCTGTCGGAAACCGCCTTGCCGTATCGATAATATCCTGCCAAGTCATGCCATCATGCGGCGGTTCAATTCCATGTTCAGCGAACAGATCTGCATTATAAAAAATTACGTTTCTATAAAAGGTAGGCACTAAACCATACAGCTTCCCTCCGGCTTTATCCTTTAAAATATCAATCAATGCAGGATAGATCGTATCGATATTATATTTATCGCGCTCAATAAGCGGGTCAAGCTCCGTCAACTTGCCTTCTGAAGCCATCTTGCTGTATGTACTCGTATCCAGCATCAAGACATCAGGTTGCTCCTGATCAATAAAGTCCTGCAACGCCTTCTCATAGTCTTCAATCGGACCATCGTTGTACATTTTCTGTGTATTTACCAGCTCAATTTCGATGTTCTCATTTTGTATGGAGAATAAATCACCGTAGGTCTGATTGAAAGAGTCCTCGCTGTAATACATGACTTTCACCGTCGTTGGTGTTTTTACATCATTCTTACCTGGACCGCTAGTACAGCCTGCCAATAACAATCCTACCATCGCCAGAAGTACAATCTTTTGAATCCATTTGTTTCTCATCATTACCTCCCTATGATATGAATCCTACGAACATAGCAGCAACACAAATCCCAGTATAGTTATATATTGGGTGTTTGTGTTCCCAAATATTATTACATAGGATATCCGATTAATCTACCATAATCAGGAAGCGGGGAGATTCGATGTTGTAATTATATGGGGAATCATGCTGTTTATTGTCTGCAGATCGTCAGGTAGAGCTGAATAAAAAGATCCCCAAGCAGCTTCTTCCCAGTACGGAAGTAGCTGCCCAGGGATACATTCATGTTTCGATTTAATGTGATTAGCTTAAAACCTGAAGTTTTGCTTCAAAGCTATTCCTTCGCTTAGGAGCTCGCTCCTCCTTCTAATAGACGGATGAACTCATCTTCATCCTCGATGACCATAATTCCAAGTGCCTGGGCTTTGGCTAGCTTGCTGCCAGCCTTCTCGCCAGCTACGACAATATCGGTCTTCTTCGATACGCTGCCAGTGACTTTCGCACCGAGCGCCTCCAGACGAGCGCCTGCTTCGTCCCGGGTCAGCTTATGCAGCGTGCCTGTAAGAACCACGGTCTTATCGTTAAAGAAAGAATCCACTGGCGGAGCTGCCTGCTCTTCAGGAGGTGTCGCCTTAACACCAAGCTCCAGCATTCTATCAATGCCATCCCGGTTGAGCGGATCCGCAAAGTAGGAAACGATGCTCTCTGCTACAATGCCACCAATATCCGGCAAAGCCGTTAATTCTTCAACCGTAGCACTCATCACCGCTTGTAGACTGCGGAAATGATCGGCCAGCACCTTGGTGGTCGATTTGCCGGTATTCGGAATCCCCAGTGCAAACAAGAAGGCAGAAAGGTCACGTCCTTTACTCTGCTCAATAGCCCCGAGCAGGTTGTTCGCTTTCTTCTCGCCGAATCGCTCTAGCTTGATCAGGTCCTCAAAAGATAATGTATAAAGATCGGCTGGCCCATGAATATGCACCTCTTCATACAACTGCTCGGCTGTCTTCTCACTAAAGGTCTCGATGTCCATCGCATCACGCGAGGCAAAATGCGTAATCCGGCTTACAATTTGCGGTTTGCAATCCAGCCGGTTGTTACAGAACAGATGGGCGCCGCGCTGCTCTAACAAAGAGCCGCAGGCTGGACACTCGGTAGGGAATAGAATCTCCCCGCCATCCTGCTCTTCCGTCACTTTACCGAGGATTTCCGGGATCACGTCATTGGAACGGCGGATAAATACCCGGGTACCTAGCGCGAATTTCAAATTCTTACGCTCGATATCGCCGACATTATTCAATGTGCAGTTCTGCACAGTAACCCCGGCTAACTCCACCGGCTCCACCTTAGCGATTGGAGTCACCTTACCGGTCCGGCCTACATTCCAACTAACCGATTCAAGAATCGTGGTCGTCTCCTCCGCCTCAAACTTGAAGGCCACCGCCCAACGTGGAAATTTATCTGTATATCCGAGCACTTCTCGTGTACGCATATCGGTAATCTTGATGACCGCTCCGTCGATAAGATAATCCAGTGTCGACCGCTGCTCTACGATTTGATGCAGTTCCTCCATTACCTGAGCAAAATCCGTATGGTAGGTGACGTAAGGATTCACCTTGAAACGATTTTCCTTGAGAAAAGCCATCATTTCACGATGATCCATAAATCGAATATTGTCCGAATATCCGACATTATAGAAGAACGCGCTCAATTTGCGCTGAGCGGTCGTCTTCGGGTTCAGGTTACGCAAGGCACCTGCTGCTGCATTACGGGCATTTTTCAACGGCTCAGCTGCTGTCTCATTGTATTTGTTCAGTACAGACAGATTCATAATGCCTTCGCCCTGTACTTCGATTGTCCCTTCATGATACGGAATCGTCAGCGGCACCGACTTGATCGTCTTCACCTGCGCCAGGATGCCTTCACCGACAACGCCGTTGCCCCGCGTGGACGCCTGTACCAGCTTACCGTCACTATAGGTCAGATTAAGGGTCAGTCCATCGAACTTCAGCTCAACGACATAGGTTGGGTCAGGGAGCGGATTATTCGGGTTCTTCGTGTTGTAGTCAGCAATTAACCGAAGCGCCCGAGCATTCCAGTTCAGAAGCTGTTCTTCGTTCTGCGCCTTATCCAAGCTCCATAGCGATGCCAGATGACGATGTGGCTTGAAGCCCTCGAGCAATTCGCCGCCAACGCGGATCGTCGGGGAATCCAGCAAGGTTACTCCCGTCTCCACCTCAAGTGCAGTCAACTCATCATAGAGTACGTCGTACTCCTTGTCACTGATCAACGGCTCATCCAACGTGTAATAGTGATAACTATAGTGATTCAATTGCTCCACGAGCTGTTCCATTCTTTGCCTAGCGTCCATGCAGGGACAACCCTCCTTAATATATATAAAATTAAGATTAACCTTATTTAGATAACAACGGTTATCACGCTTAATTCTAGCGGCTTTGCTCCGCCTTATAAATAGTTCGCAAGTAATATTACACCCAACATACCGGATAACGGCATAACGGAGTCCTCTTCACGAGAACATTTATGAGAAATGTCCTTTAGAACGCGGACACTACTCTTGAGAAAAGATATGTTTGCTCATAGCACACAAACTGTACATATAGTACTTAATAGCAGATTATTATCTATATATTGATTAAAAATCTGATTCGTAAATATATCCCTAGTGTCCACTTTTAGGTGGACACTTTGTGCGTTTGTGTGCGCTACAGAGACACCCGATTCCGTGATCCGGCAGTACACAAGAAAGTGAGTATTTCTTTTGATTGTTACAACGCGCATAAAAAGTATATGTAAAGATATACATCGTTTATATATCAATTCACATGGATTATCATATACATTCAAATCAATCTCTTATATAGCATTCTACACAAAACCGCTATTCCCCATACTAGATCAATCGAGACCATTCGCCGCCTGGGTTCATGATCTCGATTGAAAGGGAATATATGATTCTATTACATATATTAATATGAAATGATGCTTGTGTGGAACGTATATGCTATGCAGTGCCTCACTGCATTGTAGGAACTGCGCGCTGGCCAGGCTTGGGGCGCGGTGTCCATCGCGTGGCGCCTGGCGAGCTTGCTTACTCGATCACCTTAGTGATTGGAGCGAAGCTGGCGAGCAGGCGCTTCACGCCGACCGGCGCCGGAAAGGCGATCTGCAGCTCCGTGTCATTACCGGAGCCCTTGATCGACACGACGGTGCCGATGCCCCATTTGCCGTGCGACACCTTGTCACCGGCACTGTAGCCGCCGGGGGCTGCGCCAGCCGCCCCCGCGGCAGCGCCCGCCGCACCGGCTCCGCCCGGTGCAGGGCGCGTTCCGCCAGCGGCCCCTGGCACGCTGACGGTCACTCCGCTGCGGCCGCTAGGCGTCGCAGCGCTTCTTCCTTCGGCCCCACGATGGCCGAAGTTGCTGCCGCCGCTGCCGCTTGAGCCGCGGCCGCTATAGGCGCCCCCGATACCTGCCCCACGGCGGTATCGGTCGCGAGCGACGACGGTGTCTTCCTTCAGTTCCTCCGGAATCTCGCCCAAGAAGCGCGACGGCGGATTTGAAGTCGTCCGCCCGTACAGGGTACGCATCTGAGCGCAGGAGAGGAACAGCTTCTGTTCGGCCCGCGTAATGCCTACATAGGCAAGACGACGTTCCTCCTCCAGCTCCATATCATCCTGGAACGCTCGGCTATGCGGGAATACCCCTTCCTCCATCCCGACGATAAATACAACCGGGAACTCCAGACCCTTGGCACTGTGCATTGTCATCAGCACGACCGCATCGTCCAATGCACGTTCCTCATCGCTATCATTCATCGAATCGATATCCGCGATCAGCGCCAAATCCGTCAAGAACGCCACCAGCGTCTTATCCTCGCTGTTCTTCTCAAATTCCATCGTTACGGATAGGAATTCATCGATATTTTCCAGACGTGAACGCGATTCGATCGTATTCTCCGTCTGCAGCTCCACGCGATATTCAGTGAGCTCAAGCATCTTCTCCGTCAATTCCGTAACAGACAGATATTCTAGCATCCGATGCAGGCCTTCTATCATATCAAAAAACTCAACCAGCGCATTCCGCGTCCGTCCAGCAAATCCCAGATCATCCACGGTCTCGAGTACCCGGTAGATTGATGTGCCCCGCTCAGCGGCAGCCGCCGCCAGCTTGGCGACCGTCGTATCGCCGATGCCCCTTTTCGGTACGTTGATTATCCTTGTTAAGCTAATATCATCGTCCGGATTGGACAAGAGACGCAGGTAAGCGAGCATATCTTTAATCTCTTTACGATCATAGAACTTAATGCCGCCTACGATCTGGTACGGGATGTCCGACTTGATCAACACTTCCTCTATGACCCGGGACTGAGCGTTCGTACGGTACAGAATGGCATGATCTTGGTACGCTTTGCCTGCTTTAATATTTTTCTGAATTTCCGAGGTAACAAAATATCCTTCATCATGCTCGGAATCAGCGCGATACACCTTGATCTTGTCGCCTTCGCCCTTATCCGTCCACAGCTTCTTCGGCTTGCGTCCCGCATTGTTGGCTATAACGCCGTTGGCCGCATTCAGAATATTCGAAGTCGAGCGGTAATTCTGCTCCAGCAGAATCGTCTTCGCTTCCGGATAATCCTGTTCGAAGTTGAGGATGTTGCTGATGTCAGCTCCACGCCAGCGGTAAATCGACTGATCGCTATCGCCGACGACGCAAATGCGGTGGTGATTGTCCGCCAGCATCCGACACAGCATGTACTGCGCCCGGTTCGTATCCTGATACTCATCGACATGGATATATTTGAACTTGTTCTGGTAGAAATCAAGCACCTCCGGCGCTTCCTTGAACAGTTGAATCGTCTTCATGATCAGATCGTCAAAATCTAGCGAATTGTTGCTGCGCAATCTTTTTTGATACATCGCATAGACCTTGGCAACAATCCCCTCAAAATAATCACCGATCTTCTGTTCATACTGCTGCGGTGTAACCAGCTCATTCTTCGCCGCGCTGATCATGGCCAGAACGGCCTTTGGCTCGAATTTCTTCGTATCGAGATTCTGCTCCTTCATGCAGTTGCGAATGACGGAGAGCTGATCGGTCGAATCCAGGATCGAAAAGTTTGAAGTAAAACCGATCCGTTCAATGTCCCGTCGCAATATACGCACGCACATGGAGTGGAAGGTCGAAACCCAGATATCGCGCCCATCCGTTCCTCCAACTAGCCGGGATACACGCTCCTGCATTTCGCGGGCGGCTTTGTTGGTAAATGTAATCGCCAGAATGGACCAAGGTGCGGCCTTGCGGGTCGCTATCAAATAAGCGATGCGGTGCGTCAGCACGCGCGTCTTACCACTACCTGCACCAGCCATAATAAGCAGCGGTCCCTCCGTCGTCTCCACAGCTCTGCGCTGCTCGGGATTCAGGCGGGCTACCGCCTCTTGTATGTTAACAGGTTGCATAGATAAATCATGCTCCTTTCTAATAGCTGTAGCGTAAATTTAAGCTCAATCTAGTTGAACTATGGTGAAACGGATGAAGGCAGCCGGGGTCCTTGGAGGCACTTGTTGAATAGATAACGATCATGTAGCTGTAAATCGTACACTTATTTTCCGGAGGTTAGCGAATGCTCCTCTTGCAAGTGTATTTTGTACAGTTAAAATTCCTCGTTGCCAAGGAATCCCGAAAAAACGGTGTTTTAAGTGTAGATTTTGCAATTAAAAAGAGGCCCGAGCTGATCTGAGCAATTTTAGCTGTATTTTTTGCAATTAAGCTGGGGAACCATTGAGTCCTCCCGCTATGGATCACTTGTCAGGACCAAGTACAGATGAATAAGTGCTTATACGCAACTATCCAAGCCCTTGATGCCTGGAATGGGTAATATAAGTGCAGTTATACAACTGTTCTGCTCCATTCCCCTTCGTTCACTCCCAAAACAAGTAAATAGTTGCATCAACGCAGTTATTTTCGAATTTCAAGCTGATTATTCGAGAATAAGTGTATTTGTGCAATTACTTATAAAATAAGCACGGAAACGCATCCTCTTGCCTATCACTGTCCTTCTTTAGATCTGGATACTACTATTCTTAATAACGGCTACGGTCTCCAGTGCCTTGTTCAGATCGCTGTAGATAATGTTGCCTACCACAATCGTGTCACAGGCGGATGCGGCCAGACGAGCCGTCTCTCCATCCACAATCCCCCCGCCGTAGAAAAGACGGGAATGCTCTAACCTGCGACCCACGGCTGAGACCAGCTCCATATCACCGAAGGTTCCACTGTACTCCACATAAACAATCGGAAGTTGGAACATCCTATCGGCGATTTGTGCATATGCAGCTGCTTCGGAATCCGTCAATGAGGTGTTGGCTTCTGTTCGCATCGCTACCGTCGAATCGGGATTCAGAACGATATATCCTTCTGGAACAAGCGTGTCCCAAGGTATCATCTCACCATACATCTCCGCAGCCTGCGCCTGGTTCCCGATCAGCCACTGCGGATCACTGCTATTAAGCACCATCGGAATCAGAAAAAGATCGAAGCCCGGCACAATCGCCTCCAGTGCGGATACCTCAAGTACACACGGGATTTGGAACTTTCGGATTTGCCCTAGCAAGCTGTTGGTATTATCATAAGTCACACCACTGGAGCCACCCACCATGATAGCATCCGTGCCTGAGCTGCAGACCGCTTCCAGCGTCTGATCATCGATAGGCCGATCCGGATCCAATTTGAACACATGTCGCCATGCTTGTACGATTTGATTCAACACCGATTCCTCCAGTTTTACTTGTTCGAATCCTAAGCCTCATTCCATGAAAAAAGGGGCCTATCTTCGCCCCACCTGTCGTATAGTGTGTGTTCAACCTCTTACTGTCTTCATGCTAAATAACCTGGTCTAAATTCAGGGTAGAAACCCGGCTATTTCCTTGGAAGAATGCGGGTTCTGTACGTCCCGTTCCTCTCGCACTTCTTAGTCTAGTTTACCATAGAAAAGCTGTCAACGTTCGCATAAAAGGCGAACACAAAAAGATGCCCTTCCTCCAATTGGAAAGGCATCCTATCTTATAACCCTAAGTAATTACGCCACCATGAAAGATCGCCGTCAGCCTCGGCCAGAAAATCAGTGTAGAAGCCATATACGCCCATATTCTTAAATTTCTGCATCTTCTCCACATCATTAATGGTATGGACATAAGAAGGTATTCCCAGCTTGTTCAACTTCGAGACCAGGTTCTTGTTCGCCCGGGCCTCCGACATCGTAATCGCTGCCAATCCCTTTTCTTTGGCAAACTGCAGTACTTCATCATCGGATTCATGGGTCTGATACAAGGTGAAAATCACCGATTCAAACGGATAAATCGCTTCGATCTGATCCCACATGGGATGATTATAGATCTGCGGTACAATTCTCGTCAGAATCTCCGGGTCACGCTGCTTGGCGCCATCTACGATTTTGGAGAAAATTTGGTCAATCTCCTCCGGCTTAATCTGCTTCGTATCCGTTACGAGGTACATATCGGAATAGTCAACCATTAGATCGAGAACATCATCCCAAGACAGCGGCTCATACCGGCCCATAATCTTCGCGTCCTTGAACTCCTTAGTGGAGAATATAGCTCCATAACGCTCCGGCTTTAGTCCATCCTCTTGCCCCATCAATTTGGTGAAGCTCTCCCCCCATTCATGACGGGCAATCAGATCATTATCCGCGCTCAGCAGGAAATCGGCCTCGAATACGCGTATTCCTTTCTCATAATTGGCGATAAAAGCTTCATAGCTGTTCGTATACGGCTGTCCACTGATCCCGCCCATCGCATGAGCAATCATACGGTGAGCCCTGAAACCATCATTGTACTGCGACGAGTCGTTTGACTTGTTCAAAAAGAAGATTAAGCCAATGAATATTGCGAGAAGTATAACGATTAATAATATGAAATATAGCCATTTTCTTTTCATTAATATTTTCCATCCTAATCTTGTTCTGCGGGTTTATCTGACATCTTAACTTAATGAGGATAAAAATACAATTACATCCATTTAATAAGCGTTTTTGTTTACAAATCCTTGTAGAACAGTCTTGAATATAATTTTGATATCCAGCAAAATCGACCAATTTTCTATATAGAAAATGTCATGCTCAATCCGATCCTCAATCGACGTGTCCCCGCGCAGCCCATTAGCTTGAGCGTACCCGGTAATACCGGGACGAACATGGTGCTTCACCATGTATTTCGGAACCTCTTCACGGAACTGCTCCACAAAGTAAGGTCGCTCCGGTCTTGGTCCAACGACGCTCATCTGGCCAGTTAGTACATTAAAAAACTGTGGAAGCTCATCCAGACTCGTCTTACGCAGAAATGCACCGAACTTCGTCCGTCTTGGGTCATTTTCCGTCGTCCAGCCCGTATCCGTTACCCCCTCCGGCAAATCCTTCATCGAACGGAATTTGTACATGGAGAATTTACGACGGTTCAACCCCACCCGCTCCTGCTTAAAAATAATGGGTCCCTTAGAGGTTAATTTGATGCCTATAGCGACTAGCAGCATGATCGGCGATGTAACAATGATGGCGAATGAGGAGAATACGATATCGAACATCCGCTTCACTAGACGATTTCCGGTCAGATCGAGTGGAATGTCGCGCACATTAATCATCGGCATGCCAGCAAAGTTATCAAAATAAGGCCGTGCTGGCAAGAAGTCAAAGAAGTCAGGAATGATCAGCGCTCTGACCCCAGCCTTCTCACAAATCGATATAATCTTGGCATATTTGGGATGTGCATATAGCGGCAATGCCAGAACAACTTCATCGATCATTTTTTTTCGTAAAATCTTCTCCAGTTCGTCCACCGCACCCAGGACTGGTTTGTATTGTTTAAGTTCCTCCGGCGTAAAGGTACGATGGTCATCCAGGAATCCGATCACTTCATACCCGAGCTCTGGATACTGCCTTAGATTCTCGTAAAACTTGCATCCTAATGAACCTGCCCCAATAATGAGCACAAACTGCTTGTTGAAGCCCTTTTTGCGGAAATGCTTAAGGGATTGCTTGAGAAAATAGCGGTAAAGCATAATCAGCAACAGATCAAAACTTATATAGAGGGCCAAGTAATCCCGAGAAATATCGACCTGCTTCACAAAGAACATAATACTGAGCAGGACGAACAGACTCGTCATATGGACCTGAATCAATTTGAGAACTTCGTCGGAGAAGCGTTTTTTACGCTTAGGTGTATAAAGCGATACTAGAACACCGGTCACGATCGCAATTGCACCATAGACAAGACTCCAAAAAGCGTAGATTTCAACCGGGAGTGCGCCATCAAAATCCATCCATCCGCTCTTGAACTTCAGCCACCAAGCAAGTAAGAAGGATATCTGGATGCATAAGAAATCGACCAAGCTATATAGCTGTGCTAAAAAGCGCTGATTCTTGCGGATCATGACCTCACCTCCAGTTTGGAATCGTTAGCAGACGGACGGCTACCTGTCCCCGGACTTGTATCCTTGCCCCGTCCTCGGGGGATTAATTTATTTTTCGCTAATGATAACGTGAATTTGACAGCAATCCCACAAAAGACAGCCGTGTTCGTAAACCATGAATATTGCCTCACATAATGTTTGCGATGAAAGATCCACATCGAATGGTGAAATTCATATATAATCTTGAACGGCTTGCGTCGGCTGCTCGCTCCCTTATAGTGAACAATGTATGTGACTGGATGGTACCAAATGTCCCAACCTGCTTGCTTGATCCTGTAACACCAGTCCACATCTTCTCCATACATAAAGAATGTCTCGTCCAGACCACCTACCTGCTGTAGTGTCTCACGCCGTACCAGCATGAAGGCTCCGACCAGACAATCGATGCTATAGCTCTCATTCGGATCAAGATAACCGAGTTGATACTGATTAAACCGCGGTCGATCCGGGAACAGCTTCGAGAAACCAAAGGCATAGTAAAAAGAAGCGGATGGCGTCGGAAATCCCCGCCGACATGCCTTATCTAAGGAGCCGTCCGGAAGAATCACTTTGCAGCCTGAGGCTCCGACCTTCGGATTCTCATCCATGAAGGCCATCATCGTCTGCAGCGTATCCGGCTGCACAATCGTATCGGAATTCAGCAATAATATGTAACGGCCAGCGGCAGCTTCCATCGCCTGATTGTTAGCCTTAGCAAAGCCCGTATTCTCTTCGTTCGCAATCATCCGCACCTGCGGATACTGCTCCATAATCTTCTCTACCGAGTCATCCGCCGAGGCATTATCTACCACAATCACCTCATACGAATAACCCGTCTCAGAATCATACACCGACTGCAGACAATCCAACGTTAGCCGGCAGGTATTAAAATTCACGATCAACACACTCAAATCCATGAACTACGCGCTCCTGACAAATATAGTAATCTATCGACATTATAGCACATTGTCATAGAGTAGCGACTCCCCTTATCAAGTTGACTGATTAACAGTTTTTCAATTAAGGTAGGTCTGGTCTAGCCGAAGCAACAGGAGAGGATCAGTTTGAAAAAAGCAAAATTAGAAGAGATTGAGATTTTAAGAGGCATTGCGTTTTTAGCAGTTGTTTTCCAGCATATTATTGCAGGTATATTTTATCAACCGGGTCTCAGCCCTCTGACATTAAACGTTGCTACAACTTTTCTCGGTTTGATCCGATTTGCAGTTCCATTATTCGTGTTCATTACCGGAGTTGTGCTGTTCTATAATTATGATGCTAAAGTAAACTACAAGGATTTCCTGTTTAAAAGATTCAAACATGTCACTGTCCCTTATTTGGTCTGGACTGTTTTTTACTACGCCTGGGTTGGCTTTTTAAGCGGGATGGAAGCAACAAGCACACAAAATCAATTGCTTGATATCATCCAGCTTGCCTTTACTGGAAAAGCTGCCTACCATTTGTGGTTCATGGTCATGATTATTCCGTTTTACCTGCTGTTTCCGTTCTTTAAGCTCCTGATTTCAAAAAATAGAAAATGGATGATTAACCTAGTGGTAGTTACAACCATATTTGTGATTAACCTATTCCTTGTGTACGCTCTTTCTAAAGGTATGATAACGAATAATAACCCTAATCTTGGATTCATTTTTAATTATTTGGACCGCAATTTTCTGTTCTGGGTATTTTATTTCATACTAGGTGGATTTGTAGGCTTATACTATGACCATTGGAAGATCTTCGTACGAAAAACCTGGGTAAGGGTGTTAAGCTTATTGCTATTGGGAATTTGCATGTATGATATCTGCTCAAAAATTGTTAGGATCAATAACGGAGTAACCGATAATCCTTATCTGTTTAGCGCGAACGTAACAGCACCGCTGAAGCCGCTCATGATGATCACGATCCTGCTATTACTCTTGCTAGTATTCGTATTAGCGGAAAAAATCGCAGCAAACCGGAGTTACTCCGCCAATTTGTTAAGATCCTTCGGAAAATATTCTTTTGGTGCCTATCTCATCCACGTCTTTGTTTTGAAGATAGTAAACAATCTGGTCATCAGTTATTTGAGCGTATTAGGAGTCTTCATGCAGACAGTCATATCCCTCGTATTGTGTTCGCTATTAAGCTTGATTTTGTGTATAGCGATCAGCAGAACGAAGAGCTCGGTGGGCGAGGTGCTGGTGGGGAGGTAAGAACATTTTAACCTCACCTGTTCCTAAGTAATGTCTAGGGAAATAAATAAGAGATCGGTTAGTATCGATCTCTTTAAAAAATACCACTATAAAAATGCTGAGGCTATAGGATAACTAGTATCCCTTCTTATCAAAGAGCTTCCGACGGAACTCCCTCCGTTTTTCACGTAAACCAGGCAATTGCCTCCAAAATCCGATCCAAGCACCAAGCACTTTCGGTTCTCTCAGTAACATGTATCCGTGAACCGCCACTTCATATGCTAACAACTGCGGCAGGTTTCTCAGCCAGCGGTATCCTGACAAGTTTTTATACATCATTTTGTATCGATTTATAAATGAATGCCTGCGTATGAAGAGAGATTTTGACCCTCTTCCTCCCTTTTTCCAACCACGTTTATGGACTCCAACCGCCTCAGCACAATAATAAGCCTTCCAGCCAAGTTGTCCCGCCCTCCATGCAACATCGACATCTTCCTTATAGGCAAAAAAATCCGCATCAAAAAATTCGCCATGAATAGAAATGTCCTCGATCATTTTTCTCGAATACAATGCAGCTGCTCCCGATACACCAAAAACCTCAGTTGATTCCATCCATTGGTGAACAGGCTCTTCCGCTCCACGATCAAAGGCTCTCCAAATTTTATTCATCACCAATCCTGTGCTGTCTATCATCTCTGGGGGATCTTGCAGCATGAGCCTGCCTGTCGCGCTTCCGGTCTCGGGATAGCGTTCCATATAACTTACTAAACGTTCAACATATGTACTATCGAGAACAACATCGGGGTTAAGCACAAGTACATAATCTGTATTGGTGAGATGAATTCCTTGATTATGTGCAGGTGCAAATCCTGTATTGTGGACATTTTCTATAATTTGAACTCGTTCACTAAATTGTCTCGCCAGGTCACGCACTTTGGATACAGTATCATCTGATGAAGCATTATCGATGACCAAAACTTGTTCAATATAATAGCTCTGCTGCATAACTGCATTCAAGCATTCCAGAATATCCTCCGAACTATTGAAGCTGACGATCTGTACACTGATTGTTGGGATCATAGCTAATATTCCTTTTCTATTTACGAGTAATTAAAGAAAAAGAACACTATTTAAACCATAGTGTTCTTCATATCATTATTATAGTAAAACAAGTTCGGTTTCTCTAGTCACTCCAAACGATCAACTATTCATTGTCACTAGATTGCAATTCCTTTATGAAAGCGTGAAGCCCTTCCCGCCATGGTCGGATATCCTGAAACCCATTCGTACGAATGGATAGATGCTCCATCACTGAATTACGTGGTCTAGGTGCTGGTCTTGGAAAATCTTCCGTAGTACAAGGATTCACCTCAACATTATAAGACCCGCCTTGAGAATTAGCCTCTGCAAAGATTGCTTGAGCAAATTCATACCAGGTACATTCGCCGGAATTGGAGACATGGTAAATGCCATATTTTTCGGTACTTACTAATTCTAATAAAAAACGTGATAAATCAACTGTATATGTTGGAGAACCCTTCTGATCATGAACTACGCTGATCTCAGGTCTTTCAGAGCCTAAGCGTAACATCGTCTTAACAAAGTTGTTACCATGAAGTCCGTAAACCCATGAAGTCCTAACAATAAAGTACTTAGAGGACAAACTTTTAACTAACTCTTCTCCTGCCCTTTTGGACTTACCGTAGATGCTTTGTGGATTCGTATTGTCGTATTCATGGTATGGTGCTGTAGCTGTACCATCAAAAACATAATCTGTGCTGATATAGCAGAATTTAGCACCAATGTGTTCAGCAGCTACTACCATATTTCTAGTGCCTGCCGTATTTACTGCATACGCATTATCAATGTCGCTTTCAGCCTGATCCACTGCTGTATATGCAGCGCAATGGATAATTGCATCCGGTTTGGAATTCTGTACTTCCTCCAAGCTAGCTGCCTGATCTGTTATGTCTAGAGTATCTCGATCGTAAGGTATAACAGTGTGGCTAGCTTGCTCCAGAATTTTCACCAGATCCTGGCCAAGCTGCCCATTTGCTCCCGTTACCAGTATTCTCATTTGTGATCACCTAATCGTTCACCATATTGCTTCACGTAGTATTCCTGATACGCACCCGATTGAATACGAGTCCACCACTCTTTATTTCTCAGGTACCAAGCTATGGTCTCCTTAATACCAGTCTCAAAGGAATGCTTCGGCTTCCAGCCGAGCTCCGTCATCGTCTTCGTCGGGTCAATACCATAGCGACGGTCATGACCAGGCCGGTCCTTCACATAAGTAATCAACGATTTAGACTTACCGAGCTGCTCCAAAATTGTTGTAACGATATGCACATTCGTTCGTTCATTATTTCCACCGATATTGTAAACTTCACCATTGCGTCCCTTATGAAGCACAAGATCAATCGCACTACAGTGATCCTCAACATACAGCCAGTCACGAATGTTAAGGCCATCTCCGTATATTGGGAGCTGCTCATCTGCCAAGGCTTTTGAAATCATAAGTGGGATCAGCTTTTCCGGGAACTGGTACGGTCCATAGTTATTTGAGCATCGTGTAATATTTACAGACAATCCAAATGTCTCATGGTATGCACGAACCAGCAAATCGCCGCCTGCTTTACTGGCTGAATATGGGCTGTTGGGCTGAAGTGGAGTATCTTCCGTAAATAACCCTATTTCCCCCAGCGAGCCATACACTTCATCCGTAGATACTTGAACGAATTTTGTAACGTTATGCTTTTTGGCAGCATCAAGTAGAACCTGGGTACCCAGAACGTTAGTTCTAACAAAAACGTCCGGCTCCAGAATACTGCGGTCTACATGAGACTCCGCAGCGAAGTTTACTACAGCATCGACATCTTGACCGATGAGCTCATTCATCTTTTGGACATCAGTAATGTCCGCTTTGACAAAAGTATGATTGGGATTACTCTCAATCGATTTCAGGTTTTCTAAATTACCAGCATAAGTAAGAGCATCTACATTGATAATTTGATATCCAGGATGTTGCTTCAACATATATAATACGAAGTTGCTGCCGATGAATCCGGCACCGCCTGTGACGAGCAGTTTCATGAATGATGACCTCCTAGTTCTAGTCGAAATTCAATTCCGCTTCCGCAAGTGTCGGATGACGACGATCCTTGTCCGAGAGTAACGGCTCACTTACAGGCCAATCAATGGCAAGTGCAGGATCATTCCATAATATGCCACGATCATTCTCCGGGGAATAGTATTCGTCCACTTTATAGAGAACTTGGGTATTTGGTACTAGGGTACAGAAGCCATGAGCGAATCCTTTAGGAATCAACAACTGCCGTTTGTTAGATTCGCTAAGGATGACAGCTACCCATTGTCCGAATGTAGGTGAACTTTTCCGAACATCCAAGATCACATCATAAATAGCACCGGTAAGCACTCGGATTAGCTTCGTCTGTGCTTTAGGGTTTAATTGATAGTGTAATCCACGTAAAACTCCAGCCTCAGCAGATAGGGATTGATTATCTTGAATAAAGTTATATTTAATTCCTAGTTGCTGCATCACTGCTTTATTATAACTCTCCATAAAAAAACCCCGGTGATCCCCATGTACCACCGGTTCGAGTAATGCTGCATCTCGCAGCTTTAACGAGGTCAGTTTCATAACCAGACTTCTCCTTAACTATAGCTTGAGTCGGCCAAACTCTTCGCCAAGGTTCAAATCCTTGGCCAATTCATTGGCTCTGGCTAACGAAGCATGTGTACCTGCATCTGTCCACCAGCCTCGTAGCACGTCAAAAGTGAGTTCTCCTCGTTCAATATACGCATTAATTACGTCTGTGATTTCCAGTTCGCCACGAGCAGACGGTTTTAGACTGCGAATTATTTCAAAAACTTGATGGTCAAACATATAGATACCAGTTACTGCATAGCTCGACTTAGGTTTCCTTGGCTTCTCTTCAATGGAAATGATCCGATTTCCTTCAAGTTCAGGAACACCGAAACGAGACGGATCAGAGACCTTCTGTATAAGAATTTTAGCCCCAGAGGACTGATTCTGAAAGTGCTCCACATAAGGCGATATGTTATCAGCAAAAACGTTGTCTCCCAAGATAACCACCATCTGATCATTGCCTGCAAACTGTTCAGCTAATCCAAGAGCTTGGGCAATGCCTCCAGCTTCATCCTGAACCTTGTAAGTGAAAGAAACTCCGATCTCACTTCCACTACCTAATAAGCTTACAACATCACCCATATGCTCTTTACCAGTGACGATAAGGATATCAGTGAGGCCCGTTTGCTTTAGCTTATGCACAGCATGAAAGATCATTGGGTACTTGCCCACAGGAAGAAGGTGCTTATTGGTTACTTTCGTTAAAGGATATAGGCGTGTGCCGGTCCCACCGGCTAGGATGATGGCTTTCATAGAAAATGTCCTTCCAAGATTTATTTGATTTGAGAATCTGAAGTATTTAACTCAATCTCAGAAATTGTCATTGGCTTCTTCTTAACTTGTAGGTAGATGCGGCCCAGATACTCTCCAATAATCCCTAAGAAAAGTGCATTTAAACTTAAGGATAATAAAATCAGAGTAGTAGTGGTTGCAAACCCAGCCGGCCAATTTGCACCAAATAGTAACTTGCCGGAAAAGTAAACTATTAAGGCAAGGAAAGTAATAATACTTATTGTAAGACCGGTATATGATGCTAGCCTCAAAGGGGCTGTTGAATGATTTAAAATACCGTCAAATGCAAGGCGAAACAAGTCTTTATATGAAAATTTACTTTCTCCACGAGCTCTTTCATTCCGGTTATAAGGTATTCCAATTTGTTCAAAACCCATACTAGCTATACTACCTCTAATATACGGGGCAGAGTCATTAATTAGCCTGAGTTGTTCAATAATCTGTTTATCAATTAATCTGAAGTCTCCTGCATCTCTCGGAAGATGATCCTCACTTAATGAATCAATCAGTCTGTAGAAGACCTTTCGTATATTGTTAATCCACCACCCCTCTTTTCTTGAAACCCTTACACCATAAACTACTTTATATCCTTTTAGCCACTGTTCAAGAAATTTTGGAATTAACTCAAGTGGATCCTGCAGGTCGCAATCCAATTGGACTGCCACATCCCCGCTTGAATTAATATAACCAGTATATATAGACCGTTGATATCCAAAATTACGAGAGAATCTTATAACTTTAACTCTTTTATCATTGACAGCGATTTCTTTAAGAATATCAAAAGTTTTGTCCGTACTATGGTTATCAGTTATAACTATCTCATATTCATATTTATTCTTTAAATCATCCATCAAATTAATTATTGCATTATACATCGGCAAAACATTTTCTTCTTCGTTAAACACAGGCACCACAAAGGATATAAGCTTCTTTTGATTCATACCTAATATACACCTCTAAAAGGATACGTTTTATCAGCATTGAGACAGTTGATGATTTTTGTTAATCCATCATCAATCCCATCAATCCAATTCCAATTCATTTCTTTTAATTTCAAT
This sequence comes from Paenibacillus lutimineralis, assembly GCF_003991425.1. Taxonomy (NCBI): domain Bacteria; kingdom Bacillati; phylum Bacillota; class Bacilli; order Caryophanales; family Paenibacillaceae; genus Paenibacillus; species Paenibacillus lutimineralis. Next base: position 5,779,259 of record NZ_CP034346.1, read on the forward strand.
GTATTTGCACATGAATCCATTATTTCTGATTCTCGATAAGGTAATGCACCAAATAAAAGCTTAGTTCTAGAGTTTGTTAAAGAGTGAGCTGACTCAATAAAGTGCTTTAGGGAAACACTGAATCCTCTTCCTATTTCAACTTCATTATAGAATTCAGCAAAAAGATGTAAGTTTCTTACTATAAGTTGATATGCTGAAGTCACATCATCTATTGATATAAAATCCCTCTTCTGCTCTCCAAGAGTTAGTTCTAGAAATGGCTTGTTATTCAGTAACTGTGTAATTAAATTAGTAACAAATTTATTTGAATTGTCATTCGGACCGTAAACATGCTCTAAACGAGCATTTATTAATTTCGTATCTCCATTACCACGAAATAAATCAGACAATTCCAAGAAGTAACGTTTGGTTTTTGAATAGGAACTAAGATATTCATACTTTTGATGAGCTGGTTTATTAAAAAAAGTATCCGTATTAATAAATGCTTGGATTTTATGCTCAATAGCATTTTCTAACAACTTTATAGGGAAAACAACATTACTCTCAATTTGAGCGCTCAAAGGCTCATTACTACCATAAGATGTAGCAGCATGGATAACAACGTCTACACATTCATTAGCGAAAACATTGTTAATAGAAATTTTATCGATATCATACGATACAACTTTGTTAAGAATACTATTAATTCGAAAGTTATTTGAGAAGCTCCTCTTCAATACAATTACATCATGATTATCTTCCAGAAGTCCTTTGACAATATGACTACCAACGAATCCCGTTCCACCGGTCACAAGAATTCTCATTATCTCAATCCCTAAAATCCGTTGCTATACTCGAGAATTTGTTTCACACAAATTTCCCTCATATTTTCTTTATTCATGTACGCAGAGTTCCACTCAATGATCTTTTCAATGGATTGATCCAGTGACCATTTAGGGGCCCACTGCAACTTGTACCTTGCTTTTGAGCAGTCAAGCTTTAAATAGTGCGCTTCATGGAATGAATTATTACTTTCTATTTGGTAATTTTGATTCACATCCCATTTAGAGCAGAACCTTTCAACAATCCACTGAACAGTTTTAGCATCATCATCATTGGGCCCAAAATTCCAAGCCTCTGCATAATCACAACCATAAAGATATAACTTCTCTGCGAGCAATAAGTAACCGCTTAAAGGTTCAAGAACATGTTGCCATGGTCTAATAGAGTCAGGGTTTCTCACTATTACAGGATCATTCTCTATTATGGACCTTACAATATCAGGTACAAGTCTATTCTGGGACCAGTCTCCTCCCCCAATGACATTGCCTGCTCTTGCAGTGGCTATAGCAACACCATGCTCTGAATATTTGTCCGGATTAAAGAAGGAGTTTCTGTAAGAAGCCGTAACTAGCTCAGAGCATGCTTTACTGCTTGAGTAAGGATCATAACCGCCCAATGGTTCATTCTCACGGTATCCCCAAAGCCATTCTTTATTTTCATAGCACTTATCTGTTGTCACGTTCACAACAGCCTTTATTTCATTCTCACTATTAACTCTTCTTATGGTTTCCAACAAATTAACAGTCCCCATAACATTTATCGCATAAGTCTCAACTGGATTAATATATGACTCACTAACAAGTGGTTGAGCAGCCATGTGAATAACAATTTGAGGTTTTGCTTCTCTCATCGATGTTTCCAACAACTCGAAATTTCTAATGTCACCAATAATACTTTTTTCTATACACGATTCAATATTACACACTTCAAATAAGTTAGGTTCGGTAGACGGAGAAAGAGAGAATCCTGTTACTTTGGCACCTAACTGTGTAAGCCACAACGATAACCACGATCCTTTAAAACCAGTGTGGCCAGTTAAGAATACTCTCTTATCTCTCCAAAATTCTCTATTCACCATTGATTGTCACCTTATCTAATCCCCATGTCTTCCAAGGGGCCTTCCCATTTTTCCACAACTCCTCAAGAAGGTTCTTATCCCGCATTGTATCCATTGGCTGCCAAAATCCCTCGTGTTTGTAACTCATTAGTTCGCCGTCTTTAGCTAATCGTTCTAATGGTTCCTTTTCAAAAACAGTAGTATCATCCGATATGTAATTCAGGATTTCTGGCTGTAACACAAAGAAGCCTGCGTTAATCCATGCACCGTCGCCCCTAGGTTTTTCCTGAAATCCTTTTACCTCATTACTTGCAGAAATAGTGAGTGCTCCAAATCTCCCGCTAGGTTGTACCGTTGTAACTGTTGCAAGTCTCCCATATAGCTTATGATTCTCAACCAATTCTGAAATATTGACATCGGAAACCCCATCACCATAGGTAAGCATAAAAGGTTCGTCACCTATATATTTTTGAACTCTCTTGACCCTGCCGCCGGTCATTGTATCTAAACCGGTATTTACCAAGGTAACTTTCCAAGGTTCGGCTGTATGGTTGTGAGTAATTAGTTGATTATCATTTTGAAAATCAAATGTCACGTCTGATTCATGCAAGAAGTAGTGAGCGAAATACTCTTTAATGTAAAAACCCTTATATCCCAAGCAAATGACAAAATCATTAAATCCATAGTAAGAATAATGCTTCATGATATGCCATAAAATTGGACGCCCTCCAATTTCAATCATAGGTTTGGGTTTAAGATGGGATTCTTCACTAATTCTAGTCCCATATCCACCCGCAAGAATAACTACTTTCACGATAAAGCCCCCCTAATTAGCTATTTTTGAAAGAATAAATTCTTTTATCGTTTCGATAACATAATCTATCATTACATCGGTTAATCCCGGATAGACACCCACCAAGAATGTATCTTGCAATATTTTATCCGTGTTAGCTAGATCACCGTGCACTCTATATTCAACCCCTTGGTATGCTGGTTGACGAATTAAATTACCGGCAAAGAGCATGCGAGTTTGAACTCGGTTTTGTTCCAAATAATTCACAATCTCATTCTTGGTAAAAGGGGCTCCATCGCGTACAGTCAGTATAAATCCAAACCAGCTCGGATCTGAATTATTAGTTGCCCTTGGCAAGATAAAATAATCTCCTAACTCTTTCAAGCCTTCATATAATCGATTAAAGTTCTTCTTTCTAGCCTGAGCAAACTTAGGTACTTTCTTTAATTGTGCAACACCAACAGCAGCCTGCATGTCTGTAACTCTTAAATTGTAACCTATATGAGAATAAGTGTACTTATGATCATATCCATATGGTAATGAGCCTAGTTCCCAACCGAACCGTTTACCGCATGTATTATCACATCCTGATGGACACCAGCAATCTCGTCCCCAATCTCTGAAAGATTCTATGATTGTCTTTAATAATGCGTTATTTGTATATACAGCTCCGCCTTCTCCCATCGTCATATGATGAGGAGGGTAAAAACTTGATGTTCCGATATGACCATGTGTCCCGGTTAACTTACCATTATATGTAGATCCTAGAGCATCACAGTTATCTTCAACTACCCACAAGTCATACTTGTTTGCAATCTCAAGTACTTTATCCAATTCAAATGGATTTCCCATGGTATGAGCAATCATAATTGCCTTTGTCTTTGGCGTGATAGCATCTTCGATACGATCAGCAATAATGTTATATGTCCCCAACTCAACATCAACAAAAACTGGAATTGCCTTATTTTGAACTATAGGGCCGACCGTAGTGGGAAATCCTGCCGCAACAGTGATTACTTCATCTCCCGGCATAATACGCTTCTCTTTTAATTTTGGAGAAGTCAAGGCTGAAATGGCCAATAAATTAGCCGATGATCCAGAATTAGTTAACAAAGCATACCTTACTCCTAGAAACTCTGCAAATTCTTTTTCGAATTGCTTATGATATCTGCCTGCTGTAAGCCAGAAATCAAGCGAAGAATCGACAAGATTTCTCATTTCTTGTTCATCATAAACTCGTCCGCCATAAACAATAGGAGCCGAACTCTCAACATTTTGTTCCTTTATATGAAACAAAGTATGGTATTCTTCAACATTCTGTAGAATTTCTAGTCTCATGACTTTTTCTAGTTCTTTTGGACTTATTTCTGAACATACTTCGATATCATCTTTATTAAAACTGATCTTTTCACGTATATCTAGATAGAATGGGACGTCGAATTTCGGGCTTATTAATTCCATAGTATAATCATCAGGAATATATCCAAGTCGATTCGTAGATAAAGAATAACCGTATAAATAATCCTTATTAGTAGTGACCAAATATCTATTGCAGCTTTTTACATAAATTATATTCCCTTGCATTTTATTCATTTTCCCTCTCCTTTTGGCACCATACCAATTCTAAAACTCCAATATTTATGTCCAAAATAGCTGATTAAAGTTGTCACAAATAATGCGACGCCCTGTGAAATGAACTTATTAAACATCATAAAGTCAACTAATAAATAAAGAATAAGTAAATTCACTAAGAATGTTAATATATAAACGATTATAAATCTCCCTACACTTTTGAAACTACTTTCTTTTTGGCTAAATGTCCAATATAAATTCCATAAATAACTATGAATTACTCCAACTGAATATGAAAGTACTAAAGCTATTATATAATTAAGGTTAATAAAATGAAGCAGTAAAGCAAACGTCAGAAAGCTTACAATAGTGTTAAGAAATCCAATAATCAGGAATTTCACAGCACTTTTTTTAAAAAGTTCTTTTAAAGTTTGAATATTAATAGCTCCTTTTTGTTGCTATTATAAAAAACACATTATCAAAGAATAGCGCAACTTTTTCATAAAACTTTCTTTTCACGACTTCCTCGAAAAATCAAATAGACCATACTTCCTAGTGTGAGCAACGTAATAAACCCGCCCACAAAAAGAACTTTTGGATAAAAGTAGAACTTTATTTCAGAATCACCCGCTGGAACCTCAATTCCTTGAATAAGACCGTTAACCATATATATGGGTGTTTCCTTTCCATTCACTTTTGCTTTCCAGCCCGGATAATAGTTTTGGGAGAAATTTATAAAAGATGGCTTGTCAGAATGCACTTTTGCACTGATGCTGTTGTTCTTGAAGTTTTCGTCGGAAATGGTAGTATTCGCATGCTTCAAGTCCATGTTTTTGAAATTTTCCACATAGCTTACATTACTAAGGTCATAATCAAATCGATTTGTATAAATTTCACTTGCATTCTCAATAGATTGTGTCTCTTGCGGAGCATATAAGATATCCTTTGCATTAGTATTCTCAAAAATCCGATCTGGTCCTTCAACAAAAACAGGTTTGTATACATGTTCCTGTATTTGCATCTCAGCTTCCACTAAACTGAAATCAGTTATTTGCATGTCGGACGTAGGCGTGGAAACTATCCTTAAGTTAATTTCGTCTATTCCAGTGGTATCTCCTGAGTATATTACCGCTGAGTAATGCGAAGCACCGGGTTGAATATTAAATACTTTTTGCTGTTCTTCCAAGTCATATTTTTCTCCGCCATAGAAATCTACATAGAACAGACTTTGTGGCCCAACCGATTCCAAGTTGAACTTTACCTTGTAAAAGGTATTCGGCTTAATTTCCACAGGCTGTGAGTAAACAAATATTTCGCCTGTAGAATCCGGCACTAAAATACTATCATTTTTATAGATAGTATTAGCCCACTTTACTATCTTTTTCGTTTCTGTCTCTTCCGCCACCAGATTGCCAGAATCAATAATATACTTGATTCCCAACATACTTAACAAGTCGTTGTGCTCCACCAAGTTATTTTCAGCATTAGGAAAAATCCTTAGGAGTCCAGTATTGTTAAGTGGTACTTGATTATCAGTATTGGAAAAGAGCTTGTATAGCCGAGGATTATTAAAAGGAATGTAAGCATTAATGCTAGAAAAACCTTTAAACAAGTTCGCATTTATATTGGTGATGTTACTGGGAGTCACGGATGCGTCCCAAACCTTAAAGTCACCAACATTATCTGAAATAAACTGACTGGCTTCATCCTTTAAAACAAAATCATCTATATTTCTAGCATAGGAGACTGTGCTATACGAGTAAGTTTCCAAAAAGGTTACTAATACGATGACTACCCCAAGACATCCATAGGCTTTTTTATATTGTTCTTTAGACCACTTTTTGCTCCATTTTTGCATAACATAAAAAATAATAAATGCTGAAAACAAAGCAACCAGTCCTGGTAAAAATGCAGTCTTAAAATACTGGTAAAAAGCTATTGCGCCATCAAAATTTGAATCCGACATTAGATTAGCTGTATTTGCAAATAAAGCGCAACCAAGTAAAGCACAGGTCCCCAAAACGAACCACCTTGAAAAGGTGTATATTTTTTTCATTTGTTCTACCATTCTTAGTTTCGATAGTGTAACAGCAAACAATACCAAAGCAAAGAATATAAAAATAAACAATGAACGTGATGGAACCCGAAAGCCATTTATCCCTGGAATTCGATAAAGCAATTCGCTTAGAAGTGGAATGTGGGTGCTAGCAGAAAAAAGGAAAACTCCTATCATCATCCCAAGCGATACCTTCACTCGAAAATCAGAAAAATATCGAATGATGCCGAACAAAAGGATTAGAAACACAAATACCCCCAAAAATAATTCGATATCAAACCCCGACGAGAAATAGGCTCCAAACGAATCAAATACATTTTCTCCAAAAATACGCGGGAACAACATCATTGCCAGTTTCGAAAAATGAATCGAATAGAACTGAAAATAGTCGATAGAGGCTGAAGCAGCCCCATTCCCTGCATATTCACGAACGAGCTGCACGGTGGGTAGAAGTTGGAAAGCTATTAATCCAAAATAGCTCCCTACCCAAACCAGTCCATCGGCTATCACTTTTTTAATTGTCATTCTATTGTGAATAGCCATAATTAAGAAAAAAATGCCAACTGCAATATCTGTATACACAACATCTTGAATAAACGCGACGTAAAATTGAAATGCCATTGCTACGGATGAGAACAGCAACCATTTTTTACTTCTAGTATTCATGTATTTTTGTATGAAATAGAGAATCACTGGTAAATATATAATAGTAGCTAAAATAGTAATATGCTCTTTACGGTATCCTCCCATATGAATGGATAGCTCATAAATCAAAGCCGTGCATAAGGCTGCTATCTTGCCGCACCCAAGTTCTTTAATGAATAAATAAGTAAAGAAGGAACCGATAGCCAAATGAAGTGCATAATACGAATATATAAACAACTTAAAAGGAAGCAATGATAATATAATAGCAAAAGGATAAAAAGCGTTATTTGTAAAATCTGAAGCAAATGGGGTGCCATTAGCCAGATATTTGTTCCAAAGCGGAAATTCTCCCTGGGCCAAAGAAAACTTTATTAATGACTTTAGCGAATAATACTGAATTCCATCCCCTGAAACCAAGCTTTTATTAGAAATGAACAGATCCCAGTAAATTAAAAATGGCAGACATAAGAACATGATGAATAAGGCAACATTAAACCATCTGCTATTGTAAAAATTGGTCAACCTGTACAACTAACATCCCTCTTTTCTTCTCCTGCATAGGAAGCATAATACAATACTAATCTCGCTAAATCAGAAGTAAGTTTCTTCTGGATTAGTTTATAGAAGCTATAAAAAGCATGATATTGACATTTCATTCTGATCGGGCAGCCCTTTTTAATCTAATTAAGAAAAAAATGAAAACAGCTAGACAGACACTATTAATAAGAAAAATAGCAGGTTTATTAGTTATTGCAGATTTTAAGGTGACCACAAATTGTTTTAAAAAGCTCTCATCGTAATTTATTTTATCCGCAAAAAAGCGAATCTCATTACTTGTTGAGAACCAATAAGCATTCTTTTCATCAATGATATCGAATTGCAAATAACCACTCTTCAAATCTTTAACGATAGGATAGTCATTAAGATTTAATGAAAATGAAACCATTGTTTCTCCATCATTTTCGAGCTTAAAAGGAATCCTTTCGCCTTCCCAAAGGATTTCATTCCCATTCACATCATAAAAATGAAACGATAAGAAATTTTTTTCATTATACAAGTCCTGGTTAAGATACTTTATGTTCACAGTAAAATCGAATGATGACGTAAACTGTTCTCTTCCCGATAACACTTTTATTTCCACATCATTTTCGGATTTAGCGTATCCTGGTAACTGGAAAATAGATACATTGAAAGAGAAGAATAATACTATAAATACGAAAGATAGTTTTCTCATAATTTCACCCTGATATTGTTTTACTAAATACATTATTGTATTCAAGAACTACTTGTTTCCAAGTTCGTTCGCTAAATTTTTCATACAATGCTGCCTGTTCTTTAAATAATGCATCCCTATTCTCAATTCCCCACATTATTTTATCTGCAATTGAATGAGGGTTATAAGGATTAAATAACATTTTTGCTGACAAATCTCTATTGGAAATTTCAGCCCTAACTACAGGGATATCACTCATAATTGAAGGTGTCCCAACTGAATATGCCTCTGAAAATGTAAACGGAAATCCCCCTTCAAAAAGAGTTGGGTTCACCGAACATTTTGCAAGACTATTAATGGAGGCCAAAACTTCAGACGGCAAATCGTAAAACATAAGAATATCATTTGCCAGGTGATTTTCTTGAATATATTTTTGAATATAGTCTACACAAGTAATATTCCCAGTCAGAATTAATTTAACGTTTTTTTGCCTATCAACATTAATTATTTTTATCGCTTTTATTAAATTGAATATATTTTTGTGAGGTCTGAATTGTGAGGAATATACCAAGTAATCAAAGCGACTTATATCCGTTTTATATAAAATATCCCCTGGATAAAATTTGGTATTACTGTATATTTTAACCATTTCCTTCGCATTCATTATAGGGGATAGATATTTTTCAATTGATTTGGATACCTTTATATGCGCACTCATGTCTACGTTAGCATGCTTAATAACTGTAATTTTTTCTGCCTCAACCCCACAGATATTTATTAAATGATGTTGTTTGACATGCTCACTGTAGCAAATAATACTGTCCGCAGCAGAAATGCTCTTACGAATTCGGTTATGAATGCCAGATACTCCAGGAAATTGAGTAGGAAAATCGTAAAACACAATATCAGGTGCAGCCAATACTTTCTTACATTTTAAATCTTTAATTTGTGGCCATACCATAGAAGGGATGAAACAAACATCAATTTCATTTCGACTATTTATTAATCTGGTCAATCTCTGAAGTTCCGAATCCAGTACTTTTTGATATAAACCACTCATACCTTTTGATACAACTTTCTTAATTTTATTTAGAAATCCACTTCGTTGGTTTATCCCCTGGATTCCTCGAATTAAATATCCTGACACTTTTTCCATCAGCAGAAATGCAAGATATAAAACTACAAATACCATGAAAATTGGTAATAAAATCACAGCAATAATTAGATATATAATTGTTTTTAATAATATGAGAGTAACGGTTGACGTAGAGAAAAAATCTGTCACCAAATCACTGACTGTTCTTAGTACGAAACGCTTAACCCTCTCGCGAAGTTTTCTTTCACGTTGAACCTTCTTCTTATTTTTTCTATCGGAAATAAATTGTTTTATCCGCACGCCTATTGGGTACTTTTTTAAATAGATTATTTCAATGTTGTCAGTTGGAACATTGTTATCATCTAATAAATTTATAATTGATTCTTGGAGCCATGAAGGACTATACAAGACAAAGGGTCTGGTGGAATTCTCCTTTAACAAAAAAGCCAGTAACCTACCTATCCCTTCATTCGCCAAGTTTACACCTGGTTGGAAACCTAAGAAGACTCCTATTTTTTTCATACCAACCTCCTCCAGATCTCAGTCAATTTGTTTGGGGAAACAATTTTTCTATTATCATTGTGTTTGTGCCCTTCGTTTTTTGAATTTATTCCCTCAAGTAAATTGAATAAAATATACTTATCAGCCAGGAAGGGTTCATATACAATGGAGTCATTTTCATCATCCACTATGTCTTTATAAAACAAAAAATCATTTAAAAATATCTTTTTGGAGCATGCAGCTGCCTTTGATATTTTAAATGTTATACCCTCGACGTTATGAGGAATAATAATTATTTTAGCATGAGCGTATAATATATCGTATTCACTAGCGGGAACATCCATAAACAGTGTGATTTGCTGTTTTACATATTTAGAGTCTTGAATCTTATTGGCTAGTTCTTGAAATAATTCCGTTGTACAGTTATTGAGTACAATATTTATTTTTTCCTCAACGTTACCAATTTTATAATAGGACTCTATTATTCCCAAAAAATCATTTACATCATTATGTTTTGTTGCATCCATTTCAATTAATACATAATCCGATTTTATATTCGGCAATTCATATCTACTTTCAATTTCAGAGGATGGAATAACTATTATATTTTCTTCATAAACACCCAAATATTTTACCAAATTATTTTTAGTTTCCTCTGAGAAAGTAAGAATAAAGTAGGCATTTTTCAAATTGGAAATTACCGTTCTAGAGAGATTTCCATAGTATTTTTCACCAATATTTTCAACTAATACCCCATACGGTTTGATCGGTGCAATCGGTAATTCAATGTTATCGAAGAAAAAAAGCCAATAATCGCATTCAATATAGTTCTGGGCATAATCTACCGGCAGAGCATATTTGCTAAACCATAATGGCTCATCCCGAAACATTAGCGATACTGATTCTTTAACCTCATTTGCAGTAATTTCTTTTATGGAATACTCTCTTGTATCCATAACATATTGTAAAAAATTAACAATTTCTCTACCTTTAGTATACTTTCTAGCCGGCAAGTTTAATATTATTTGATTGTTAGAATTTAATTGTTTAATTCCGGAATTCAGCTTCTCCGCCAATTCGATATAATCTAAAAGATGAGACTCATTTTGTACATTAGATAAAAATACGGCTGTTGTTTTACTTATGAGCTGTTTTTTTTCATAGCGTTCAACAATGGGCAAAAAATTCTCGGTCCATTTTTTTTTGTTAAATTCATATGAAAATTTGTAAAGAATTTCACTTTGATCCCTTTTGATCATTTCAATAAGTTCCTGATCACCATCAAGAATTCTTTTAATTTTTACTCTAGCTTCATTAAGATCTTTACAGCATCCTGTTTGCCGTTCGCCACCTAATATGCTTAATAATCCTCCTTTTAAATAAATTACAGGCATTCCAGCTATCATTGCCTCCAAAGGGTGATAATGTAAGTGTCTGGGATAAGTAGAATGATAATACATAACTTTGCGGGTTTTGAATAAATCATTCAACTCCTCACGTTCAAGAAAGCCTGTAACACGCTTATCCTCCACTTTAACTGGTTGATTACCTGCAATAATAAAATCAAAGTCTTTAAAGTCTTTTATAAATCGTTTATAAACTTCTTTTGATTCCTTATTGTAATTAATTCTCGTGCAAAAAAATAAAATTTCATCCACATTTCCAATCCACTGGTTTTCTATACTATAAAATTCCTCAGGCAAACCAAGAGGCATATAGATGGCTTTTTCTTTAAATATTCCTGATTCATTTTTTGAAATATTGTCATAGCATTCAGAAAACCAAATTCTATCCTTACTTTTTTCAAAATTATAAAAATAACTTTCACCGTAAAAATCCCTAGTGATTTTGGAATAGTTCAAATTTTCAAATAATCCGAATGCTCTTGCAAATATTTGACCTTCGAAATTATCTATTAAATTTTTCAACGCGTAAAAATCAAACATTATTAGTGCTACATCAAAGTGTGTATTAATAATGTTTTTAATAATAAAAGGCATTTGTTCATTTTCATAAAAGTTATATTGATTTAGTAATTCTAATTCGTGATCGGGAATAGTTAGGGTTTCATCATATTTATATGTTACAGATCCACTGCGTTCTAATATATTTTTAGGTGCTATTTTGGGTGTGAATATTTCAAAACCCAAATCTTGTATTAAAGGAAGTTCAAATCTGCTAAGCGTATCATGATTTAAAATCCATAATAATCTTCGTTTTTTCATAGTTACCCCCAACTTCATTTAAAACTATTTTGATACTCCTCTATAACTTCGCTTGGCTTCCCATCTTTTATAATCCGCCCATTTTTCAATAAAATTACGCGATTACAAACTTCCTCGATTGTTTTTAAATCATGCGAAACCAAAACCAGTATTTTTGCCTTACCCATCAATCCCATCATTCTTTCTTTAGCCTTGACAGCAAAAGCGGCGTCTCCCGCACCGATTACTTCATCAAGAAGTAGAATTTCCCCGTCAATGGATGTGGATATTGCAAATGCCAAGCGGATAAGCATGCCGGAAGAATAGGAACGAATAGGGTAATCTATAAATTCTCCTAATTCGGCAAAATTTATGATCTCTTGTTCTTGCTGTTTTATCCTCTTCGGTGTTTCCCCAAGAAGCAGACCCCGATACATAATATTTTCTCTGCCGGTGGATTCCAAATCAAAGCCAAGCGCCAAATCGAATAAAGATCGAATTTCACCCTTGACCTCTAATTGACCTGATTTAATTGGGTAGATTCCACCTATAGTCTTTAATAACGTACTTTTTCCAGCACCGTTATGGCCAATAACCCCTAGCTTTTCACCTTCTTTAATGTAAAGGTTAAAATTCTTTAGGGCATGTACATCATCTAATTTTTCTTTCTTTTTCTGCAATTTTAAAAGTGAAAATACTTCTTGTTTTAAAGTAGTCGCATTATAGATATGAGATGGATAATAGAGATCAACATTTTCCATTCGAACATAATAATTGTCCATAGTTTTCTTCCTCAAATATTTTATATATTATAAATAAAATATAACTTTTTTATGATTATCTTTATAAATTTTCCCAGCCCATAAACCAAAAACAGCTATTGTCCCTAATGTAAACAGATAGTCTGTAGCATCCGGCATTACCCCGTATAAAAATGGATTTCTAATGAGGTTAAGAAGATGAGTAATGGGATTGTAATGAAAGAATGCAGCCAAAGCAGGATTGGAAGTGAACATATCTTTTTTAAAAAAGACAGGAGAAACGTACCATACTGCTTGGATCACTAAAGCTATTACTTGGGGGTAATCACGATATTTGGCATTAGTAAATCCCGCAATAGTTGTAATAGCCCAAGATAAACAGAAATACAATAGTATTGTCAACGGAAGTGTAATAATCCCCAAAATAACATTTGCAGGGCTAACGATCAACATCCAGATTCCAAGCGACAGCATCGCAATACTAAACGTAATTGTAAAGACTAGCGCAGACCTTAAGGTATAGATAATTACAGGATGATTAAACTGGCGAATGTATTGTTCGCCAGTCATAATCGAATATCCACCACCAATAAAAGAAGAGCTAATTAGCTCCCAAACAATTAATCCCGATAATACATAAGGAGCATAATCTGCAAATGACATATTAAATACTGTACCAAAAACAGTAGACATCAAAGCAGTAAGCAGCAATGGATTCATAAACGTCCATAGTATCCCCAACTTTGATCGTCTAAATTTATTTTTCAGTTCAGCTCTGACTAAATGAGACCAAAAGAATCGAGTTTGATATATCTTTTGTATATAGACCTTCAAAGTCTTACCTCCAAATATCACACAACTTATTCCTATAGATTATTGTTACAATGAAAAACGAGTCTACTGCAGATATAATCAATTTGCTCATCTGTAAGCGTAGCGTTCGTTGGTATATTAAATCCGCGTGAAGAGATCTGATCGGCAACAGGATAATTAGAATGCTCTTCATAATAAGGCGGCATCTGATGCATTGGGTAGAATAAAGGTCTTGTTTCAATTCCATCTGCTTCTAGTAACGCCATGATTTCATCACGAGAAGCCTTCACCTTGTCGGCTAATAATATAGATACCATCCAATAAGTATGCTTTGCCCACGGCATTTCTGGTTGAAGGGTAAAAACATCATTAAATTGAGAAAGTTTAACTATATATGATTCAGCTACTCTTCTTCTTTGTCCCAAATGCCAATCTATATTTTCAAGCTGTCCTAATCCAACTGCTGCTTGTAAATTAGTCATTCGATAGTTATACCCTACTTCATTAAACCAATATCTCTTTTTAGGATCCATTGCCTGGCCTCTAAGCAATCTCATTTTTTCTGCCAATTCACTATTATTCGTAGTGATCATACCACCTTCACCAGTAGAGATTACTTTATTTCCAAAAAAGCTGAAAGTACCTACATCACCAATTGATCCAACTACTTTACCATTATATTCGGCTCCATGAGCCTCAGCAGCATCTTCTATAACAAATAGATTATGCTTTTGGGCAATTTCCATAATTGGATCCATATCTACTGGATGTCCATAGAGATGAACAACAATAATACCTTTTGTTTTTGGCGTAATTTTCTCTTCCATTTTTTTAGGATCTATATTCCACGAATCATTCTCACAATCCACTAAAACTGGAGTTGCACCACAATATTTCACGGCATTTGCCGTAGCAATATATGTAAACGTGGGAATAATTATTTCATCACCTTGACCTACCCCATAAGCTAATAAAGGTAAGTGTATAGCCACAGTACCATTAGCACAAGAAAGTGCATGCTTAACGTCGCAAAATTCTGCAAACTTCTCTTCAAATTTTGTAACATATTTACCATTAGCGGAAATCCATCCGGTGTCAATACAATCAAGTACATACTCTCTCTCATTACCATTCAATACAGGACTTGCAAGAGTTATTCTTTCAGCAACTTTCATTGTAATCATCCCTTAGCAATAATTTTTTTTGCAGGTACTCCAACTACTGTTGATCCTGGTAGTATATCTGAAATCACTACCGCTCCAGCCCCAATTACCGACCATTCTCCGATTTCTACATTAGGTGTAATTTTGCTCCCAGTACCAACAAACGCTCCTTCGCACACCCTTACACAACCAGTCAAAGATGTGCCCGGTGCGATATGAACATGAGAGTCAATAATACAATCATGATCTATCCCTGACAAAGTATTTATTATCACATTATCTTTGATAACTGCATAAGGATTTATAACTGCCCCAGCCATAACTACTACACCTTGTCCTATCTTTGCATGGGGTGATATATGAGCAAATGGACTAATCGCATTAACTGGCATAAATCCAACAGTACGTATTTTTTCAAAGAGAATTTTTCTGACTTTATTGTCCCCAAGTCCTACAATAAACCTTAAAACCCCTTTATTAAGTAATTCTGGGAGAATTTCATCATTGCCTAGATAGGGGACTCCGCACAAACTCCTCTGCTGATCAGAGTTATCAGTAAAACCGACAATCTCATAGGTACCCGCACTTTGAAGTATATCTATAACTACTTTAGAATGTCCCCCACCACCGATAACTACTACTTTATCCAATACTGGTTCCACCCTTCAAGAATAAAGACTTGCATTGAATCTCCTCCAATACTCAAGCAATTCAACCATCGTTTGCTTTAGATCTCTTATGGGTTCCCAACCAGTCTCCAATCTTAATTTCGAGCTATCTCCAATTTTCACCAAAGTTTCATTTGGTCTTATCTTATTTTTATCAACTTTAATTTCCAATGACTCAATCTCAGAATATAAAGAGAGCAAGTTCAACAAAGCCGAAATAGAAACCGCTTGCTGAGAAGAAACGTTGTACACTTCACCGCTTATCCCTTGCTTCATTAAAATATAATAAGCGTCTACCACATCTCTTACATCCAAAAAGTCTCTTTCCACATCAATATTACCCACGTGTATAACGTTATTGCCTTCATGCTCCAATTGTGCTATTTGTTTAGCAAAATTGGAGCATACAAATGCGGAGGATTGGCCAGGACCCGTATGATTAAAAGGCCTTACTCTAACAATATTCATCTTATAAGATTTTACATATTGATCACTGATTAAATCCGCACAAGCTTTTGCCCCTGCATAAGGATTGTTAGGTTCAAGGGAATCTCTTTCAGTGAATGGAATACCTGTCCCTTCACCATAAACTGCTCCCGATCCTATATAAAGCACCTTAGAAAATAAATCAACTTTTCTCATAGCTTCATACAAACATAATGTTCCATTAGCAATTGTATTGTATGTCTGTTGCGGCTCTTTATAGGTTAGTGGTATAAATGCAGCGCCTGCTAGATGGTATATTTCATCTGGTTTTTCTGATTTTAGAATTTGCTGTAACCTAAGCTCATCCGTAATATCACAAGAGATGAAATTAATATTATTGTCAATTACGCGCCTAGTTCGAGCTAATCCTACCACTTCATAACCACTTTCAAGCAGCTTTTGACTCAGGTAGGTCCCAACGAATCCACTAACTCCTGTTATCAGAGCTTTCAATTAATCACATCCTACGGATAGAATTAGTTACTAATCCGTTTTACTTTTCCCAAGTCTGAATCAACCATCAGATGAACTAACTGTTCAAACGTAGTTTTCTGTGGGGTCCAGCCCAACTTATTGATGGCTTTGGATGGATCTCCCAGGAGCAAATCAACCTCAGCAGCTCTGAAAAATTTGGGGTCAGTAACTACGTACTTTTGATAATCCAACCCAACATGACCAAAAGCAATTTCACAGAACTCTCTAACTGAATGCGTCTCGCCCGTCGCTATTACATAATCATCCGGTTTATCTTGTTGTAACATTAGCCACATGCATTCAACATAATCTTTGGCGTATCCCCAATCTCTCAGTGCATCTAGGTTTCCTAATCTAAGCTCGTTTTGAAGACCTAATTTAATTCTTGCTACAGCATCAGTTATCTTACGAGTTACGAATTCAATACCACGACGAGGTGATTCATGATTAAAGAGTATGCCTGAACAAGCGTACATATTATAACTTTCGCGATAATTAACAGTCATCCAATGACCATAAACCTTAGCAACCCCATATGGACTTCTAGGATAAAAAGGAGTTGATTCTTTTTGCGGTGTTTCTACAACTTTACCAAACATTTCGCTACTTGAAGCTTGATAGTATCGAGCAGAAGGTTTTACGATTCTTATAGCTTCCAACATATTTGTAACACTCAAAGCCGTAACTTGCCCTGTTAAAATTGGTTGATCCCATGAAGTACCCACAAATGATTGGGCCCCTAGGTTATATACCTCATCAGGATTTGCAATCTTAACAGCATGAATAAGTGAACTTAAGTCCATTAAATCACCATCAATAAACTCTATTTCCTTCTCTATATGCTGAATATTCTCTAAAATAGGAACGCTAGTTCTTCTCCGCAAACCAAACACTCTATATCCCTTTTCTAACAATAAATCCGCTAAATACGATCCATCTTGTCCAGTAATTCCAGTAATAAGTGCACTCTTTGTCATGATTCTATCTCCTTAAAAATAGTATTAATATTATAATTATAAGTACTGTTCTAACTTCTGAACCTTTAACTCTTTAATCAAAGATTTTACCTCTTGTGCCTTTTCTTTCTTGCAAATCAGTGTAACATCATCAGTTTCCACGATGATCAGATCCTCTACACCTAATGTAGCAATAAGCTTCCCATTACTTTCAATGATACAACGCTTCGTATCAAGGCTTAATATATTTCCATTTATAGCATTTCCATTCTCATCCAGATCATTAATTCGTTCTAGAGCAGTCCAACTACCGACATCATCCCAGCCTAATACACAAGGAATAACATAGATACTATTTGCCTTTTCCATAATACCATAATCGATTGATTGATCTGGCATCCTAGGAAAATACGATTTTATAACTTCATTTCTTGGACTATTTATAAAAGATGTTTTCATACTCTCAAGCAAATCATGCATTTGAGGCATTAGCATTCGAATATGGTTGCGTATAACCGGTAATCTCCAAACAAAGATCCCGCTATTCCAATAATAATTACCCGCATCCACATATTTTTTAGCTCTAGCTTCGTCAGGCTTTTCAACAAATTGATTAACTTTATATACAATATGGTTCTCTATTTCAATAGTTTGATCTGTACTTTCAATATAACCGTACCCAGTTTCCGGATATGTAGGAGTGATTCCGAGTGTTACCAAATTATCATCTTGCTTACTAACTTCAACTGCTGCTTTCAATATACTTACAAACTCGTCCTCATTCTTAATGATGTGATCGGAAGGAAGAACAATCATCGAACTGTCTGGAAATTTTTCTTCAATAATTATAGAAGCTAATCCAACGCATGGTGCTGTATTTCGTCCAATCGGTTCAATTATGATATTATCAAACGGAAGAGTTGGAATCTGAGCCTTTATTAATTCAGCA
Organism: Paenibacillus lutimineralis; assembly: GCF_003991425.1. Classification (NCBI taxonomy): domain Bacteria; kingdom Bacillati; phylum Bacillota; class Bacilli; order Caryophanales; family Paenibacillaceae; genus Paenibacillus; species Paenibacillus lutimineralis. The sequence continues at coordinate 5,797,488 of NZ_CP034346.1, forward strand.
TAAGATTCATTGGTTATAATAAAAATTTGTTCAATTGGCATCAGTTTTTGCAGTCTATCTACTGTTTGTTGAAGCATTGATTTATTACCTGATATATTTAGAAACTGTTTTGGTAGATTAGTTCTACTTTTAGGCCAAAATCTTTCACCTTTGCCTCCAGCCAGAATCAAACATGTTGTTGTCATATTACCCTCCAAATTTAAATTTTTTAATGTAATCCATTCTTTTTCTAATTAACCTACCAATTTTTTCCGGGGAATGATGTTCTTTAATATATTGTTCTCCATTAGTTGCAATTTGGTTATAATATTCCTTATCGCTAACTAGTTGTGTCATGTATTTGCTTGCATGAAGAATACTAGGGTCTGCCCAATGCTGATAAGCTTTATAAGGTCCATGGTCATTATTTAAAGAAATTAATTGAAAGTCCACTAAACAAGAATTATTAGGGTTCATAAAATCAGTATTCGATGACCAATTAGTACCTATTACAGGTTTCCCCAAATACATAGCTTCAGCCATCACCAACCCAAACCCCTCGCTCCGATGCAGGGAAACAAAACAATCTGTTACATTTATTAATGCATTTACATCATTTCGGCTAACCGTTTTATCTATTATATATATGTTTTGATAGTCACCGACTAGTTTTCTTATTTCCATTATGTCATTTGAATTTCCGCTTGGATTGTTCGCTTTCACTACCAGACCTACACTTGTATCCCATGGATCAAATGACATCTTAAATGCCTTAATTGCAGCTTTTGGATTTTTACGTTCTTGATAGCTTTTAGCATCATACATTGATAGAAATAAGAAACTATTATCCGGCAATCCAAAATACTCACGAGAACGAGGCTCTGATATTTTGACTTCAATTGAATGTGGAATTTTAACAACTGGAATTGGACTTTTAATTGATATTGAGTCACCTACAAAAGTCGAAGGTACCCATACTTCATCAAGAAAGTTGAAATTATCAATCCAATCATCCGGAAAATCAGGTAACTCCCAATGCCAAAATCCAATATTATATCTATTTTCAAATAGAGCAGATCCATAATAAGTATAAACGTCCTTCATTTCTTGAGCATTGATATGGAATATGTTTATACTAAATTCCGGTTTATTTATTTCTTTATGTGCCCAAGTGATATCTTCCGATCTTGCGCTATTACTTCCTGTAAAATTAATAATTCCAAAAGGAATCTCCAGACAATGGAGACTATTAGCAGCCGCTCGACAAGATTCGCCGACCCCCATTTCAGCTCTTGAATAGCCCACCAAATTAATTCCATCTATATATTGATAAGAACTTGTTAGAGCTGTACTTTTACTTGTAGGGGCAACACTTCCACCTATTAAAATTCTTCTTATTTTTTGTCTGGTTGTTTGTGATACAAAACGAGTTGCTAATGGTTTAGAGTACACAGCTAACTTATATAAATATCTAGAAAACCATCTATTAATTAGAAACACCACCATTTAGCATGAGTAGTCTCATGATATATATCTTAATGGATCAAATCTAGCCCCAACCCTGTTCATTATGCTAAAATACTAACGTATCTACTAGCAAAGGAGATAAATACGTGTCGAATCCAGTATACGGGAAAAAAGCCGCACAGTCGAGAAAAGGGAGAAATTTGTCTGCGGCGGTTTGGGTGTTGTTGGTTGGTTTAATTCTGTTTCTGGTGTGGTCCCCTTTCCAGGCCGGATTGTTTAATGGACTTGTTCTTAATTTTGAGAAACCGATTCTCTGGGCCGTTCTGATCGGCAGCTTGCTGATGATCGTATGGGTCTGTTCCTATTTTAAAACGATGAAGCTAGATGATCAGAGAGATTGGACCGCAGTTGCGATACTATTTATTCCCATTACGTATATGCTTGCGTTGATCTCAGCGGCTTCGCATTATTTTGCAGTGAATGCTGTATTAATTCAATTCCTTTACGCATTTATGTTCATCATTGCTCTCTATCTATTGCAAAATAGACAGGCTAACACAGCTATCGAGACGTCCATCATTACCGTCGCTTACATCATTGTCATGTTTGGTCTGTTCAACTGGCTTGGCCAAGGCAGAACGGTGTCAGCGATTGTAGGCTGGTTTACGCCAACCGTATTCGACGGGCAATATAATCAAGCCATCTGGATCGATGCCAATGGTCCGCGTCTGGCCTCGGTGTTCCAGTATCCGAATACATACGCTGCATTTCTGATGGCCTTCTTGTTCGTAGCTATATTCGCGATTACACGCTCCAAGAGATGGTGGGTTCAGGCCATTCACGCCTTTATGCTCGTGCCGATGGCCCTGTCGATTCTACTTACCCTGTCGCGCGGGGGACTGGTCTTCTTGCCGGTCGTATTCATCATACTGCTTCTGTTCTTGAAGCCGGCTAAGCAGCTCCTGTGGATTCTGTACTGCATCATTGCTGGTCTGGGAACCTTGTTAATTGCTAAGCCCGTTACCGATCTTGGGCAGCAGTTTCACAACGGTCAAATTAATGATCCAGCCAAAGGATGGTTCTACATTCTTGCTGCCTCCATCATTCTAGCCGTAATAGCTTGCTTGATTCAGCGTTTTATTGCTCCAGTACTCGATAGAGCTACTGATAAATGGGCATCCAAAAAGCTCGGCAATCTGTGGTTGCCTGTCGGTTCCGTCGTAGCAGTTGCGGTTATCGTTGCTCTGCTCCTTGGTACGAACCTGAAGCATGTGCTGCCTGGCAATATCGGCGAACGTCTGGAGAACATCAACCTGCAGCAGCATAGTGTATTGGAACGTTTCACTTTCTATAAGGATGCTGTAAAAGTACTCAAGGATTATCCAGTGATTGGTGCAGGCGGCGGTTCATGGGCTTCCATTTACGAGAAATACCAGAACAACCCGTACACCAGCCGTCAGGCGCACAGCTTCATCATGCAATATCTAGTAGAAGTCGGCATCCTCGGCTTCATCATTATGCTAGGATTTTTACTTTTTGTTTTCTATAAATATATTCGCGGTTATATTCGCTCAGAAGAGCAAAAGAGAGATTCATACTTCATCTACTTTATTATTGTATTTTCAATTTTGATTCACAGTTTGATGGACTTCAATATGAGCTATGTCTTTATAGGAGTGCTCGTATTTATCGGTTTGGGCGGCATGGCAGCGACCATGGATAACCGCTCAACAGATCGAGTGAAACTGAAGGCTTCATCGATGCGCGGCATATACAGTACTGTTATGGTGCTCGCCTCCATCTTCCTGATCTTCACCTCGATCCGCTACATTCAAGCTAACAATGCCATCGTCAAAGGGCAGACGTTAATGCAAACCAGTGGTGATTACCGGGAGATCAAAGCGCCGCTAGATGACGCACTGAAGAAACGCAGTGGTCATCCTAATGCTGTCCTTAACATGAGCGTCTTGCTCCAAGCCGGTTACGAACAGACCAAGGAAGAAGCTTTCTATAATGAGGAATATAATCTTCTTACCAACGCTTTGAAAAAAGAGCCTTACGACAAAAACATGTACGCCAAGCTCATGGCCCTCTATAAACTAAAGGGGGAGACCGATAAAGCCTATGATGTGCTTAAGGACAACGCTGGCCGTTACGCATGGGATATGAATTGGTATGAGGAACTGATCGCTCAATCCTTTGAATTGGGTTATCAGGCATTAGGCTCACAGGACGTGGCTCTGAAGGATAAATACTTCCATGATGGACTGATTGCTTACCATCATGTCGTAGATGGAGTCGAGCATCTTAAGACATTGCCGGAGGGGCAGATGCAAGGGAATCCGTTCGAGGTAACTCCGACGATGTCGCTAAATGCCGGTAAAATGCAGTTCATGCTAGGTCAGCCCGAAGCGGCGGCTCCGATTCTGAAAGCCGGTATCAAGGAGGATCTCGGCGACTCCACTAGCCAGGAAATAGCCCGTTGGTATCTAGCTGCGTTGGAGAAATCCGGACAGAGCGATCAAGTGGTCTATGATAAATTAATTCAGATTGATCCATCTATGAAGGAGCAAATTAGCCAATTGGCAGCGATCTTCTAAATTGATCAACAAGACAAAAAATCGACCTCTCCTAAGAGAGGCCGATTTTTTTATCTTCTACAATCTGTTTCATATAAGTTAATAAATCCTCACGCAACTCCTGGTTCTCCAGAGCATAATGGAGCGTCGTCTTAATGAATCCGAGCTTCTCACCGACATCATGCCGAGTTCCTTCAAAATTATAGGCTACGATCCGTTCGAATCCTCCAAGCCTGGAGATGGCATCCGTAAGTTGGATCTCTCCGTTAACGCCAACCTGCTGTTCTCCAAGGATTTCGAATATTTTCGGGGTCAGTATGTATCTGCCCATGATCGCAAGGTTAGATGGAGCCTTATCAGCAGGCGGCTTCTCTACCAATTGCTTGGCCAGATAGACACGTTCTCGAAGCTCTGAAGCGTCGACCACTCCATATCTGGACACTTCCTCCCAAGGAACCGGCTGGACACCGACCACGGAAGCCCGTTCATAATCAAATACATCGATCATTTGCTTCAAGCACGGAACCTCGGATTCCACAATATCATCGCCAAGCAGCACCGCGAACGGCTCATCACCGATAAATTTACGGGCGCACCAGATGGCATGTCCCAAGCCCTTTGGTTCCTTTTGACGGATATAATGAATATCAGCCATTTCTGAGGACTTGCGAACTTCTTCAAGCAGATCCCATTTCTTCTTCTCGCTTAAGTTATGTTCCAGTTCGAAGGAATTATCAAAGTGGTCCTCGATCGCCCGTTTCCCTTTCCCCGTAACGATAATAATATCCTCGATCCCTGAGGCGACAGCTTCTTCCACAATGTACTGAATCGTAGGCTTGTCTACAATCGGCAGCATTTCCTTCGGCATCGCCTTAGTTACGGGAAGGAATCTGGTTCCCAGGCCCGCTGCAGGGATGATCGCTTTCCGAATCTTCATCTATCCCCATCTTCCCTTCCTCTAACTTCAATATGTTGCCATTATATCACAGTTCCAAGAAAATACAGATAAAAAAAGCCACCTCCGTAGCATAAATACATGTCAGCGGAAGCAGCAGTATAAGTGGTAATCTATCTGAAGTAAGTATAGAGCATTTAAAACCAGAATTTGCGTATTGTGAAGCGCTGAGATTCTTCCTCATGTCTTGCGTCGCGGTCCCACGGTTCCGGCGTATGAAGATGGCGTTCGACCCCGTACTCAATTTTATGGTACTGCTGATCGCCGTCTGCCTCAATGCGTCCATGAGCCTTTGCCACCAACGATTGCATCTCGAGGAATCCTTCCAACATCACATTCACCCTCCTACAAAATAGGCTAGCCATGTACTGAGCCCATCACTTTGGCTACGCTTTCATTATATCACATTCATAATTCTTTGATGACTGATAGATAACCATTATCGCGGTTTTTAACTTTGTTTTCACACAGTGTACATATTTAATATTTGTCTGTCCACGGCGGAAAAACAACCGTCTTCCTAGTAAATACTTCATCATATAAAAGAACACGAACCATCCTGGCTCGTGCTCTTTTCTTCTCTATATGATTCGTCTCTTAGGATAGAAGATCGTTTAACTGCGCTTCGCTGATGCCCCCAGTAATCACCTTTTTCATTTCCCCCTCATTGAAGTAAGCAATAGCCGGGATGTTGTCCACGCCCAGTCTGGCGGCAAGTCCAGGTGATTTATATACGTCCACCTTGGTCACCCGTAGCTCTGCGGCATGGGCTTGTTCGAACTTCTCGATCAGAGGCAGCAGTTCGCGGCAGGCCGGCTCTGTAGCATTCCATAAATAGACGACCGAAGGCTTCCCGTGGTTCTGAATCTGATTCTCATATACCTCGCATTCGGAGATATATTTCTCTACTCCGTACCCAGCAATTGCTCCATCCCCAACCGCTGTAGCCACCTGCTTAAGGAATTTATCGCAGACATCCCCAGCCGCGAACACGCCGGGAATATTCGTCTCCATCTTCTCATTCACAAGCACATACCCGTTCCGATTCAGCTCCAACACACCGGACAAAATTTCCGTATTCGGAATATATCCAATGAACAAGAAGCAGGTATCGACTTTTACAGGCTGCAGCTCGTCGGTTTTTGAATTTTTCAACACAACCGTCTCCAGACGTTCCTCTCCCTCAAAAGAGTCCACCACCGTATTCCACATGAACTCCATCTTCGGATTGTCGAGCGCCTGGTTCCGAGCAATCTCATTGCAGTCCATTTTGCCAGGATCATGCATAACGGAGACGATGACTTTGTCGGCGAACTTGGTCAGGAAGATTCCTTCCTCAATCGCAGCATCCCCGCTGCCGATGACCATGACTGTCTTACCCGTATTGGCTGCTGCATCACAAGTCGCACAGAAGGAGATTCCTTTATCGTATAGATACTTCTCCTCGTTCTTCGCCCCAGTCAGTCTTGGCTTCCCACCACTAGCGACGATCACGGCTTTACATTCGTAACGGACGCGGAACGTCTCCACGACCTTCATCTCACCGTCCAGCGATACCGCTTTAACATCCGTCATTTTGAAGTCCACTCCGAACTTTTTCGCCTGCTTATGGAATAAGCCCATCAGTTCTGTACCTGTAGTTCCCTCAGGAAAGCCGGGGTAGTTCTCGATCTCATTCGTATACGTGGCAAGACCACCCACCAACGTCTTCTCTAGAATCAACGTCTTGAGCCGGGCCCGCCCGCAGTAAATTCCCGCTGTTAATCCCGCTGCCCCGCCGCCGATAATGACGACATCATACTGTTCCGTTCTCTTCTCCATATGCCTTAGCCTCCATTACAAATGATGATGTTCAAAGAAACAGGCTGACTTTCGTCAGCCCGGGTAACTTCTGTACTCACTGTTACAGTGCGTGTTTAAAAAGTCAGACATTTTAAACAACCTCTTACATGAAAAATTTAGCCAATAATTTACCACCGATAAGCGCACCTATGAACAAGAACACCCAGAAAATCCAGCCGGACAGCGAGAGCGAGGAAATCGAAGTAAATAATGCCCCGATATTACAGCCGTTCGCAAGTCTTGCCCCATAACCCATCAACAAGCCACCAAGAATAGCAGCGAATACCTGCTTCATCGAGCGGATCTTCTTTAGTTTGAATTCGGAAGCGAACAACGTAGCCAATAGCGCCCCGAGAATGATCCCTAAGTTGCGGATCGACCCGCCATCGTTCATAAATCCGCTAGACAGCGTCTTCTGTGCCTTCTCCGAGCTGAAATACGCCCAGTTATCGACATTGCCTCCCACGAGCTGATACAGCCAGGCTCCCCAATCCGCAAATGCACTCGTGACACCCCAGCCTTTAGAAAACACGGCGAGGTGAGCAGTAGCGAACACGCCGAGCAGCACAGCTCCGGTGACGTATGTAAACGGCTCCTTCAATAACTTCTTATAGAAGCGGTTAGATGATATTTTCAACCAAAATGCATTCACCGTTCAATCACCATCCCTTTTATCATCCCACAGCCCTATTTGGCCTTCTCAATAACGATTTCCCATTCTCCGTCATCGATTTCCTCGATCTCAACATTGTGCCCCTGCTTTCTGGCCCACTCTGGTACATTCTTCATTGCGCAGCTATGGTCAATGGATACGACCAGGACATCTCCAACCTTCAATTCTGCCATCTTCTTCTCTGTTCTCATCAAAGGAACCGGACAAGCTTCTCCCATACAATCCAAAGTAAATTCTGCCATTTTGATTACCACCTTTAATTTATTTTTGTGATACTTCTGATCATTTCTTCAATTCGTACCTTCAGATAGAGGTCTAGTTACAAGTCGATATCAAATACTTGTGAAAAATTTCACTTTTCATTGAAAAATAATACTTGATCATGGAGCCATCGATACTTCTTCATCCTTACCTATTCCGCACTGCCCATCTTCTTCTCCTGCCATTTCACAGAAGCGATATAGAGCAGTAGAATGATCAGGAACTGAATGAGTAGAGCACCTAACCAGCCAAATACATCTGGCAGGAATACGGATGGCGCATCCTTGATGACATGTGCTCGCCACCAGCCCATATCATGTGCTCCCCATAGCGAACCGATCACAAAGAACAGCAAAGCGAGCATTTGCATCGTAAAGCCTTCCCCAACCCGCATCAACGTACCAGAAGCACAGCCGCCGGCAATGACCATCCCGATTCCGAAGATGACCGCACCAACAATCAGAGCCAGACTGATCTGACCGACATTATCCATGCCGGGGATCGGATTTCCTCCTGTGAATGCTGCGTACTTGATCGCCGTGAAGCCGATAGTAGCAATGGAGCAGGCGATTAATACAGCTCTTGTCACTGAAGTACTCCCCGTAATCCAAGGATCTCTCATTGAAGCGGTGAAGCAGAATCTTGATCTTTGCAAAATCACGCCAAATGCAAGCCCAAATAGCAGATAGACAACCATCTTGTCATTGTAATGATGCAGGTAAAATCCAAATCCAATGACGAGAGCCGTAGCTAACAAAGCGAAGGGCAACTGGCTCTTCTTAGGTTTTCTAGGTGCCCGGGTACGAGCGGATTTCGTTGCGGGACTAGCGTTTTGTCCCATTCGTGAACACCTCCAACATTGAAGTCAATTGACTATGTGAAAATAATAACATTCTTTTCGACCCTGTGGTCATCGGCTTTTTTGATACTGCATAAGTTTTTCTTATGGCAAATTGATCATAGACAGGTATGATATACTTTGATCAAAGGTTGACAACAGGAGGAGCATATCGATGAATTTGGAAACGCTTAAGTTATTTCTTGATATTTCCATGCTCAAGAGCATCTCCAAAGCAGCGCAAAAGTCTCATATAACTCAATCCGCGCTCAGTCAACAATTAAAGTCCTGGGAGACTTCACTTGGGACAGAGCTGCTGCAAAGGAGCAATAAAGGCGCAAAACTCACGGAGGCAGGGGTGATTGCCAGGAAATATGCCAATCAAATCTGCAAGCTGTATGAGGATATGGTTACAGAGATCGAGCAATTGCAGCCTGCCGAGTGCCAACTATCGATCTATGCCATTCCTGAGGTGTGCAATTATGCTCTGCCCTGTACTTTATTCGAGGTGAAGAGGCATTTTCCTCATTGCCGTATTTCATTAAATGAAGCACTCAGCTCGCAAATTGAGGAGCATATTCTGCTTGAGGAAGGGGATATTGGATTCATCTCTGGCCCATCCTCCAATCCAGGGATTAGCTCCAATCAGGTATTCTCCGATCAGGTTATCCTCGTAACCAGCAGTTCCAGACCGAGCCCCGATGAGATTGTGATCGAAGAGTTGCATCGTTATCCCTTGATCTGGTCGACACAGCTCTGCTGCGTCCAGCGCACATTGGCCCGGACATTGATGGATGATCATGCGAAGTTGAACATTCTCTACAATCTTGACTCGATTGAAGCCGTGAAGCTGGCGGCAATCAAAGGTCATGGTGCAGCATTTCTGCCGTATATGTCCATAAAAAAAGAGCTCTACAGTAAGCAGCTCAAAGCGATCCATATTCGCGATTTTCAGGTACATAATGAGGTTCATATGATTAAGAAGAATGATCAAAAAGCGAATCGCGATACGAAGCAGTTGATCCAGTATATTGAACGGACTTTGATTGATACATTGTGTTAAGGGAAGTCGCGCTGCTTAATTGGCCGCTTTCAATCTGGCAGGCTCGCTTCGATGCTAATCTCCCATACGCCATTGATCACTTCTTGGATGGAGCAGCGCAGATTGGCCTTATCGCAATATTCCGTAATCGAATTTCTTGCGCAGCTATGATCCGTGACGAGCAGCACTTTCTCACCGCTTCGAATGGCTTGCTGATGCTTCTTCAGCATCATGACCGGAACAGGACAAATTTCTCCCAGACAATCGATTTCAACCATCTAAGCTTACTCCCCTTCCACGTGATTCCCTGATAAGATCAGTATAACTTGAGTCTTTCAATCCGATTATGAGCTGTTTCACAAAGATTCATTACATAAAATAAATCTCCCCTACTTAAGCAAGCCTAGTAGGGGAGATTTTGTGTTCATTTATTTTACTAACTGGCCACGAGTGACGCCAAGCTGGTTCGTCGCCTTCAGCGTACGCCAGACTTGGGTACCGCTGATCTCTCCGCGAAGCGCACGGTTGTACAAATCGATAACTTCATGGACTTTCTCCGGCGTCTCCTCCAGGAATTCTACACGATATCTGGACACGCCCAACTCAAGGAAGTGGCTCAAATACTCCGCACCGGATTGTTCAATAGCGTTATAGACTGTATTACGGCAGCCTTCATCCACGCGAACCGGGTGGGACATGCCGATCCGGTCCTGCAATGAGGCGCGATGCTCTTCGCACGGACGCCCGCAGTTCGTGTAATTGGTACCTTCGCTCAGGAAGGTACAGTATACGCAATGCTCCGTATGGAACATCGGTAGATGTTGTTGGATCACGATCTCTAGTTGATCGGTCATGCTCTTGCCGAGCAGATCAACCATCTGCTGGATGTTCAAGTCATAGGACGGCGTTACGATGTCGCAGCCCGCTTCCAAGAACAGTTCCACCGATTTATGATTGGCGATATTCAGTGAGAAATCGCCGATCAGCTGCGGGTGGAACGCATCCGGGTTTTCCTGCCGGTGGCGCAAGTAGAAATAAAGCGCACCGGTATTACGCACGAGAACGGCGTCTGGCTGCAGACGCAGGATGTTGTTATGATAGCCGTTCTCGCCCGGCATATGGATGCGCGGCGTTGCCAGCGCGATTCGCTTGCCGGCGGCCCGAACGGCATCCACCGCTGCCGGGAACTGCTTGATGAACTCGAAGTCGGCGTAGATCATATCCACACCGGCCTCGAGCGCAGCCTGCACCTGCGGCAGGCTGCGGCACAACGCGGTGAGCTTCGCTTCACCGCGGGTCACCGCGCGGCGCTGCGGCTGAGCCGCAGCAGCGCTCGCGCCATGCGGCCCCTCGCCGTGCGCGGGGCCGCGGGCTCCGCCGCCCAGCGAAGCGCTGGCGGCGTCAGCCCCAGCCGCCCGTTCATACACGGGCGGCTTCGGCCGCTCGCCGGCTAGCAGCTCCACTGCGCGCCGGCGAACGCTGTTCAGCTCGCGAATCGGCAGGATGACGTCGCCGCTAAGCTCCGTCTCCAGCTGCTCGAGCTGGAACAGCGTACCGCCGAGACGACCCAGTTGCTCCTCCAGGAGCGCCTGGTCCATCGGCCGTTTCTGTGCGACCTCGAGCAGTAGCTCCGAGTCGACCTGCACCGTCGTGCCCTTCTGCACATCCGTCCAGAAGGTCTTGAGCGGCTCGCCAGCTACACCGATGACATGGACATGAACCGGGAATACCCGGTAAGGCTTGTCTGTCTCGAACGTCTGCCGCAGCCGCTTGTCCAGCGCCGGATCATTTGTCTTCCAGATCCGGTCCCCGACATGAACACGGCGCAGATCGATATCATTCCGTCCCGGCACAATATCAACGATCCAGCTCTCACCGGCTTCCCCTTCGATCTTCACACCCTTGCGGCGCAAATCGTAGACACGTCCGCCCTCTTCCTTCTTGGTCGGATCACCAGCGTCAAAGACGATACCGTCGCCGCGCTTCAGAGGTGCCTCCAGACGGCAGACGACACCGTCACGTAGAATCTGCTCAACACGTCCTAGATACACACCACGACTCTTCGGAAAGGTTCCGTCCACTAGCTTCTTATTGTTCGTCCCTTCCAGGAAGCCATGGGTGAAGCCACGGGAGAAGCTCTGCTGCAGCTCGCGCATTTCCTCCTTGGATGGAGTGCTACTATCCCCGTCAAAATACCGGTCAATCGCTTTCCGGTACTTGCTGACTACATTCGCTACATATTCTGGGCTCTTCAGTCGCCCTTCAATTTTAAAGGAAGTCACTCCCGCTTCGATCAGCTCAGGCATCAAATCAATCGCTGCCAAATCTTTAGGAGAGAGCAAGTATGCTACATCTCCCATCGGCTTCTGAACCCCGTCCACAATCAGATCATACGGCAAACGACAGGCTTGCGCGCATTCGCCACGGTTGGCCGAACGGCCACCCCACATTTCCGAGGTCAGACATTGACCGGAATAGGACACACATAGTGCCCCGTGAACGAACACCTCCATCGGTAGCTTCGCCTGCTCGCCGATCTTCTGAATTTGCTGCAGATTGTTCTCGCGGCCTAGCACGACCCGCTCCAGGCCCCAAGGCTTTGTGAACTCTACCGCTTCCGGTGAAGTGATCGTCATTTGAGTAGACCCATGAATCGGAAAATCCGGCGACAGCTCGCGGATCATCTTCACCAAGCCCAAATCTTGTACAATCACCGCATCAACCCCAGCGTTGATACAGGCTTCAATCAATTCATGGGCATCTGCTAGCTCATTCTCGAATACTAAAATATTGAAGGTTAAGAACCCCTTCACTCCATAGCTATGCAGAAACGCCATAATCTCCGGTAGTTCATCCATCCGGAAATTGTTCGCCCGCGCACGAGCATTAAATTTCTCCACTCCAAAGAAAATCGCATCCGCGCCGTTCGCAACGGCCGACCGCATGCAATCCCAGTCGCCGGCTGGTGCCAGCAGCTCTACATCCTGTCTTGTGATCGCTATCTTGCTCATTTATATCCTCCCGCATGAATCCTATTGATTCATCGCAATATGATAACCTATTGATGTGTTTTAAATTTGAGATATCTACAAGTGCTTAAGTACTTATTCTTGTGCTCCTCCTATAAGTGAATGTTCAAAAAGGGCAGTTTTCAGCACCGAGAAGGTTGGATGAAGCTAGGGACTGAGGAGCGGAGCGTACGTAGTGGGTACATGAGCACCGGAAGGCCCGGCTGAATTCAAGATTCGATGTCGAATAGGCTCTCAGTGTTACTTCGTGATCAAAAGTGTACTTTTTGAACTATCTCTACAACCTAATTATTTTAACAGACTTCAACATAATACACTACCAACAATCCATTCCATCCACAGGGAAAGAATGATCCGTAAAAGCTTCCTACTGAGAAAAAGTGCAGTTACATAAATTTTTCAGCTTTTACGCAGCATTTTCAGTGAAATGACACTTTTATGAATAATCCTACCGCACCTTTACCACACCTGAAAAATCCATACCCGATATGAAATTCGCTCCCTATCCCCTCGACGTGATTCTCGTTATATTTAGGTATAACAGCATATGAAATCGTTTTACATTACTGAAGCTGGAAGTTTGTTTCCTATCATTTTATCCATGTTAACCCCAGTTGAAATCATGTGGAGGTGTCACCCGATGTATGCTGATAACGGAGAAGTTATTGGATATCTACGAGCCGATGGTCAGCGTCTGGTCAATGGACAAGGCGAGGAAATTCTGCTTCGTGGCGTAGGACTCGGCAATTGGCTGCTGCCAGAGGGATATATGTGGAAGTTCCCGCCGGACAATGCGGATCGGCCAAGACGGATCGAGAAATTGATCCGTGATCTGATCGGTGAAGAGGAGGCTGCCAGCTTCTGGACGGAGTTTCGACAGCATTATATTACGGAGCAAGATGTAGCCCGTATGGCTGAGGAAGGGCTTAATTCTGTCCGGCTGCCTATCAATGCTCGCTTCCTGCTTGAAGAGGGCGAACCGGTTCGCTTTAAAGAGAGCTCGATTAGGCTCATCGACCAATTTATAGAATGGTGCAAGCAGTATAAGCTTTACGTCATTTTAGATCTGCACGGAGCCCCTGGTGGACAGACAGGTACGAATATCGATGACTGTGAGAACGACCAGCCGGAACTGTTCATTCATGAGTCTTACCGCAGACAGACCGTTCAACTTTGGAGAGAATTGGCCGACCGTTACAAGGATGAGTGGGTCGTAGGCGGTTATGATCTGCTGAATGAGCCTTTGCCGAACTTTTTCAATCAATATAACGATATGCTCATACCGCTCTATCAAGAAATTACCGCAGCGATCCGTGAAGTCGATCAGAAGCACCTCATTATTCTGGAAGGGGCACATTGGGCCACAGATTGGTCTGTATTTACAGAAATGTTCGATCGCAATATTCTGCTGCAATTCCATAAATATTGGAGCAGCATCGATACAGAGAGTATTGCGCCTTATCTGGATAAACGCCGTGAGTTCAACGTGCCGATCTATATGGGTGAAGGCGGAGAAAATACGTTAAGCTGGTATACTGGCGCGTTCGGATTGTATGAGGATCACCAGATTTCATGGAACTTCTGGACATGGAAGAAGCTCGATACCTTTAACTCGCCTTGCTCAATCAATAAACCGCAGGACTGGGAGCTGATCCTCGACTACTTGCGTGGAGGGGAAAAACCGGACCGAGAACAGGCTAGGATAATCCTTCGTGAATATCTCGACAACATCCGTTTCGATCACTGCCGATATCAGCCGCAGGTTCTTGGTGCGGTACAGCGCAAGCTGCCGCTGCGAATTCCTGCCGAATATTACGGTAACCAAGGTGAAGGCACCAGCTATACGGCTTCGCAGCTTAAGCGGCCGAATGAGAATCCATTCCGATCTAACGACAAGATCCCTATTTCCTTCATTCAAAAAAGAGAAGGTACGCCGAATTTCCATTTGAAGCCGGAGGAGGAATGGAAGGATGAAGAGCGTTTATGTATCGAGTTGATAGCTGGAGCCTCAGTGAGCTATTCGCTGCACTGTGATCGCCCCGGCGAATATGCCCTCTTCATTCGGACCGCAATCCCGGAAGGAGCCGCTTCTTTGGACTTGCAGATTAATCAGGAGTCTGCCATCTCCCTGTCATTTGCCCCATCAGGCTGGAAAGTCCATTCTTTGGAACAAATAATTCACGTTACAGAAGGCGATCTCACGCTTAAGCTGTCCGCCTCTCATGGAACGATTCAGATCGACTGGATCGAATTCAGCATGAAATAACCATTTATCAACTGGATTATTACTTTTGGGCACCCCTTCTCCATCCAGATGCATTTAGGAACTCATGTACAAAATAAAGAAGCAGGGACCCTTCCGGTTCCCCTGCTTCTTCTCATTTTACATCTGTCGTGCTAAGCTGCCGTATGTACCTTAACTGAACCAAGCCTTGATCATAATTGCATCGGATGCTAAAAAGACGAGTAAGCTGACAATCCCAAAGCCTATGGCAAATAAGTTCTTCTTCGGACGTTCCCGGAGCAACCGGATTACCCCGAATAGAATAATCAGCGTGAACAATATCATAAAAATATCAAAACCGTTAAAGGTCGTTGTCGTCTCCCCCGCAGCTGCGAGTAACATAGCGTACCCTCCTCTGATCAATTCGCTTTTTTCCATCTCCTTATATGTTATCTTCCTCCTCGACTGGATGCAAGAGGAAAGACAAAAAAATGTTAAATTTTCCTTCTAAAATAGCTTGAAAATCGTTAAATCAAGCTTTGTTATATATTAAAGTTACTTGACAATTCCCTTTGCCCCAATTTTAATTCCGTTAGTTGTTAATGCTCTTAACCGGAATGAGCTGTTTCGGGCACAGCAAATACTCCCGGAAACTAAATCATATCTGTTCCTAGAGAATTAAGTGTACCCTTTGAAATTACCCTTACTCTCCTTCTTCGACTTCACGAACACAATGCGTCTCCCCCAGATGCACAAACAACAGAAATGTCCACCTATAAGTGGACATTAGAGACTTTCGCTTCACAGAACCAAGAACACTAAATATAGATTTTATCAGACCATATACGCCATATATGCTGTCCTAGGTTAGACAGAAGTTATTACACCTCAACAAACAGTGTCCATCTCATAAAAGATATTTCTTAAATTTGTCCTCATAGAAGATACATTGAGACAATATGCTACGCTGGAAACGTATAAATTCTCTCATCCAAATAAAGCCTGCTGAGAGCTATCCCTTCCTCTCTCAGCAGGCTTCTGTAAAACTACAATCTATTCTATCGTAGCTGCGATCAATTCCTTGGTCCGTTCGGTATCACGCTGAAGAACAGGTCCCAGATAACGACCTGTATAAGACTCTTCTGTCTTAACGATGTCCTCCGGTGTGCCAGTAGCAATGATCGTTCCACCACCGCTGCCACCCTCTGGACCGAGGTCGATTAAATAATCGGCAGTCTTGATGACATCAAGATTATGCTCAATGACCAGAACCGTCTCTCCCGAATCGACCAGACGATGCAGTACCTTAAGCAGTCGATCGATATCATCAACGTGCAGACCCGTCGTCGGCTCATCGAGGATATAGATCGTTCTGCCTGTACTGCGCCGGTATAGCTCGGAAGCCAACTTCACGCGCTGCGCCTCACCACCGGATAGAGTTGTCGCTGGTTGGCCCAGATTAATATAGCCAAGCCCTACATCCATCAAGGTTTGCAGCTTGCGGTGAATCTTCGGAATGTTCTGGAAGAATTCCGTCGCATCCTCCACCGTCATCTCCAACACTTCGGCAATACTCTTGTTCTTATATTTAACTTCCAGTGTCTCCCGATTGTATCGCTTGCCTTTGCAGATTTCACAAGGCACGTAGACATCTGGCAGGAAGTGCATTTCAATCTTGATAATTCCGTCTCCGCGGCAAGCCTCACAACGTCCGCCCTTAATATTGAAGCTGAACCGCCCCTTCTTATAGCCGCGGATCTTCGCTTCATTCGTCTGTGCATACAGGTCGCGAATATCGTCAAATACTCCTGTGTAGGTTGCCGGGTTGGAACGCGGTGTACGTCCGATCGGCGACTGATCGATATCAACGACTTTGTCGATATGCTCCAAGCCTTTCATCTCGCGATATTCCCCTGGTCTAACCCTTGCCCTATTCAAATCGCGGGCTAATGTCTTGTACAGGATCTCATTCACCAAGGTTGACTTCCCTGATCCAGACACTCCAGTAACCGCGGTAAAGACGCCAATCGGGAACTTGACATTAATATTCTTCAGATTGTTCTCCTTCGCACCCTTCACTTCGAGCCAGCGTCCATTCGGCTTGCGGCGTTCAGCCGGAACCGCAATGAACTTCTTGCCGCTCAAATACTGTCCGGTCAGCGATTTTGGATCAGCCATCACTTCCGTAGGCGTTCCTTGAGAGATGACCTGTCCGCCATGAATACCGGCTCCGGGTCCAATATCGATAATATAGTCAGCCGCCAGCATGGTGTCTTCATCATGCTCGACAACAATCAGCGTATTTCCGATATCACGCATATGGGCCAGTGTTGAGATCAGCCGGTCATTATCCCGCTGATGCAGACCGATACTCGGTTCATCAAGGATATAGAGCACGCCCATCAGACTGGAACCAATCTGTGTGGCCAGCCTGATCCGCTGTGCTTCTCCACCAGATAGCGTACCTGCGGCGCGGCTCATCGTCAGATAATCCAACCCCACATTCACCAGGAAGCCAAGACGGCTGTTAATCTCTTTCAGAATCAGGTGGGCAATGGTCTTCTCCTTCTCGCTTAATTGCAAGCCATCGAAGAACTTTCGTGCTTCCCCGATCGATAGCGAGGTTACATAGGCCATATTCTGATCATTAATCGTTACGGCCAGACTTTCCTTCTTCAAGCGATGTCCCTTACAGGTTCCACATGGCTTCGAACCCATGAAAGCTTCAATAAATTCACGAATCCCCTCCGAGGCTGTATCACGATAACGGCGCTCGAGATTCGGAATGATTCCTTCGAAGGTAACCATCGCATCCTTGCTCATGCCGAAATCATTCTCATAACGGAAGCGGACTTTAATGTCACCAGTACCATAGAGCAGCTTGTCCATCTGATCCTTCGTTAGCTCCGATACGGGCACATCCTGTGGAATTTTGAAATGTTCACATACCGAACGCAGAAACTGCGGGTAATAGTTCGAAGTTCCACCCGCCCAAGCTTCAAAGGCACCGTCTTCAATGCTCTTGGAACGATCAGGCACTAGTAAATCCGGGTCGATAATCATCTTTACCCCGAGGCCGTCACACTCTGGACAAGCACCAAACGGGCTATTGAAAGAGAACATCCGTGGCGACAGCTCTTCCATGCTGAAGCCGCAAATTGGGCAGGCGAAGTTAGAGCTGAAGCGCAGCTCCTCCTGACCGATAATATCAATAAGGATTTGGCCACCTGACATTTTGAGCGCCGTCTCGATCGAGTCGGCTAGCCGGCTCCGAACATCCTCCTTAACGACGACCCGGTCCACAATTACCTCAATAGAGTGCTTCTTGTTCTTCTCCAGTTCTATCGTCTCAGATAGATCACGCTGCTCTCCGTCCACGCGTACACGAACGAAGCCCTGTTTGGAGATTTCGCTGAACAGACTCTTATGCTCACCCTTCTTGCCTGACACAACTGGAGCCAGAATTTGCAGTCTCGTCCGCTCTGGATACTGCATGATCCGGTCAACCATTTGTTCGACTGTCTGTGACGTAATTTCGATGCCATGCTCCGGACAATGCGGATGCCCGACACGGGCAAACAACAGACGCATATAATCATAAATCTCAGTGACGGTTCCCACAGTAGAACGTGGGTTGCGGCTGGTTGTCTTCTGATCGATGGAAATCGCAGGCGACAGCCCCTCGATGGAATCTACATCCGGCTTCTCCATTTGCCCGAGAAATTGCCGAGCGTAGGCCGATAGCGATTCGACATATCTGCGCTGACCCTCGGCATAAATCGTATCGAATGCCAGTGAAGATTTGCCGGAGCCGCTAAGCCCGGTCAGCACGACAAAGCGATCGCGTGGGATCGTAATGTCGATATTTTTCAAATTGTGCGCGCGTGCGCCCTTGATTACGATATTCTCACTAGCCAATAGGTTTCATCTCCTTGAACCTTCTATATAATAGGGAAAGTTCCCTAGCTTCATCCAACCTTCTCGGTGCTGAAAACCGGCCTTTTTGAACATTACTATACAACAGCTTGCTACTCCGCCTTAAGCTCCAAAATCGCATCGCGCAGCTCAGCAGCTCGTTCAAACTGCAAGTTCTTCGCTGCTTCCTTCATTTCGGCCTCAAGCCGCTTGATCATCGACTCGCGATCGCGTTTGGACATCTTACCTTTGGCATCCGCCAAGTAATCCGATTTGCTCTCCGCCACTTTCGTAGCTTCGATCACATCTCTGACCTTCTTGCGAATTGTCTGTGGCGTGATACCATGCTTCTCATTATAAGCGATCTGGATACTGCGACGACGCTCTGTCTCCTTAATAGCCCGATCCATGGATTCCGTAATATGATCTCCATACATCAGCACACGCCCCTCTGAGTTCCGCGCCGCCCGGCCAATCGTCTGGATCAACGAACGCTCGGAGCGCAGGAAGCCCTCCTTATCCGCATCGAGGATAGCTACCAGCGATACCTCAGGAAGATCCAGTCCCTCCCGAAGCAGGTTAATCCCAATTAGCACATGGAAGGTACCGAGTCGCAGATCACGAAGAATGCTCATCCGCTCCAATGTCTTAATATCAGAGTGAAGATAACGCACCTTGATTCCGATTTCCTTAAGATAGTCGGTAAGGTCCTCGGACATTTTCTTGGTCAACGTCGTAACCAGAACCCGTTCATCCTTAGCGATCCGCTCATTGATCTCCCCGATCAGATCATCGATTTGGCCCTTGGTCGGACGCACTTCGATTACCGGATCAAGCAGACCCGTCGGCCGGATAATCTGCTGCGTCATTGTATCGCAATGCTCCAGCTCATATGGACCTGGGGTCGCTGATACAAAGATCATTTGCCCGGCCTTTTCCTCAAATTCCTCGAATCGGAGTGGACGGTTATCCAAGGCAGAAGGGAGCCGGAAGCCGTGGTCAACCAGCACATTCTTACGCGCCTGGTCCCCGTTATACATCGCCCGGATTTGCGGTAGCGTCACGTGCGACTCATCCACGACAATCAGCATATCGTCAGGGAAATAATCCATCAAAGTATAAGGCGTTGCCCCCCGCTCACGGAAGGTTAGCGGCCCCGAATAGTTCTCAATCCCTGAGCAGAAGCCGACTTCCTTCATCATCTCGATGTCATACCGGGTACGCTGTTCAAGTCGCTGTGCCTCCAGCAGCTTGCCCTGTGAACGAAGCAGCTCTAGCCGCTCCTCCAGCTCACGTTCGATATTGACAAGCGCCGCCTTCATCGTCTCTTCTTGGGTTACGAAGTGAGACGCCGGGAAAATAGCAACATGGTCCCGCTCCCCGATCAGTTCACCGGTCAGTACGTCAATTTCCGTGATCCGGTCGATCTCATCGCCAAAGAACTCTACTCTAATCGCTTGCTC
Source organism: Paenibacillus lutimineralis (assembly GCF_003991425.1). Taxonomy (NCBI): domain Bacteria; kingdom Bacillati; phylum Bacillota; class Bacilli; order Caryophanales; family Paenibacillaceae; genus Paenibacillus; species Paenibacillus lutimineralis. Next base: position 5,817,755 of record NZ_CP034346.1, read on the forward strand.
CCCTTTGGAAGCCGGGAAAATCTCCAGCACATCCCCGCGTACACGGAACGTCCCGCGCACGAAGTTGATATCATTCCGCTGGTATTGGATATCTACGAGCCGACTCAGAATCTGATTACGCGGCTTCTCCATCCCAATCCGGAGCGACAGAACGAGGTCGCGGTACTCCATCGGCGAACCGAGGCCATATATACACGATACGCTCGCTACAATTATGACATCTCGACGCTCAAACAATGAGCTTGTCGCCGAGTGCCTTAATTTATCGATCTCTTCGTTAATACTGGAGTCTTTTTCAATATAGGTATCAGAGGAAGGAATGTACGCTTCCGGCTGGTAATAGTCGTAATAACTGACGAAGTAATCTACCGAGTTGTGAGGGAAAAATTCTTTGAACTCGCTTGCGAGCTGCGCAGCCAGCGTCTTGTTGTGAGCGATCACTAGTGTCGGCCTGTTCAGCTTCGCAATCGTGTTCGCTATAGTAAAGGTTTTTCCGGTACCTGTTGCGCCTAACAACGTCTGGTACTTTTCGCCCATTTTTACGCCTTCAACCAATTCCTCGACGGCCGTCGGCTGGTCCCCCTGTAGCTTATACTCGGAGACAACTTCAAATTTATTATCATTGAAGACAATATCGCTCATTGTCCAACATCACCTTTATCGTTAAAATGAAATACTAGAGGTTATCATTAGACAGCTTGTGACAAATTTCCACCTTATATAAAACAATTCATCCCTAAAAATGTAAAATAGGAATGGATGTTCCCATACATTATAACTTTTTTGCGAATCAGATGCAAACGATAAGTAAGAAGAGGAGTGGATAGCAAGAGATGGATATTTCAACGGTTATCGGTATCATTATCGGACTTGCCGCACTGGTCGGCGGGTTCATTTGGGAAGGGGGAGAATTAGGAGGTCTCATGCAGCTTACAGCTGCTTGCATCGTATTCGGAGGAACGCTTGCTGCGGTGTTGGTCAGTTTTCCATTAGCCAAGCTAAAGACGGTTCCACGCGCTCTGGCTATCGCCTTTGCTACTAGAGGTACTGATATAGCCGGATTAATTGATGACATCACCCGCATGTCGCATACGGCGAGACGCGAAGGTGTACTGGCTCTGGAGAAGAAAGCAGCCGAATACCCCGATCCCTTCCTCCGCGAGGGAGTCCAACTCGTCGTTGATGGTACCGATCGGGCAATGGTGGAGCAGATCATGGAGCTTGAACTACAGTCTACGCATCATAAATATGAAGGCTATGCCAAAATATTCGAATCCGCTGGTGGATACGCCCCTACGATGGGGATTATCGGTACGGTTATGGGTCTCATTCACGTTCTTGGCAGCCTGACTGAACCAACGGCATTGGGGCCATCCATCGCTCTGGCTTTTACAGCTACATTATATGGTGTAGCGAGCGCCAACCTGATCTTCCTGCCAATCGCTTCGAAGATTAAATCGCGGGGTGAGGATGAAATACAACGTATGGAGATGATGCTCGAAGGAATCCTGTCCATTCAGAACGGAGATCACCCTGTGCTGGTTCGACGCAAGCTGGAATCATTCGGCGCAGATTCTATCACTCCCAAGCAAGAAATGCCCGAGTTCAAGGAGATTGAACTATGAGACAGAGTCAGCATGAACGGAGCCGCAGATGGAAGAAAAGCGAACAGAGTGGCGACTCCAAGGATCGCTGGATGATTACATACGCTGACTTGATTACCCTGCTGCTTATTTTCTTCATCATCATGTATGGAATGAGCCGTCTTGATGTTGAGAAATATGAACTTGTTACTCAATCCTTGCAGCACACATTCAGCAGTGGGAACTCCATCATTGCCGGTGGCAATGGCATTCTAGATGGTTCACAAAGCCCCGATATACATGAGGATCCGGGTTCCGGTTCTGCCGAGGCAGACCAGAGCAATCAGAACGGTGAGGAACCCTTAAGCGAGCGCGAACTCGCCTTCCGTAAACAAGAGGAAGAACTGCAGGATCTTATGAAACGGATCGAAGCTTATGTGAAGGATAATCATCTACAAGATCAAATTCATGTCGCCGATCTGCCAAAAGGAATCTCGATTACCTTGAGCGACCGCTTCCTGTTCGATACCGGCAAGGCGGAATTGAAGCAGGGTTCTGCCAAAACCATGGCCAAGCTGGCCAGCCTGTTCAAGCAACTGGACACCGTAATTAGCATTGAGGGGCATACCGATAATCAGCCGATCGTCCGTGCCTCCAAGTTCAAGGACAACTGGGAACTGTCTGGCGAAAGAGCCTTGTCGGTGCTGCGTTTCTTCCTGGATAAGGAGAAGCTTGATCCACAGCATTTTCAATACGCCGGCTACGCTGACACCCGTCCTACCGGTGACAACACTACAGCCGAGGGTAGACAAAAGAACCGCCGCGTTGAAATCACGGTATTGAGACAGCTACAGCAATAAGAAGCAGAAAGCTTGGTGATGAGCCAAGCTTTTTGCCTTGTAGATCAATTGTTGAATAAAAAACAGGTAAAATTATGCACTGCATCATTTTTACAGGTATGATATATGTCTGGATATAATCTATGTTGAATAGGGTGGGTGAGGACATGACAGAAAACCTTAGTACGGTAAAAAAGGAAAAAACGGCATTAGTTGTTGAAGGCGGCGGAATGAGGGGTATATTCTCTACGGGAATTCTCGATGCATTCATCAAACAGAATTTCTACCCATTTGACCTATGTATCGGCGTTTCCGCGGGTTCTTCGAATGTCGCTGCCTATTTAGGCCAAATGTATCAGCGTAATTATAAAGTATTCACAGACTATTCACTCCGTCCGGAGTTCATCAGTATGAAGAAATTTGTACGTGGTGGCCATCTGATGGATATCGATTGGCTATGGGACATAACACTGCGGGATATGCCTGTAGATGTGGATACTCTGTTCTCAGGCTCCGCTGAGTTCATTATCGGAGCCACCGAAGTGAATACGGGCAATTCAGTGTATTTGCAGCCGACCCGGCATAATTTTGACCAGTTAATGAAAGCTTCGAGCGCTATACCCGTCATATACCGTGGCTTCGTTGAGGTGGATGGGGTAAAATATGTCGATGGCGGAGTTACCGATTCTATCCCCGTCATCGAGGCCTATCGTCGTGGCGCCAACAAAATTATGGTGCTGCGCTCCAGGCCTCATGCTTATATGATGAATAACAGCAAAAACAATATGTTAACCCGGTGGCATCTGCGTAAATATCCGGACCTGCTGCAAGCACTCAACAACCGCGCACATACTTACCAGGAAGCGATCGACTTTATGCGCAATCCTCCGAGCGATGTACAGGTTATCGAAGTGAATCCACCGGATTCCTTCAAGACAGAGCGTCTGACCAAGGAGCTGCCTATACTAGAGCAAGACTATCAGCTCGGTTATGACATGGGCGTACAGCTTGCGCAGGATTGGGACAAACAATCCTCCTGATGCTGCACTTCAACACAAAAGGCTGCGGCCGCTTACGCGGTGCCGCAGCCCTTATTTTTGTCTCAACCCGCCGATGGCGGCTGAGACGCTTTGTCGCCGCCCCGGCCAGCCGGGCGGCGCTTGCCGCGCGCGCCAGCTTCGCTGCGCCGCGGCCTCAGCAGCTGCAGCAGCGACAGCGGCTGCAGCCTAACAGCAACCGGCGCCTTGTCGTCAGGCGCCAGGATCACGCCGAGCTGATGATGCTCGCCGGCGTAAATTGCGCGCTGGAGAAACTTGATCTCACCCTTGAGATTAAGAACCTCCAGCTTGCAGAAGGCCGGATTCATCCGCAGCGCCGCATGCATCTCTTCCTTCGTTGGAACCGGCACGCCATTGACCTTGCGGATGGTCTCCCCGACCAGGATGCCCATCTCCCGTGCCGGACTGTCCGGCAGTACCGCGAGCACCTTCAAGCCTCCTGCCGGATTGACGAACAGCGGGCTCGATTCCTGCTCCTCAAAGCGGCTGTACCACACAAGTCCTTCATGCAATAAGAAGGACACCAGCGCCGCTGGAAGCAAGATCCAGCCCCACCAGTGGGACAGCAGCGCCAGCACAAGCACAGCCAACCCGTAGAACAGTAGTCGATTCGAAGTTAATCGAGCCTTGACCTGAGGCAGCATCCCACTCGTCATCTCCGAGAATCCGATAATGATCGGCAGAGCAACAAGACCGAACCCGTCCTGCCAGGCATCTCCACCAAACAGCGGCGTCCAAGGCAATACCCCTCCCGTTGTATGAGCAGGAATGAGCAAGAGCAATGGAACTGGCCATAGGCTCTGCATCTGATAGCCCCCGACCAGCTTACCGCGCTTGCCTTCGAAGAACAATGGCCCTGCAAAGGAAGCACCCTGCCAGCGGACAAGCAGCCCTTCCGCTAAGTGCAGCAGCCCGACAAGGCATAGCAGTGCTGGTATATTCAGTTCCCTAACCGTACGAATCACTTCGGCCCCAAAGCCGCTGCCTACAAATGAAGGGAATCGATCCAGGATAAACTGGATAACTCCTAGCAGACCGACGGAGTAGGCCAGACATAAATATCTAACACGAACGAGCAGTAATACAATCGTTACCGCCCATATACATAAAATCCCCTCTATCGTTAACGTCATGCCGATAAACGCACCAACAAGCGATACGATAATCCCCGCCAGCAAGCCTCCAAGCACTGTACGCCAAGTCTGAGCGAGCCAATTGTTCAGCCTTACATGGAACAACCTGCGCTCCAATATAACTTGCCTGCGATAGAGCAGGAGCACCATAATAATCGAGATATAATAAAATGGCTGCAGAAACAATTGTCCTACGGCCCCGGCTAAATTCCACAATCCTTCAAGCACAAGATCCAATCGATCATCAACCCCTAACCATCATCTCAAAAAATATTGACTCTAACCACAATATAAGAACCCCATTGAACATCCACCAAGTTAATTCCACTTTTAACTATAACAGAAAAAAAGAAGGCTGAAACTCAGCCTTCTTACTCATTCGACGCCAATGAATTGATTTCCTTCTGGGCCTCCTGAATCGCTTGATTCATTTGGTTATCATTCTTCGGATCACGGATTTGATCAATCAGACTGCTCTCAAGCGCCTCCGCCGTCTTAGCGTCAAGCACACCATTCGCCTTCAAGCCTTTGGCTGCTTGGAATTTCTCCAGTGCCGCCTCCGTCTTCTTGTCAAAATATCCGTCCTTGCGGCCGGGATCATAACCTACCCCGCTTAACATCGTCTGAGCGCTCTTAATGTCTTCGCCCAGCATGTCGAATTTATAGGTTTTCTCCTTGTTAATCGGAGCGACCGAGAAGTAATCCGGCTGTGATACCGGGATGTCCGGCTCAATCCCTTTCTTGTGGATCCACTCGCCATTTGGTGTCAGCCATTTAGCAATCGTAATCTTCACTAGACTACCGTCGCCCATCTCTTTGGAGAAGCTGGACTGAACAGTTCCTTTGCCATACGTCGTTTCTCCAAGCGATTTTGCCCCTGCTGATTCTTTGAGGGCACCCGCCAGAATTTCCGAGGCACTAGCACTGCCCTTGTTCGTAATGATGATCACCGGATAATTTTTACTCTTGCCTTGAACAGAAGTCATCTTCTTACGATTTTTATTCTTATCCTCGATTTGAAGAATGGCCTTACCTTTCGGAACAAATTGCTCTGCCATCTTCTCAACGACTTGAAGCACGCCGCCCGGATTGTTCCGCACATCGATGACCAGTGCCTTCATTCCCTGTTTCTCCAATGAAGCCAATTCCTGTGCAAAGCGATCCGCCGTATTCATGGAGAATTCCGTAACCTCAATCACGCCAATATTCTCTTGCTTCATGCTGGAATAGACCGTTTCCAACGCAATATCACCACGGACAATCGAGAATTCCAGTTCATTAGCTGTACCTGGACGCTTGACCTTTACTTTAGCCTTGGTCCCTTTTGGACCGCGAATCTTAGCAACGGCTTCATTCAAGCCAAGCCCTTCAAAGGATTCACCGTTGACCGAGAGCAGAATATCCTTCGGCTTGATGCCCGCTTGCTCCGCAGGAGAGCCTTTAATGGGAGATACGACGACAACCTTGCCGTCCTCCATCGATACCTCAGCACCAATTCCGGTAAAAGAACCTTCGATTTGTTCGGAGAACTGCTGCGCAGTCTCCGGTGCCATATAAGAGGTAAACGGATCGCCAAGCGCATTCAGCATACCACCGATCGCCCCGTCCACCAGTTTGTTCCGATCAACGCCCTCTACGTAATTTTTTTCAACAAGATCCATAGCCGTCTCGATCTTCTTGATTCCGCTCTTGTTGCCTCCAAAAGCATCAGCAAAAATTCCGCTACCTACTGCATTCGAACCCGCAAAGGTCCACTGACCTGTTAAGGTAAGAGTCAGAATACTGCTGAGCAGCATGGCGACCACGACCATTAGAGCAACTGTACGTCCTTTGAACATCTTCTCTTCTTCACCGCCTATGTATCTTGAATAGAGTAGGTATTGCATCATTTCCTTCAGGGAAGCAGTCCGCCAAACCGCTGTCTATCTTTTAGTGAGTGTTCAAAAAGTCCGGTTTTCAGCACCGAGAAGGCCCGGATGAATTCAAGATTCGATGCCGAATTTGCTTCCTGATTCACTTCGTGATCAAAAGCTGACTTTTTGAACAACCTCTTTTATTATATGCGCGGCTTGTACAGATTATTTACACACCACATGCCTGCCGCTCAAGAAGGAAAAACGGATACGCAAAGGTATCCGTCTCTTTGATATAACCTATTTTATTACAAATAAGGTGTCGGGTCTACCGGATTACCGTTAATACGAACCTCGAAATGAACGTGTGGCCCAGTGGCAACACCGGTCTGACCGACCTCCGCTATCTTCTCACCTTTTTTCACCGTATCTCCGACCTGTACCTTAGTCCCGCCAGTACGGATATGACCGTAAAGCGTCCAGACATTGTTGCCATGATCGATGACAACCGTATTTCCGTAGCCGCTCCACCATTCTGCGACGATGACGACACCACCTTCAGCTGCATGAATATCGGTTCCTTCCGAAACAGCAAGATCTACCCCTGTATGCGACTTAACCTTTCCCGTCACCGGATGTACCCGTGTGCCGTACCCGGAGGAGAGACGCGCCCCGTTCACTGGAACCATCATTGAGCCGCCATTTCCTGTGAATCCACCTGATGCCGAATAGGATACCTTCTTGGTAGTCGTCTTCGCTTTATATACTTGAGCTGCTTTGATCTTCTTCTTCTCATTCTCAAGAGCAGAACGCTTGGTCGCCAGTTTGACAAGCAATTCATTTTGCTCCTGAGTAATTTCTTCCTGTTGATCGATCTGATCGCTATACTTCGCAATCAATTGCTGCTTCTCAATTTCTTTCTCCTCAAGAATACTTCTACGATCCTCCGCTTGAGCATACAATGTCTTCACTTTAGCGTAGTCCTGTTCAAGCTGCTGCTGCTGATCCTGGAGAAGTTCTTTATCATGCTTGTGCTCATCCAGCAGGACCTTGTCCTGATTCATGATCGCCTGAAGGGAATCAGCCCGCTGCAGAAAATCCGAGAAGCTAGTGGAGGACAGCAATACATCCAAATAAGAGACAGCACCGTCGGTATACATGATACGAACCCTCGTATCCAGCAAGCCTGAACGTTCCTCAATCCGCTGCTTTGTCTTATCCAACTTGTTCGCGGTATCCCGCAGGTTCGTCTTCGTGTCCTCAATGTCCAGTGCAATATTGGCCAATTCATTACTAACTGTATCGATCTGTGATAGCACCTGCTTCAAATACGCCTGGTTCTTGTTCACATAGTGCTGTGCTTCCTGCTTCTTGTCAGTTGCTTTCTCTTGCTGAATCTTCGCCTGTTTCGCCTGCTTCTGAAGCTGCTTCAGTTCGGCATCAATCTGGTTGATGGTCTTAGATTTGGCATAACCCTCTGTTGGGTTGAACATCGTAGCGGCTATGGTGATTACAGCAATCACGGATATCCATTTCTTCAAATTCTTTTCCCCATCCTTCTCACGATTTAGATTAGCCTCTTCCTAAACTCTTTCTCTTCTGTACCTTGCCACGCCTATACCTTCAAAGATTTACGGATGGACATGAGACTTCCCCAGATGCCGATCAGCAATCCAAGTCCGATCAATAATCCGCTGATCTGAAGTGCGATCTGCTTGATCGGAACGAGTCGGAAGGCAAGGGTCATATCAGCGGCTACCGCTTGCTCCAGCTCCTGATACCCGAAGATCAATGCGCCCACCGTAATAACGGAGCCGATCAAGCCAATCAGTGCTCCCTCAATAAAGAAAGGCCAGCGAATGAAGGCGTTGGTCGCACCAACCAGCTTCATAATTCCGATCTCACGACGTCGTGCCAAGATCGTCACCCTGATCGTGTTGGAGATGAGGAACATGGCCATTAATGCCAGGCCGGCTACGAAGATAAACCCGATGTTGCGGATCCCCCGCGTAATCTTGAATAGCTTCTCTGTCGTCCCTTTACCATAGTTCACTTTGTAGATCGGCTTATCTGGATTTTTGTCGTTGAGCGCTGTTATTTTGCTGGCAACGAACGGCGCCGTCGTTGGTTCGATCAATTTGATCTTGAACGTATCAGGGATCGGGTTCGTCTCATCGGTATAGCCTTCAAGCAAGTCCTTCCCTTCCGCACCCAGCTTCTCCTTGAACTCCTTGAGCCCTTCGGACTTCGGAATCAGGGCCACCTCGCTAACCTCCGGCATCGACTTGACTTCTGCAATCAGCTTGTCCCGCAAGGCATTATCCACATTCGATTCCAAATACACGCTAATCTGCACCTGACCGTCAGCATCATCTGCGAAGGAATTTATGTTAACGACAAGCATTATAAATACGCCTAATATAAATAGAGATACGATAATTGAAGTAATGGATGCCACCGACATCCAGCCATTGCGGAACACATTACGCGCCCCTTCTCGAAACTGTCTTAAGAGGGTACTAAAACTCATATCCGTATTCCCCTCTCATCTCATCACGAACGATATTTCCATGCTCAATAGCGATGACGCGCTTGCGCATCGTATTCACAATATCCTTATTGTGGGTCGCCATAACAATCGTCGTACCGCGAAAATTAATCTCATCTAATAGCTGCATAATTCCCCATGATGTCTCCGGATCAAGATTCCCGGTTGGTTCGTCAGCAATGATAACCGACGGGTTGTTCACAATCGCCCTGGCGATCGCCACCCGCTGCTGCTCTCCCCCTGATAATTGGGATGGATCACGAGTCGCCTTATTTTTCAGACCGACCAATTCCAGCACCTCAGGCACCCGCTTGCGAATCACTTTCTTCGGGGCTTCGACAACCTCCATCGCAAAAGCGACGTTCTCATATACATTCAGCTTGGGCAGCAGCCTGAAATCTTGGAAAACAACGCCGATATTGCGTCTGACATAAGGAATTTTTCGCTGTTTGAGCCTTCCGATATTAAAACCGTTTACAGAAATCTGCCCTTTCGTAGGCACTTCTTCCCGATATATAAGCTTCATAAAAGTCGATTTCCCCGCGCCAGAGGGCCCGACCAAATATACAAATTCATTACGATCGATTTTGACCGAGATACCCTTCAAAGCATGGGTCCCGTTTGAATATGTCTTCCAAACATCCTGCATTTCTATCACTTCATCACGTCCTAAGCCTTGATTCATATCTAGTTAGTTTGTACGCATAGTCAACTACTACAATTTCGACATCTTCTAGCCAAATCCTTTATAAGTTGAGCCAAATTTCTTCAGTTCGATAATTATTGTAACAAATATGTTACCATTTGAGTACCCGAAAGTTTCCATTATTTCAGCATATATATCATTAACAAGGTTGTACAATAAGTTTTTCCAGTGATGATAAGGAGCGAATAATGGATAGAAATCGATTCATATTCTTCGTGGCCCCGTTATTAATTCTCGGTAGTACGGCGCTGTTTCTGCTGTTCTCACTGCAGCATTATGCTTATAGGGATACGATTCCGTCTGGAGTAGACGTCGCCGGGATTCCTATGGGAGGAATGTCAGCTCATGAGGCAATACAAGTACTGGATAGGAAGCTGGCGGAGCTGGAGTTGGAGAAAGTCACTTATTCTTTTCGCGACATTGCCAGTTCTGAGGTTCTATCATGGAAAAATAGCGGGATCACCTTCGACATATCTGATTTCCGCACCGAGCTGACTGCCCTAACAAATGGAAGTCTCTGGAGTCGAATCCAGATCCGCAGCCACTTTCCCAAGCAATGGAGGTTACAGGCCCGTTACGATCTACAGCCGTTGAAATTACAATTGGGTCCGGAATGGGAGAAAGCTCATTTGGGTGTACCGGTAAATGCGACAAGAACGATCGGAGCGGATGACAGCATCCGTTATACGGCTGGAAAATCCGTGTACCGAATCGATTGGACCGTCTTCATGACGCTGATTCAAGCTGCCCTTCCAACCACACTCCCCTTGGATAAAATGGACGATGGTGCCGCTGAAGGGGATCTTCGAGAAGAGTCAACCGACGTTACTGGACATGATACTACAGCACATCCACGACAGAACTTTCGAGTTCCGACCCAACCCATCACAATCTCTGTTCCACTAATTAAGCTCCAACCAAGCGTTACCCTGGATAGCCTCAAGTCGCAGGGCATCACTCGCAAAATCGCTCAATTCTCCACCGATCTTACGACGAGCGGCGAGGGACGTTTGCACAATGTCGACGCTGCCGCCCACAGCATCGATGGTATGCTGCTGTCACCTGGCGGTACTTTCGACTACGCCAAGGTGATCGAATCCGCCGAGCAAGAGTATGGCTTCCGGGAAGCACCGGTCATCTTCGGCGGCAAGCTCGTCCCTGGAGTAGGCGGAGGCATCTGCCAAGTTTCCAGCACCCTCTACAACGCTGCCCTCCGGGCAGGTCTAGAAATAGTGGAACGACGCAATCACACCCTGCCTGTCAGCTATGTCCCGAAGGGACAGGATGCCACCTTCGCTCAAGGGTACATTAACTTCCGCTTCAAGAACACGACAGGCAAGTATCTGTTGATCCGCGCCGAGAGCAGCAACAATCAGCTTGTAATCAAACTGTTCGGTACGCTTGCTGAAAACGTGACGTACAGCATCCAATCGAGAACAACCCGAACAATCGCGCCCACCAACAAATATATCAAGAATCCTTCGCTTCCTATGGGCAGCCAAGAGATCATGCTTGAGGGTAAGCCTGGTTATATTGTAGAGACGTATCGTCTTAAGCAGGTCGACGGCGTTACCGTCAGCCTAACTTTGCTGTCACGTGACACCTACCCGGCCCAGCCGGCTGTCATTGCTGTCCACGATGGAACAGAGAAAAGCGGCGATCCCCCGTCACAAATCCTAGAAGATGGGGTAGAGGGACCCAAATTCCCTTGATTTTTGAGAAATTTGAAAAAACAATAAAAAAGCCCTTTTGGGGGCTGCTGGTCGGGATCCGGTTGAATTTATGAATAATGCATGCAAATTTGTTGGACTAGACAGGGGAAGGGGATTATATTGGTAATAACCCGTTACGGACTTGCCCATAGCGGGTTATTTTTTTTCATACATACATTACTTGAGAGAGTTGGAGCGACTGAACGATGTGGGGGATTATAGCAATTTTAGGACTGATACTGTTTTTGATCTGTATTCCATCATTTGTCTATGCTTTGAAAAGAAAGAAAAAAGGAGGCATTGCGGTTTATGCCATCATGGCAGGGATTAGCTACTGCATTTTATTATTCGGTGGGCTTGAGGCGATCAGCGAATATCAAGCCGCGAAGGCCGAAGAAACAAAGATTGCCGCGGTTGTAGCTGAGGAAGACCCGGGAGGCGCCAGCGCCGATGATATGGTTGTAAAGGTGGCGGAAGAAGCCCAGCCGGCGGATTCGGCTACCGCATCCGACACAGCCATACCTGACGAAACGGCTAAACAATCGGCCGAAAAAAAGGCGGACCTGGACGCGAGGACAGATGAAGCTGGAGATAACCCCAACAGGCCGGATGAAATCATCAGCGACGAAATTCCGGATGAAGTGGAGCCTGCCGGGAAAGGCCCTTCCTTGCCGGAGCAATTGACCGCTTCCGGTGGAATCGGCGATACGCTCTCCGTATTGGGAGAAGAGTATGGTTATAATGCGGGGGACGAGAATCATGCTTCTTTTAAAAGAGGGGCGTTAACCGCGGATTTGCACCCGCCCACAAAACGGGCTTACCAGATCGAATACGGATATGTCGGCGATGTGGGAGGTGCCCTGAACGCCATCAGCGATATGATTCCCGCCGATTCGGTACAATTGGATATGGGGGTCGGCAAGGACAAGGTGATGATCAGCTATCGTAGTGAAATGTTGTCCCAAGCGATTCAGGAGGGCGACTTTGTGGCGTCGTTCAATGTCACAAAAGTCGGTAAAGACAAGCTGGCGAGCTACATCAACATAAGTCTTGGAAGTTTTACGCGCACCAAGGAGTCCGTCGAATAAAGCAAAATGTAAAGCCGGTCCGATATATTTCTGATATCGGGCCGGCTTTAATTTTGAAGGAAGCCTATAATAATTAATGACATTAATTTATTTGAACTTGAATGTTTACCGTCAAACCAAGCGATTCCACCGGTTTGTGGAAGGTCTAAATAGGCATTGGCCCAATCCGAACAATTCATTCCTGCATACATTGCATTAGCCCATTTTAGATAAGGAGTGAACTCGAATGACGTTTATGCCTCCATTTGGACCACCATCTGGTCCACCACTGGGTCCACCATTTGGACCTACACCTGGACCGCCTGGAACAGTTGGACCACAGGGACCAACTGAACCTCCTCCAGCTTTTGAGCCGACGATGACTGCTTTTGCAGTTGATCCTCGAGCTATTTCCCGCTGCTTGTTTCGATACACTTTTATTTGGCTTAATAATGGGAATCGCTTCTGGTTCTATCCAACTTTTGTCGGAAATGTATCGGTTGCAGGTTTTAGGTGGACCGGTAGGTTTTGGTTAATGTCCGGAATTAGTTTAAGAGAAATTAGTTCATTTTCATGTTTTTAGCTATCATCATCGCTCCCCAGGCCGCATCGTGCTTAGGCAAGATACAGGATAACCCCGGGTAACTTTCGGCTATCCTTCCCCTCAAGGCTGACTGAATAAAGCTATTATGCAGCAGCACACTTCCGGCTAGCGCCAGATTACCCGACTGCAAACCAAGGCGCTCAGCGACGGGAGCGAGCAATTCAAATAACGCCTCGGCACTTTGCCGAGCTATATTCAAAGCCGCCATATCACCGACAGAGCAAGCCTCGGACAGAATCGGAGCCAGCGCTGCAATATCCTTCTTCGTCCGCTGAGGGTCATAGACAAAGCCTATGACCTCATTGAGCGAACCATTAGGCAGCTGCAGCGTCTCATAAATCCGTTCACTGACTACTGTCGGAGGAATCCTCCCATCGCTGGCCTGAACGAGTGCCTCAAGCAGTTGCCTGCCGATACTATAGCCGCTCCCTTCATCGTCAATTAGATGGCCGAAACCGCCGGTGCGATGGGTGCAGCCCTGCTCATTCCGTCCGTAGCAAATCGAGCCTGTTCCAGCGATGAGAATGATACCGTGTGGCTGGCTAAGTGCGCCATAGAGCGCCGTTTCATGATCGCCGGCTAGTGTCAGGCCGCCACGATATCCAGCCTTGCGAATCGCCACAGTTAACCGCTCTGTTACTCCCGTAGCACTGATCCCAGCAGCGCCGAGACAGATATGCGCACAATGCTCCAGACTACCGCAGACCATTCCAATCCTCGTAACGATCTCCTCGATATTTCGCTCTACAACTCTCTCATCCTGTCCATTATAGTTGATCGGACCCGACGTGAAGGTCTCAACCATCCGACCGCTCTCATCAGCAATAGCAACCTTTGTCTTCGTACCTCCACCATCTAGGCCTGCGGCAAATCTCATGATGAATCACGCCTTTCTCTTTTTACAGGTAACTCAAAAAGTCCACTTTTGATAAGAAAACCTGATACGCTGCACTCCTCATGCCCCAGCTTCATCCAGCTGAAGCGTTTTGAAAAGATGCACATCACTAGACTGTCGAACTCTAACGAAACTGGATATCGCTATTTAGGCCAAAAATGGTGGTTAATTATTTTAACGAAACTGGGTATCGCTATTGAAGCAAATGAGTGGTCAAAAGTCTGGATTTGTCCCGAATAACGATATGGTGTTTCGTTAGGTTTTATTTACCGTTGTTTTTGAAGAAATAACGATCTGTAGTTTCGTTAGACATTAATTTGCCTAAAATTTCACTCCATGCACGAACTCATGAATAAAGATGATACTTTTGTTTTTCCCTGGCGAAATCCCGGCTCTCCTCGCGAAACTTCTCCAGCATTTCAGTGAGCCCAGCCTCTTCCCAGTAGAGCTTGTCACCGCATAGTAGATCAATGAATGGACGCGAGCCCTCCTTAACCGGAGGCAAGTAAGAGAACTCTTCATAGTTCCGCTTCATGGTGTACATCAACGTCACGCCCGTCTCAACCGATCGGTATGAAAGTGTATCAGTCACATAAATCTGTATCCCTGCGCAGAGCTCATCTTGGAACTTCGAAGTGGTTGGCTTGAAGTATACGGGTCGAAAACGCACTCCTGGCAAACCTCTACTATTCATTTCATCAGCCAGGCGCTCAGCGTCGATAAATGGCGCTCCAATGATCTCGAACGGGAACGTTGTCCCTCGTCCTTCTGACAGATTCGTACCCTCAAACAAGCAAGTGCCGGCGTATACGAGAGCTGTCTCAAAGCGTGGAATCCCCAATGAGGGATGAACCCAAATCTGTCCTGTCTGCGGGAAGAGCATGTTCCGTTCCCATCCCTCGCAAGGGATCACATGGAGCTTCGCCTTCCAGCCCTTCTGTTCATTGGCCATATTTGCTATCTCTCCCACAGTCAGACCATACCGGACAGAAAGCGGATAATTTCCAATAAAGGATTCATAACCAGGCTTGAGTACATTTCCCTCCACCGTCAGTCCGTCAAGCGGGTTCACGCGGTCCAACACAACGAACTCCTTATCTGCCTTGGCACAATCCTCCAGAGCATACAACATCGTATAAATAAACGTATAATAACGCACGCCCACATCTTGAATATCGTAAACAACCATATCCACCTGATCGAGCATATCCGCAGTCATCCGTTTGGAATCCTTGCGATATAAACTGTATACCGGAACGCCGGTCAACGGATCAGTATACGTCTCTACCATGGCCCCTGCTGCCTGATCTCCACGCACGCCATGCTCCGGCGAGAATAGAGCAGTGAGATTGAAATTGTCATGCAAAATTTGAATCGTAGATACGAATTCTGAAGTGATACCGGTCGGCGTCGTGATTAAGCCAATCCGTTTACCCTGAAACAGATGGGAGTACCTCAATATGCGGTCGATTCCGTTCTTAACCATAGCCTCCGCTCCTTATAGAGGTTGTTCAAAAAGTCCGCTTTTGAACACGCACTTATAGTTCTGACTTGATGATGCGCAAAGACTCCTCCGGGATCGTGAATGTCTCTGCATAGGTCTTACGCGCCTCTATACCACGAACCCGGGCCAGATGCTTGTAATACTCCAAATAAGGGAAAGACTTGCTGCCCGTCACGAACCAATGCTGGGACACCGCCTTAACCCATAGATCATAGGCATCCTGATCGAAATCGATATAAACATACGGTGTATAGCCGACAGCATCCTCCCAATTTTCCGCATAGTACAGTCGTGAGGCAAAATGGGCAGGCTCATGCCGCTGCATGGAAGCGAGCCCTGCGAAGAAGCGGGCATCGTTAACAATCAAATGTGTCGTTCTGTGATCCTTATGCATGCTGTTCTTGAAATGAGTGATGATAATGTCCGGTTTAACAAGACGAATCACATCGCAGACACGATAGCGCATGTCCTCACTGTCGCTCAGCTCTCCATCTGGGATGTCGAATACGATCGACTCCCCGCCCAGCATATCTGCGAAGACTTTCGCTTCCCGAACCTTTTGCCCCCGGTATTCTCCCATGTCCTGCCCAGCCGGGACACCACGCTCCCCTGCCGTAAGTGCCAGGGTAACGATACGATCCCCCTTTAATGAATGGCTGGCAAGCACGCCTCCCGCCGTAAGCTCCATATCTCCAACATGACCGCCGATCGCCAGAATCGTTAGTGTCTTCCTGCTCATTTTCAGAACTCCCTTCTCATAATTACGAACCGTTTGACTGTCTGAAAACCCGCTTTTTCATAAATGCGTTTAGCCGGATTATTGATTCCAGTAAATAGAGACATATAGTCGGCCCCGATCTGCTGAAAAGCCTCGCACATTTTAAAGAACAGAATGCTGCCTAGACCGTGCCCCTCATGCTGGGGGTCCACGCCAATGCCGATGAAGAAGGCCCGTCCGCCGGGCTCGCGAATGATCGGTCCGGCGAATCCCTCCGTATTTCCTTGATAGGCCGCTATCATGACCGGAATTCCCTGCGCCGCATAGCGTGGAATCTGTTCGCGCCATAACGGATTGTCCAGCCCATCCAGCATCTCCTCTAATCCCCCATGCTTCGAGAGATCTAGCAGCTCGACCCGATATCCATCCCCTTCGGCCTTGCTTTCCTTGGCCCGGATTTCCTCCGGAATCCTAAACTCGGCAAGCGGCATATACATCCCGCACTCCTGCGCCCGCTCCACATACCCGTAGTTCAGCAGAAAGCCATGTAGCGTGCTTCCCTCCGGCACTCCAGGAGTATTGTTATGTTCATGACCAACGGTTCCCGGAATGATCCAGGGCAGCATCATCGGATTAAAAAACAGGCAATCCGCCTGCTTCTTACCAAGCTGTTGAAAGCGGCTCTCCAAGGCTTCGACCATAAATCTGTAAGATGCATCGTTTTGAACAGCTCCATCTAACACGATACAGGTAATATAGCCTGCCACCTTACCTAAGGGCAGATCATCCCCCGTACAACCGCAGGCAAAGCCCTGCACATGCCCTTCCTCATGAAACATGACAAAGGTGGCTTCCCGGTCAAAATAAGGGTTTGATAAAAATAGATCTACGAAACTGGCTTCGGTTAATCTTCTATATCCATCCCGCACCGCTTCCCTGTTCCATAACTCAACGGTCTCAGCTATGAATCGATCATCCCATGTTGTGATCATGTTCTGATGCCCTCCGCTTCCATTGAACTTAATACTCCATCATAAGTTTATGTTTGGACTTATACCCCATCATACTTTACGTTCAAACTACCTCTAAAATGGATAACTGATCTTGCCCATTATGACTGGTCTGCTTGCTCCAGTTGCCGCCGGCAAATTGTTCGGTCGCCTGACCAGGGTGTAATCCGCCAGCAGCGCGAAGGCTACCGCCTCCTTGGCATCGCTGCTTAGTCCGAGCTGCTCCTGAGTAAGCACCTGAACCCCAAGCGGCTCCAGATCCGCCTGCAAATAACGGAGCAATACCGGATTGTAGCTGCCTCCGCCGCCAACAATCAGCATGTCGGCCGGATAGCGCTCCTGGACGTACTTCCGGTACGCCTCACTAATCGAACGTGCTGTTAACATCGTCACCGTGGCAACCAGATCCTCATCTGAGAGGTTATACTCCTGCTGATGGGCTAGCAATCTAGCAATATAGGCTGAGCCGAACAACTCTCTTCCGGTAGATTTAGGCGAGCTTTGGCTGTAGTAAGGCTCCTGCATCAACAGGTCAAGCAGCCGTTCATTCGGATGGCCTTGTGAGGCTATAGCTCCTCCTGCATCCATCTTGCTCTTCCCACCGCTCATATGCGTGACCAGGCCATCGATGAGCATATTGCCCGGCCCCGTATCGAAAGCAAATACGTCCTCTGGCGGGCTGCCCGCCGGAAGCACCGTCATATTGCCGATCCCCCCGATATTTTGCAGCAGCAGCGTCCTTTTCTCTTCCCCGTACAGCAAATGCTCCGTGAATGGTACGAGCGGGGCCCCTTGGCCACCTACGGCCATATCAGCCGGGCGAAAATCAGATACGCAAGTGATCCCCGTTCTGGCCGCGATTATCGAGCCCTCACCAATTTGCGCCGTATAACGAAGTGCGTATCCCCCAATAATCTCATCTGTCGGATGATGATACAGTGTCTGACCATGCGAGCCGATGTGGGATATATCCCCCGGCGCCAAACCAGATTTAGCAATGACAGATAGAGCCGCTTCCGCAAACAATTCGCCAAGCCAAACATTAAGGCGACCTACCCGATCCAACGTGGCCTTCTTGACGTCGAACAGAGTAAATATTTCGTCTCGAACCTGAGTGGAGAAGGGGGTATTTTCAAAACCTAGAAGCTGGACCTCCGGTCTCGTCCCCACAGCACCTGTAATCCTAACGACCGCCGCGTCGATGCCATCGACCGAGGTACCTGACATAAGTCCAACCGCATAACGTGTTACCAGGTTTGTCGACTGGGCCTCACCCATCTGTCCCGCAGCAAATTCCGTCATCCGCCCTGAGGCTTGTGACCCGTCCATTAACCCTTCACCGCTCCCACGGTTACACCCTCAAGGAAGTACTTCTGCAGGCTGAAGAACAGGATGAACATCGGCAACGCCGAGATCGTTGCCCCGGCCATCATCGGCGCGAAATACGTCGTATTGGCAAAACGGAAGTTCTTGAGCCCCACCTGGATCGTCTGCATATCCATCGTATTCGTGACCAGAAACGGCCAGAAGAAGGTATTCCAGCTATCCATGAAAGTAAGAATGGCCGTAACCGCCATGACTGTCTTCGACAGCGGCACGATCACCTTCAAGAAAATTTGAAACTGATTACAGCCCTCCACCTTGGCACACTCGATAATCTCGTTAGGAATAGAGGACATAAATTGTTTGGTTAAAAATATGCTGTAGACGGTGACCAGTCCAGGCATGATCAGAGCTCTGTAAGTATTCTCGATCTCAAATATATTCACGATCAGAATATAAAGCGGTACCTGGGTCACTTGATATGGAATCATCATGGCGCAGAGCAGAATTGAGAACAGGACGGCCCGGCCTTTGAAACGGATTTTCGAGAAGGCATAGCCTGCCATCGTGGCGAAAATCACGTTAGATACCGTAACACTTCCTGCCACAATCAATGAGTTCAGCAGCCAACGATAGGAATGTTCACTGTAATCAAAAAAGAATTTATAGGATTCAAGAGATACTTTGGCAGGCCATAGAGAATAGTCCATAGCCCCCGCCTCAACGGGATCCCCGAATGAAGAGATAATCATGAAATAAATTGGAAATAACGTTGCAAGAGCAAACAGTAAGAGAAGAATCATGATGGATGTATTCCTGGTGTATTTAACCGTTTGCTTGCCGGTATGTTTCTTGTACAGAGCCATGTGTCATTCTCCTCCCCTATTAGTACTCGATATTTTTACCGAAGAATTTGAATTGAATGAAGGAAATACTGGCAATAATCGCAGCCAGAATCAGTGATTGCGCAGCCGCCTTGCCGAACTCGAAGTATTTAAACGCATTGTTGAAAATAAGCAAACCAACCATCGTTGTCGCATTGTCCGGTCCGCCCCCTGTCATCAGGTAAGCATTCTGGAACACCTGGAAGGAACCAATAACACCGGTAACGAGCAAGAATAAGGTTGTCGGTTTCAGAAAAGGAATCACGATATACCAGAGCTTCTTGAGGAAATTCGCTCCGTCCAGATCGGCGGCCTCATAGTAACTCACGTCAATCCCGAGAAGAGCGGCCAAATAGATGATAATACTGGTGCCGTGACTCGATAGCCAGGCCATCAATACGAGCGAGAACATCGCCGTGGAGCTGGACCCCAGCCAGTTCAGGTTAGAGATACCAAAAAGGCCCAGTAGCTTGTTCAAAATACCGCTTGGCATCGGATCAAAGATCCACAGCCAGACGACAGACAAAGCTACCCCCGAAGCAACCGCCGGCAAATAGTAGATTGCTTTGAAAGCAGTCTGCGTCCGTTTCTTCAAAGGAAGAATTAGAATCGCTACTGCAAAGGACAAGAACAAGGTGACGGGGACTGTGAGTACGGTATATACAATCGTGTTTTTAATAGACTTCCAGAACAGGGAATCCGAAAATGTATTGATATAGTTCTCAAATCCTATGAACACGGAGCCCAGCGGGCGGTATTCCTGGAAGCTGATGATGAAAGCACTGACTACGGGATAAGCCGTAAACATCGCATAGACAACAAGTGCCACGGCAATAAAGGCATAACCCCAAGCATTGTCGCCTCTCCATTTTCGTTTTTTGGCCACTTTTGCTGTTGTCGGTACTTTTGCTAATTGGCTCATATCTCTTAGCTCCTTTTCCAACCGTTTTGCCAAAATGACCCGGGTAGCCATATGAATAATCTCAACGGCTACCCGAGCTAAAAGATAATTAATCCTTCACAATACCATCTTCTCCGAAGGTCTTGATGGCTGCAGCCTTCACGGCTTCATACATATCTTCCGGAGTTATCTCGTTCGCAAGTAGAGCCTGTAGCTTAGGAACAATGACTTCATCTTCCATTTTGATCGCTTTAGCACCTAGGTCAGATGGAATATCAGGACGCGGTGGATTCGCATGTGAGAGAAGCTTCTCTACAGCTGCTACGTTGTCCGGATTACGGTCAACTGGCATACTCGCAGCGGCATCTCTGGCGCTCTTCGTAATATGAGCAGCGAACAGATCATTGTTCGTCATCGCAGCAACCTTGCCGCTGGCAAGGAAATATGCAGCCTTAACTACGTTGGCTTTATGCTCATCGGTCGGCTCCTTCTTGCCGCGGAATGTAACATATCCGTCTACTACCGTGCTTGAAATCGGCTCTTCACCTGCGAATGTAGGAACTGGCAATACGATATATTCTACTGGGATACTACCGCTGACAGCGCTTCCATCATTGGCTTTAATTTTCTCGTTATTTTGTCTAGCATTGTTCTCAAACGTAGCGAGACCCTTACCCGTAATCATGGTCTGTCCTGTTAGGAACATATTCCAGCGTTTTCCTGCATCTACTGAGCTGAGCTCCTTCGGCATAGACCCGTCATCGATCATTAGACGAACGTCCTTCAGCACTTCCAGGAAGTTCTTGCTCGTTAAGGCGTATTTCAAATCCTTCGTAAATGGAGCAGGCATACCCGCATTTTTGATGAGAATGTTCAAGTAGTCCTTGCCTGTAACGCCCGCGGTAGCAAATACGAACCCATAACGCTTCGTTGTATTGCCTTCCTTGACGACACCATTCTTGATCGCTTCACGGAACTCATCAAAGGTCCAGCCGTTCTGCTGTACACTCTTCCAGTCTATGCCGGCCTGTTCAAGGAATTCCTTGTTTCCTCCCAAAGCATGCACTTCCATATAAGCTGGGAAGCCGTACAATCCTTCAGCTCTCTTCATATACTCCAGCGGAGTCTTATCATAGTCATTGACCATATCTGGCGTCGCTAAATCCGTAATATCCATCAGCATATTCTGCTGCAGATACTTCGAGATTCCCTCTGAGCCGATAAAGGCGATATCTGGAGGGCTTCCCGCATTCACCTGCGTATCGAGCTTCTGCGTCATATCTTCCCAGCTGGCAGGCTCAATTTTAAGCGTCAAATTTGGATAGAGCTCGTTGAAGTCTTTCTCCATCTGTTGGAACATATCTTGGAAATTGCCCGATACCGGCGGAAGCAGCGCCGTAATCGTATCTTTTGCCTCTGAGTTAGTGTTGTTATTAGATTTACCGGAATTCTCCGTCTTGTTATTATTGGCAGCTGTATTGTCTTTGCCGGAATTGCCTTTATTGGAAGAACCACAAGCCGTTAATGCAGTCAAGGACATGGTTAGTGCCAAGACTAATGCCAACACACGCATTTTTCTCATAACAAAAATCCTCCCCCTGGAATTTCATACTAAACTACGCGATTTGTAGTACGAATGGCTAACTTCAAGCTTCCTTCGCATTCCTGCAGCACCTGCTTGCCCTTCTCGGCATCCAGGCCCGTCTTGATCATCAGGATAGCCAGCTTGCAATTCATAGACGCCTTATGCAGGTATTCACCGGCCGTGTCATCATCGACTCCCGCCGCAATTTTGATGATGCGGATAGAGCGGTCATAAAGCTTCTTGTTGCTAGCCCTCAAGTCCACCATCAAATTGTCGTATGTCTTCCCCAGTTTGACCATCGTGCATGTTGTAAGCATATTGAGCACAAGCTTCTGAGCAGTGCCAGCCTTCAGACGAGTCGAACCCATGATCACTTCAGGACCTACTACAGGCGCGATACAAACATCGCAGACCGCTTCCAATCTGGAGCCCTTATTATTAACTACTCCGATCGTCGCTGCCCCTAGTTCGGCTGCCCTCTTCAGACCGGCAATAACGAAGCTGGCCGAGCCGCTGGCCGAGATGCCAACGACAGCATCACGTGCGGTTACGCCGACCCGCTCGATTAAGGCAATCCCCTCCTCTATACTATCTTCAAATCCTTCAACAGCCACCCTTAAAGCCATATCGCCTCCGGCAATATACCCTTGCACTAGCGTTGGGTCTACTCCGAAAGTAGGTGGACATTCCGAGGCATCCAATACTCCCAATCTTCCAGAAGTACCTGCGCCTATATAAAACATTCTTCCACCATTCTTAAGCGAATGATATAGAATATCCACCGCCTTCATGATTTGAGGAATTTCCGCAGCCACGGCAGCTGGAACCTTGGCATCCTCCTGATTAAGCAGATGAAGCATTTCTTCGGTTGTACATTCATCAATCATCTGTGTGTGGGGGTTGACTCTCTCTGTGGTCAGTTCTGCAAAGTATTGTTCCATAGCTGATCCCTTCTCCTCACTGATGGTCTCAATCTCCATTTCCTAGAGGTAGTTCAAAAAGTCCGCTTATGATAAGAAAACCAATCGAGATCAATTCAAGGATGAGTGACCGCGATCCAAAGGTAGGTTCTCTTGCGATATAGAATTTCATCAGTACTGCTGGTACCTTGTAAATTCAATATCTATCACGAAGTGAATCGAGTAGTAACTCGACCTTTTTGAACTCTTACTCTTAGCTTTAGCTTAAATGAGCGCTCACCTATCCGTCAATAGTTTTTGGAATAAAATTTTACTATGTAATATTATTTTGTATTTTTAATTCAATGTTTCAACAAAAAAAGAGACCATTCCTTATTTTTCTCCATCCAGAAAATGCACCCCTCACTTGCGGCAGGTGTTTTCGCAGGCTCAGTGCCCCTGTCTTCTGTCAACGGTTAGTACGTATGACACTTCGCCTCCAGCCAAAGATGTTTTTATTGAAAAACTGGGTGTCATGATAGGAATTTGAAGAAGTAGAGCTTTGCAGCAGTGTATTTCTTTGCGGCTCGTAGTGCGGCTTGTGGTACGGTTTATGGTGCGGTCTATCTGCGGTTTGTGGTTCGGTTTATGATGTGGCTTGTGGTGCGGCTTGTGGTGCGCTTGGCGTTTTCGTGCTTTGTGAACACGGTTATCGTTAGCTCGACATTATCGCGCTTTGTGGCTTTTGTTCGAGCTTGGCCTGGCCTATTGGACATTATTGACCGTTAGAGCCGATCCTTGGATAGTCCCCCCTCCTTACGGACACTTTTGTCCGTAAGGAGGGGGGGACTATCTCAGAAAGGCGTGGTTTTTCCCTTTAACGGTCATAAATGTCCATTAAGATAGCAAAGTGGCTTTTTTCATGCTCTAACGGTCATTTTTGACCAATTGATAGGTACAATAGCGCTGTTGTCCATTGTGAATAAGCAACACTTCCATTTTTACGAGTTTGTCTAAAATACGTCTCGCCTGTCTGTCGGATCGGTTCAGGTGCAAGGCGAGCTCTTCGGATCGGAAAGGCCGAATGACCCGACGAGCAAAGCGCAGAGCCTCTTCATCAATCCAGCTAAGCGAAGGACTCGTTGACAAGGACACAAACTTACCGACAAAAGATAGCGCCATCTGCTGGATAACCTCCGGTTCTTCCTCAATTGACAAATAGGCAACAGGCAGGAACAACCAATCGTCTAATACAAGGTAAGCCTGTTTTCTTGCACAAATCTCTGAACCGCCATGCTTCAATATCTCTCGCGTGAGACCGATATCCATGGACTTCGATGCAGCCTTTGGCGCCAATGGGCATATAGGCCAGATCCAGATATCGATAGCGGCCGCCATAATCCCGAACTTCCCACTCCGCATACAGATGGTTAAAGTTCCCAATGGCTGGGTACCATACCTTTCTCAGAAACTCCTTCGTACCGTGTCCAATTTCCTTTTGAAGCATCTCGCGTCTTCTCGGATTTTTTCTACAGCGAGCTGATCATTAAGCCATTGGTTCTTTTTTGTCTCAAAACCACTCATCGTACCTCTTCCTTTCTATCTGAAAATAAATAATGCCGCTTTGATCACAAGAATCGCAAACGATTCCGGATCAAAGCGGCATGTGCTTCACGCCATTTTCAACTTTTATCAAATCTTATCTCACACGCTTCGCGAGCTAAACTGGCTTAAACCCTGAATTACTCCCAGTGACTGCCTATTTCCGGCCGCGATGCTTGCTAGCCAATATGTTATGTGTCTTGGTCAAATATTTCTTCACATTTTTGTATTCAGCGCTAGCTACGCCGGCGAACAAAATATCGATAATCGTCAGCATCGCAATCCTCGAGCCCATCGCTCCGCTTCGCATCGTAATCTCGGGAGTCGTAATGCCGAGCAGAATATCGGCCTTGTCCGCAAGCTCGCTCTTGCTGTACCGGGTTATGGCGATGGTCGATACATTGTTCTTCTTGGCGATCTCTAGCGTATCCAGGATTTCCACCGTATCTCCCGAATTCGAGACAAAGATAGCGACATCTCCCTTGCCGAGCAAGGTTGCCGCAGTAAGCTGGCTATGCCCGTCCGTGTAAGCATGGCTCATTTTGTTGATCCGGGAAAATTTCTGTTCCCCATCCATGCAGATCAGGCCGGAGGCACCGATCCCGAAGAAGACGATGCGGTTGCTGGAGCGCAGCACCTTGACTGCCCGGGCTACCTCATTTCGGTCAATTACGCTCAGCGTGTCCTCTATCGATTTGATATTGTTATGCGAAATATTCGAAATAATCGTGAATAGGTCATCACCCGGTTGAATATCGGTATAAACATCCTTCTGCTCCTCATCGATTGACCCCAGAGCAGCGGAGATACTGACGATGAAATTCCGGTATCCGCTATACCCCATCGTCTTACAGAAGCGAAGCACAGAGGCGTCGCTCGTCTTGCTGAGCTGGGCCAGACTCTTGATAGAGAGGTGCGGAATTTCCTCCGTATTAGCCAGGATATATTCGGCCACCATTCTCTCCACCGGAGTCAGATTGTCCTTCATCTCACGAATTTTGATCAGAATATTATCATTAATCGCCATGTAATACTCCCCACTTACCTTGATTAATTTATATAGGTGGTTCAATAAGTCTGACTTTTTGAACACGCACTTATATGATTCATTCATTCCTTTGCACCAACAGCTGGCAATACTTGCACCTATCTTAAGCGCTTTTTGGCTAGAAAACAAGCAGATCAAGGTGAATAATTGGTAAATTCTTTAATTAACCTGAAATTTTATTTCAAAAACATAATACATTATAACATTTATTTGCGGAATATTATTGTCGGAATTAAGAACGGGTGCTATAATGACGGCGATGATAGCAGCTGGAGTTCTATCCCAAAAGCATAGGAGGAGTTCAAATGACTCAGAAGCTAAAGATCTCCATTATTGGTTCTGGAAGTACCTATACCCCTGAACTTATCGAAGGTATTATCAAACGCAAAAATGTACTGCCCGTCAGCGAGCTGGTGTTCATGGATATCGATGCCTGTAAACTGGACATTGTTGGTCAGCTGTGTAAGCGCATGATCGAGGCTGAGCAGCTCCCCTGTCGGATAACGATGACTCAGGATTTGGATGAAGCGCTAAGGGATGCTGACTTTGTACTAGGGCAAATTCGCGTTGGCAAACTTCCCGCCAGAGTTCTGGATGAGAAGATCCCGCTTAAATATCATTTAATCGGCCAAGAGACCTGTGGTATCGGTGGGTTTTTCAAGGCGATGCGCACGATTCCCGCGATGCTGCATATTGCAGAGCGGATGAAGGATCTATGCCCCAATGCCTGGCTGATCAACTTCTCGAACCCGGCCGGAATTATTACTGAGGCATTGCTCAATCATAGCGGGGTCAAAATGCTGGGCCTTTGCAATGTACCCTTTAACATGTTCAAAAGCATTCGTGAGACACTCCATTTGGAGCACCCCGAGTTCACCTATATTGGATTGAATCATCTGAGCTGGATTACTTCGATTAGACAAGACGGTATGGATTATCTTGAAGCCGCGCTTGATATGGGGCTAAACAGCGAAGCGATGAAGAATATTCCGTCCAGTGGCTTCAGCAAAGAACTAATCCAGACGGTTGGCGCGATTCCTTCCTCCTATCTTGAATACTACTATTTCAAGAACAAGAAACTCAAGACCGTTCAAGAGAGCGAACTGTCTCGAGGCGAGAAATGTATGCAGATCGAGGAGGAATTGCTGCAGATCTACACTGATTCCAAGCTGCACACTAAGCCAGAGCTGCTGTCCTCCCGCGGCGGAGCCAATTATTCTGAGGTGGCTATCAGTCTAGTGGATGCCATTTACAATGATAAACAAGAGGTTCATGTCGTCAACCTGCTGAATCAAGGCGCGCTCGATTTCATGGAGGATAACGATGCTGTTGAAGTATGTGCGGTTGTCGGCAAAGACGGTGCCAAGCCAATTAAAATCGAAAACTTTGCCAATCACCATATTATCGATTACATGAGGATGGTTAAAGCCTATGAGCGCGAGACTGTCGCTGCTGCGGTCAGCGGAAGCGAAGATGCCGCTATGCGCGCGCTGCTGATGAACCCACTCGTCGGTGATTACGACGCTGCCTACCATTGCTTCCAGGAGCTTAAGCAGGCTCACCAAGCCTATCTGCCGCAATTCTTCAAGGAAGGCAGCAGCCAATGAACAAAGTCAACAAATACATTATAGGTGTTGACGGAGGCAACAGTAAAACAGATTATTTTCTGTTCGATCTTCAAGGCAATTATATTGATCATCTTCGTACTGGTACTTGCAGCCACGAGCGCTTCCCCGATGCCTATGCCAGCACCTTCCGAATCATGCGGCAGCATCTAGAGGAATTGCTTACTCCTCACGATCTGGAAGCTGATCAGCTTGCGGCTGCTGCCTTTGGGCTTGCCGGGGCGGACATTCCTTCCCAGAAAGAACAGCTCGGCGATGTGATTAAGCGGCTGGGCTTCAGCAATTATGCTGTAGACAATGATTCCTTCCTCGGTATTAAGGCTGGCAGCGAAAAGGGCTACGGCATCTGCTCTATCAATGGTTCGGGTATGTCCACCGGAGGTATAAGCAGATCTGGTGAACGCCTGCAGGTCGGCGGCGTCGGCAGCGAGTTGTCCGGCGACGAAGCAGGCGGCTTCTATCTAGCCCGTAAAGTGCTGCGTACCGTGTACGACTCCTTCTACCGGATGGGTGAAGATACGGCTATGACTAAGCCAGTCATGGATCTCCTTCAGGTCAGCGATAAATCGAAATTTATCGAAGCCATGGTCGAAGGTACTGTGAAGCGGAATCTCCCGAATACGGAGCTAATGCAAATATTGTTCACCGCAGCAGATCAGGGCGATGCCCCGGCGATCAGCGTCATTGATCAGACGGCTGAACAGTTGGCCCGCTCCAGCGCAGGCTGCTTGAACAATCTCAACTTCTCAGGGGAGACTGAGATCGATATTGTACTCGCCGGTTCCGTGTGGATCAAAGCCGAAAGCCCGCTCCTCTTCGAGAAATACCAACAATATATGTCCGATTGGGCTCCCTGCAATTGCCGTTACATTTTCCTTCAGGTCCCTCCTGCAGCCGGGGCAGTACTATGGGCATTGGAGCTGTTCCATGGCCAGCCCGTACATTCGGCGTTCCGCCATAAAGTAATCAGCAGCATTGAACAGGTGCAGACCGGACAGCACGCTCCGATAGAGTCATAATATATAACGATATGAATTATTATATAAGAGCCATCCTTAGGCAAGTAAACAAGCACTTTAAGGATGGCTCTTTTCTATTTTGTAAGTTATATATTTAATACTGGATATATAGTAAAATTAATCCAAAGGGTTATTTTTATAAGATTCAAATCCATTTGCTGAATGAAGATGTTCTAGAGATGGGTTTAGACCGGAATTCTATGAAATACATAAGATTATCACCTGTAAAAAATTGAAGTTGGAGGAAAAAGCCATGTATTCATCGAGTGAGATCCGTTCTGCGGCCAGGAAGACTTCTCAAGGGGAGGCTGATCTGAGGAAGTCGGAGAGACAGCTAAGCTCTGATGTTCAGGAAGCAGCCTCCTGGTGGAAAGGGAAGGCAGGATCAGCATTCAAGGATGACTTCACGAGGCAGACCAAGAGCGAAATCACCCGGTTGTACGCAGAAATCCGGGATATCGAATCCGGGCTTGAACGCTTGGCTCGGGAAGTTCAAATCGCCGATGAGCGCCGCCGAGCTGAGGAAGCCAGAAAGGCGTTAGAACTGCAAAAGCAGCAGAAAGGCAGGTAGTAACAAATAAGGAGAGCGAATAGGATGTTACAAGTGAAGCAGTATTTGCTGTTATGTGAACTCGCTGAGTCGGCGGAGACCAGGTTAGAGTACGAAAGCTTTGCCGAACTTGAGTTGTTGGAACAATCAAGTATTGAGCACCGACGGGATTGGGTTCTACTTCTCAACAAGGAGCAGCAGTACGGCATAGTGGTAGTACTTCAACCAAAAGAATCGGGAGATCAAATTACATATTCATTCCCATTAGACACCATGGTACATAACATTCGAGAAGAGTTGCCACCTGATGTTACTACCGTGTTTACCGGACTTGGCCAGGGAGGCTGGCGTGCCGCTATGCTAGCGGAAACACTCGATGCGGAAGCTATTGTTTTTGGTGCGCCAACTATAGAAGAACTCCCTGGAAAAGCGGTCAACTATGTTGTGGAAAATGACCCGGTGGGAGATCATACTGAGAAAGTCGTATTTGTAAAGGAAATGGATGATCTGGAAGAAGAGGACGTCGTCCCTCTTTCTAGAAAACTGGTTTTTGACGACAGCGGGAGAGCAATCTTATCAGAACAAAGCGAGTTCTCCCGATTCGTCAGCTGGTTCTACAACACAGCTGGAACCGTAGAACCCGTGATCTGGAATTTCTTCTTTCCGGGAGCAGAAGAAGATGAAGTAACTGTCCTTGCAGACCTTGGCGTTTATTCCGTGTTCTTGAAGGTTGGCGAGCTTAACAATGAGAGGGTTCTTAGATCCATCGGGGACATCATACGATATGCTGCAGGAAGACTGGAATCAAACCGCAATCAACTTGCAGCCGAATTGGATAAACTGCCGGATGAAGACTATGATAATCAGGTTTCAGAAACTGCGAATAACTTTACAAAGCAGGCCGAAGATTTCATCCTGCGTACATTCGAAAGTGTCCAAACCGTATTTATGGGTGTTGCTCTGTTTACCCTGGAGCAGGAGTCATTTGACACGGATACCCTGATTGATAGTTTTTACAGGCAGCTCCATGACCTACTGGATCAAGAACTAGAACGGGTAACAGATTGCCTTGATCAAGCAATTGCACGCCGGTTGGATCGATTCTTTCAGCTCCCTTCATTCCATTTTAAGTGGTAAGAAGAGCTATGGTTGGATTAAATGAAAATCAGTTAAACTACTAGATGTTTACATACGTTGATGTATAAGAGACTCCAAATTAAAATTGTTGGGAGGAAGCTGATGAATCAATGGGTTGGACGAATATTACTCGTTGTTTTAGTAGGAACGATTATTATCTTAGGAGTGAGTGGTTGTATGAGTAAGAATAAGGAACAACAAACAGAGGAAAATAAACCAACTCCAGAAGTCATTAAAGAATGGGTGCTTACCCATTTGCAGGAGAAGTACGGTGAAGAATTCGTGCCCGTGTCTTTTAGCGGCAGTAGTTTCGCATATCCCTATAATCTAATGTATTTGTATCCGAAAAATGGATCTAAATCGGATCGTTTTGAAGTTCATATCGTGATTAATATGGATGGGACTTACGATATTACAGATGCGTATTTTGGGATTCTAATCGCTCCGGAATATGCGAAAGTTGTTTCCGAATTCATAGGAGAAATTTATAAGGATTTTAAATTTTCCGTCGACTTTGGCGAAGGCGTATTTCCAGACCGATTGAACAAGAATACGAAGTTGGAAGAAATCTACAATGAAAATGAATTTTTCAACTCCGATATTACTGTTTTTGTAAAAGATGAATCAGCTAAGGGAATCGACACGATTGATAGTTTAAGTACGATTGCCGTAAAAATGATAGAAAAGAAATTGGTCGGAGACGTCTCCATTTATATTGTCAAGGATGAAAAGTTTGATTCTATAACGATGGAGGCCTTAAACGCAGTAAATGAGGATGAATACTTCATTGGAGATTATAACATCGTAATGATTGGTAAAGATCTGAAAATTTTAAAAATAAGGTAGGACGGAGGTAGAAATTTGTCTGAGCTAAGTAATAGCCAGTTAATTCTCTTAGATAATTTGATATATCTTGATGATGTTGCAAACCGAAATAATAAGAAGGTTGAAGATATTGTAGATTATCTTTTGAAAGGCGGGCTAGACAAAAGCATCACTGTAAAAGATGGTGCCAATAGCTACCCGGGTCTAATGACTAGAGAAGAATGGATTACCGTACTAGAAGCCATAAAAAAAGATCCCCAGTTAATGAATCTAACATTGAAACATGGAGATGTCGGTAAAGTATACGACAAAAATGGAAATATCATCGTTGACCAGAATGGGAAACCCTTGGAAGTCGGCGCTCGTATGGCTACCTTTGTCGATTCGGACAAGAATGCAACCGTTGTCTTCCGGGGTACTGCCGGAGACTTTGAATGGTATGACAACGGTACAGGTGGATATTTATCCGACACCGATATGCAGAAGCAGGCTTTGAAGTATATCGAAAGTCTGCCCTATAACAACATAACGGTTACCGGTCACTCCAAAGGCGGTAACAAGGCCCAATACGTAGGGATTCTTTCCGATAAGGTGGATCGGGTCCTTTCTCTGGATGGACAGGGATTCTCGAAAGAATTTGTTGAAAAATATCAGGACTTGATAGACAAGAATAGATATAAAATCATTTCCATTTCCGCAGAAAGTGATTACGTGAACTGCCTATTGATACCGGTAGCGGGAAAATTCATCTACATAGATACTGAGTATCAAGAGGATTTCCTCAGGAATCATAGCCCGGTCATCGTGTTGGATGGAAACGGACAGTTGCGAGACACAGCCGAACAAGGGGCTATTCCACAGCTCGTAAACGACCTAACGATCTATTTAAACGCTCATATGCCAGAGCCGGATCGAAGCTATGCGATGGACGGACTATTAGCTATGCTGCAAAGCGGAGACGAAGGGTTCCAAAAGGTGAGTCAGGACCATACCAATCAGGGCATCAAAATTGCGCTGCCGTATGTAGGGGATTATCTTTTGGAGAAAGCCGCCCAAGGCGGAAAAGATTTTGGAAATCTGCTGGCAGCCACTATTGGGATGGCTGTGTTGCCTCAGGAATTTATGGATGACTTTTTGCTATATTTGAAAATCAACGCAGACAATTTCGGCTACCTACGTCAATTAAAGGAAGAAATCGGCGCCATCTTGGGTCCTATAATCCGCGAGAAGCTGCAAGCCTTTGTATCGGATTTAGCAGCTAAAATTGAAAATAAAGCCAAGGAAATTGCGGCTAGCATTTCTGAGTTTGCCGGTAAGATCAAAGACGGCTGGGATGCGATGGTCCAAATGATTAATAACTTTATGTCTGACCTCAAAAATGCGGGTATGGCTGCCCTGGAGAAAATCAATCAATTTAAGGATAGGATGTTCCAAGGCATCAAAGATTTTGGAAATTGGGTTGCCGAAGGTACGAAAAAAGCGGCCGACGCCGTGAAAAATGCCTGGAACAGTTCTATTGATACGGTTAAAGGCTGGTTTGGAATCGTTAAAGAAAAAACTACGAATGCAATCATTGGTCTGAAAGACGGGATAAAACGTACCGTCGATTTAACCCGATCCACATGGAGTAAAGTTGTAGATGCATCGATAACCAAAGCTAAGGAAATCGGCAATTGGCTAGTCACCAAGCTGGATCAGGCCCGGGATAAGATGAAGGTGCTTGGCTCAAAAATCAGTGCTGCATTTACTGCTTTTGTAGATAAATTAAAGGCGGGCTGGGAAAGTCTCAAGGATCAGATGAAGAGCCTAGCTGAAAAGGCCAAAGATGCCGCAATACAGATTTATGAAGGTGTTGCTCGATTCGCCCAGACTTTGAGCCAAACGGTTAAAAGTTTTTGCAATAAGCTGGTCTCTACCTATAGACGGATTATGGAAGGCATAAAGAAATCCTGGGATACACTCGTTGATAGGGTTTCTAATCTATACAGTAATCTAAAAAATACGATTAGCCTGAAAGTCAGTGAGTATAAAGAGAAAATGAAATCAATGGTCACTCTATCAAAGAGTAAATTGAAAGACTTGGGTCAACAAGCTTATGGGGGAATCAAACCATTTACACGCAAGGTTGTAACAGGGTTGTCCAAATTCTCCGGAGGCCTTCTCATGGTCAGCGTAGACCGACTCAGCGATTTGCAGACGAGGTTCAAACGTATGGACGACGAGATCGTGTCTACAACAGGACGAATCATGAGCGATGCGGAACGAATTGCATCTGATATTTCGCGCGCCTATAGCGAATCTAACGTACAAAGCCAAATTCGTCAGCTTCAGAGGGCAATTGACGATGTCAGAAATCGCGGCAGACGGATCGCTACAGAAATGCAGCGTAAAACACATTCCATTACTGTTGCGCGCGATCAGTATTTGAAAGTCGAACAAATGGTGAGAAGCGAGATCCGGGGATTGATTTGATTTGCAGTTCTGCATCTGCTTATTCCTTTGTTGTAATTGGAGATTACAACAATACGGGAATGCAGATGTTTTTTCTTTCAGCGTAATTTTAACTATTGATTGCAAAAGTTTTCATATGCTAAGGTTATTTCAATATTCTAAATACATATATTTCATCCCGAATTTGGTATTACACATTCGGTGAGTATCGGAAGGTGGCTTGCAGCAAGTATGAAATCCAATGAGGTTCTCCCTGATTCCAAGGCTCAGCCGGGTCCCTTTCACTCAACCGGCAAGACTCAAGCCTTAACTGCGACGAAGGCTGCAACTCCCCTGCTCTTCATCGCTATTATGTTGACCGCTGCTACTCTTCGATCGCCATTAACAGGCGTCGGATCACTCATTACGCAAATCCAGGCCTCAACAGGACTGACGCATACGACAGCTGGCATGCTTACGACACTGCCGCTAATCGCATTCGGCTTATTCGCCCTGGTTGCGCCGAAGCTCTCGAGCCGCTTCGGCATGGAGCTTACCCTGCTCGCTAGCACTGGGCTGCTAATCATCGGGATTCTGCTTCGCTCTATTCCGGGCATTCCCCCCTTATTCCTGGGCACAGCGTTAGCTGGTATCGCTATCGCCATATGCAATGTCCTGGTTCCTGGCTTGATTAAGCGCGATTTCCCACGGCAAATCGGAATGATGACCGGATTGTATTCATCATTCATGAATCTATGGGCCGCCATCGCCTCAGGCATCAGCATCCCGCTCTCGCTTACCTTTCTCGGCTGGCGCGGATCGCTGGCGATCTGGGTTGTGCTCGCCCTGGCTGCGACATTGACTTGGCTGCCGCTATTGCGCCGAGCCAACCATGCCAAGGAGAAAGAAGCTGGCCGGGTACAGAACGCCGGCCCGCGGAGGCCAGTTCAAGTATGGCGTTCTCCCGTTGCTTGGCTCGTTACCATCTATATGGGCTTCCAGTCCGTCATGTTCTATGTCGGGGTATCCTGGCTACCGGAAATTTTGCACGAACAGGGTATGGATATGGCTAAGGCGGGCTGGATGCTCTCACTCATGCAAATCCTAAGTATGATCGGTTCCTTCGTCATGCCGCTCCTCGCTACGCGATTGCAAGATCAGCGCTGGATCACCGCAGCTTCCTCCGCCTTCTTCCTATTTGGCTTCGGCGGTGTATGGGTTGGCCCGCATAATCTGGCTCCGTTATACATCATGTTAATCGGGCTAGGCTGCGGTACGACCTTCAGTCTGGTCATTACCTTCTTCTCGCTGCGTTCGCATACATCTGAACAAGCGGCGGCCATATCAGGGATGGCCCAGTCGATCGGATATTTGCTAGCTGGTGTCGGCCCAACCCTGTTCGGCTTCATCCATGATGCCAGCGGCGGATGGGATGTCCCGCTGGCTACGATCACTTTGATGTCCATCCTGACGATTATCTTCGGATATGCCGCCGGGCGTAAAGGCTATATCAGCCCAAAATAACAAAAAAGCTTCTTTTGTCCGTGCAGCCGCATCAGCTGAACTACCGACAAAAGAAGCCTTTTTTATCCTATTTCTATACAGACTATAATCCGACGTACCGGCTGTCCTCAATAATGGAGTCCTTATCTTGCTGCAAGCCCTCCCGATACTCCACTATCCCGATTTGACAACCCTTCCCGATAACTACGGTTGAACCGCGTACCACTCTGGCAATCGTGTTCTCCAGATAGAGACGATCTCCTTCAATCACTTCACTCTCCAATTGCGGCAAACCTTTGAATGTGAACAAAGAGACCCATTTTTTGAAGTTGCTTGGCTCGACCTTGATCTCCCCGCCTACCACTTCGGTAACCACACTTCTGCCATACAGATCGATCTCAATCTTGTCTGCGTTCAACATACCGTTCATCTGCAGTGCACCCTTCACCCGGAAGTTCTCAGCTTGAATGCCATGACGGACCGTCAAATTACCGAAGATATGAATCTCCTCGCCGATGATCCGGTTGCCAACCTCGACTTCTCCGTTGAAACTTGTCTTGGCTGCGATCAGATCCCTGCCGATCTTTATGTTGCCCGTCATCGCCAGACTGCCGCCCTGCAAATCTTCCGTCGTTCTGATCTCCCCCGTCGATTTAAGGCTTTCGGCGCGCAGACTTCCTTCTACATCCAAGGTACCTGTACCCCTGAATTTGGAGCAGTCAATATCGCCGTCAATCTGTGCATCGCCGACGATGGTAACCTTATCAAACACTCCACCGTTTGAATTGCTGTTGCCGATAATCCGCAAGTTAGAGCTTCCTTCATCATCTCGTACAGTCATATTCATTTCGCCTCCTGCACTATATCTATCCATCATAGCTACACCTGCTCCACGCTGCGGACCGATGCTCTCGGATCAATCTCGCAGTGCTGCCTATACTCTATTCGTTCAATCTCACACCCAGGTCCGACCTTTACGATATTTCCACGTACGATGGTGGCCCTCGTCTCCTCAAGCTCAACAATGTCACCTTCAATAGAATCTGCGGACAGCCTCGCTGCTAGTGAAGACGACAGCAAGCTTAGCAGTCTTCGCGGAGAGGCCAGCTTCCGCTTGACAACAATGCGCTCGCCGCCAATTTCACGCGCCTGGCTGTTCCCTTCCAGGAGAATCTCTAATTCCCCGGCATTAATCATTCCGCCAGCGCGAATCTGACCGTGAACCTTCAAGCTCTCGAACTCTGCGTTTTCTCTCGTCTTCATTCCGCCATCTACCTTGGCATGTTCACCGGCGATTCCCCCGTTTACCGTCAGCATCCCGTTGATGTCCATCTCAACGAATCTCACATGTCCATCCACCTTCAACATACCGTCAACGCGTAATTCACCACCGCGAATCGATTCGGAAGCGGAGCCGGTTCCATTCATGCGTAATTTCCCTGCTTCGATAGACTTCTTCACTTTCAACGTACCGTTAGATGTTAGTGAATCGCAAACAACATCACCATTTATAGTTGCAAGCCCATCAGCTACGATGCTCCCATAGACTCCTCCAGCCACCTGACCTATTCCATTAATTTTCAAATCCTTGAATCCATTCCCCATAAACTTAACCCTCACTCCCGTTAACAAGTAATTTTAATTCTTCCGTGCACTGTGCTAGCGATAGATGGGCAACCCTCTTCACCCCGGGATCCATGTAGATCTCCTGATCATTGGGGATAAGAAGGAAGGCCGACACCCCCATTTTGCGAATCAAGACAATTCCGCATTCCATTCCCGCCATCCGCGGCAAATGCTCATTCAGGGCCTGAATCAATAACCGCCCTTCATCCAGCGCAATATCCCCGCTCTGAAGCCATCTATCCAGCACATAAATACTGAGTAGCTTATCGAACTCGAATATAATATGCTGCGCCGCAGGGTCAACCATTTCAATATATAAATTCAGAGCAGCTGATGTAACAATGTTCTGTTCCATAATCTCCCCAGCTGTTAATTGGATGTCCGCCAGATTTGGCGAGAATACATCGGCCAGTGCGTCCAGTGATAGATCATCCTTCATGTTCAGAATCTTGTCGATCCGCCGTATTATCTTGTCACGCGGGAAGAAGGTCTCCTGCCCAGTGAAGGAAGATTTACGGATGAACCACTGCTCGGGAATCAAATTTTTACGCTTCCATCGATATAGCTGTCCATAGGATATTCCGGTCAAATCCAGCAGCTCTTTCTTGGAAATTAAATCCTCACTCATACTTATACCCCTTTCTTACGAAAATAATGTAACATAACATTGTTACGTTGTAAAGTTGCCGAATATCCCCTATTGCTCTCTCCCCATTAAAATTGCAGTAAAAAAAGTCTCCAACGCATTTGTTAATACGTTAGAGACTTCTCCGATCATCTTATTCTATTCTTTATCGAATTTGAAATACTCCACTTTACCGTTCATATCGGTTGCAATCTTGGCTAGTCCCTCTGCCGCGGAAGCAATCTCCTGCATCGAGGCAAGCTGCTGCTCCGTCGCCGCTGTAACACTTTGGAAGGCATCCTGGCTCTTGGCCGAGGTATCGGCAATACGAGCAACTGAAGCGGTCACCTGATCCGCGCTGGCCGACATCTGTTCGGTAATCGCTGATACATCTTGAATCTGCTCTATGATCAGCTTAGTCGACTGCTCGATTTGCCGGAATGCGATCTGGGCATCATCTGTAACCGTCATGCCGAGTTCTACATTAGTTACGACATCTTGACTCATTTTCGCATAGGCTTGATCCGTTAATTCAGTCATCATCGTCAGACTATTCCGGATTTTCTCAACGGTCACCTTGGACTGCTCCGCCAGCTTGCGAACCTCTCCAGCTACAACGGCGAAGCCTCTTCCTTCCTCACCCGCTCTCGCCGCTTCAATAGAAGCGTTCAAAGCCAGTAGATTTGTCTTCACGGCAATGTCGGACACCGCAGCACTCATATCAGTAACTTGAGAGCTAATTTCTGTCATTTTACGAATCAGCTCAGCCGATTCCGCAGTGGAACGATGAATTTCATTCATCTGCGTAGCAACGATCGATACTTTTTCACTGCCGGTTTGAATGTCCTGCTCTGTCTGTGAGGATGAGCTTGCAATTTGGTTGGATGCCTCAGCGATTCTATAAATACCTTGAGACATCTCCTCCATCGCTCTCGCCCCTTCCGCTGAAGAGATTGCCTGTGCTTCCGCATCCGCAGACGCATCTTGAACGAGGTCGACGACATGCTCCACCGCCTTGGAATTATGCTCCGTGCTGGCCGTCAGCTCCTCGCTGGAGGCCGCGAGCTGGCTGGAAGCCTCGGCAACACTGCCAATAATCTCCCTGATCGTTCCTACCATATTGTTATAGTTGGCCGACAGTTGGCCCACTTCATCCTTGCTGCTTACGGCGACCTCTTCGTTCAAATAGCCATCGCTGACTCGTCTGGAAGACAGGTTCAGCCGTTCAATCGGCCGAGTAACTGCACGAACGACGAAATATAACAGCCCAAGCCCGATAACGAGGGACAATCCTGATACAACCAGCGAATTCCAGAATATCGGCATTGCGGCTTTTTTAATCTCATCCTCTTCCATTACTCCAACGATTTTGAATCCTGTCCATGAATTGGTCAGGAAATAGGCCCGCTGTGGTCTCCCACTAACTGGACTAGTATAGTCAAACATTCCTGATCCAGCCGACTGAATCTCATTCACATAGTCACCTTCGACCTCTTCACCAATCTCTATTGTCGGAGATGCTACAATCCTATTTGTCCGGTCTATGATATAAAGAAATCCATCTTTCCCCAACTCTACTTTCCCAACCATCTCATTAATCTTTGCCAGATCCAGAGAGATCGTCAATGCGCCTTGTCCATCGGCCAGAGAGTGACTAATGTATAAGTTATAATGCCCCGTTGTTAGCGAACGAAACGGATCAATAATAACGGTCTCCCCGGGATTCTCCATCGTAGCCTTATACCAATCTCTCTCTCGTGGATCATAGTCCTGTTTGCCAGGGTCCGGAGCTTTCATCCAAGCGCCGTTGTTATTGCCGACAACAATGTTCTCAAGATCCGGGTGTTTATCAATAAAGAGCTCAAGCAGACGTCTTAGTTCAGGTGACTTGCTGTCAATCTGCTTCGAATCTATCTCCATCACCAGTTGTTCCAA
The DNA here is from genome assembly GCF_003991425.1 of Paenibacillus lutimineralis. NCBI lineage: Bacteria > Bacillati > Bacillota > Bacilli > Caryophanales > Paenibacillaceae > Paenibacillus > Paenibacillus lutimineralis. The sequence continues at coordinate 5,856,502 of NZ_CP034346.1, forward strand.
ATTATAGACCTGCGCCTCAATAACACGATCTATGGTATCGTTGAATTGAGTTGCACTGATCTTCATATTCTTATCCGTCTCTACCTGTAGCTGTCGCTTGGCACTCCCAAAGCTGCTATAGGCAATCAGAACGTTAGGTATGATAAACATAACAGCGAACAATAAGAATAGCCGATTACGTAAAGTGCGTATTTCTACCAAAGAGTATAAACGTTTGATAATCCCCTTCAAGAAAGTTCCCCCTATAATTTAATGATAAGCCCAAAAGTGATATACCCCCTCCTATCTCCTGAAAATATGTTATTCCGATGCTGTATTTTAACTAGAAGTTTTCACATGATTTTGCAGGGTATATTGCAAGATATCCCTTTCTTCGACATAATTCGAACATTTTTTAATATGTCTCGAAAATTTTCATGAAACTTTAATAATCTTTTTCAAGGTACTGCAAAACAGCCTTATTATTTACAAAAATACAATCTATTGAAACCCCTTAGATTCATCATTTAATCCCATAAACAACAAAAACCATCGCACCCCTATAAGGATACGACGGTTCAAGAAGTTCAGCTTATGTTCATTATTTGCTCTTCTCTGTATATTCAACAACCCAATCGGCCGTTGCCGCGAGTTTTGCCTCCGCACGTCCGATCGCTGCCGCTACCTGACTGGAGGCCGTCCCGCCGTATACATTACGGGCATTCACTACCGCCTCAGGCTGCAGTACATCGTAGATACTCTCATCGAACAAGGAAGAGAATTGCTTGAATTCCGCCAGCGTTAGATCGAGCAGGAACTTGTTATTTTGAATACAATACAGCACGGTCTTCCCGATCACCTCATGGGCTTGGCGGAAAGGCATGCCTTTGTTGGCCAGAAAATCCGCAATATCGGTCGCGTTGGAGAAATCCTTGTTAACCGCTTCGCGCATCTGCCCACTGTTCACCTTCATCGTAGCAATCATGGGAGCGAACAGCTTGAGCGCTCCTTGCAGCGTCTCAACTGTATCGAACATGCCTTCCTTGTCCTCCTGCATGTCCTTGTTATAGGCCAGCGGCAGTGATTTGAGGACGGTTAGGAGTCCCATCAGGTTCCCATAGACACGCCCAGTCTTTCCGCGTACCAGTTCAGGTACATCCGGATTCTTTTTCTGCGGCATAATGCTGCTACCGGTGCAGAAGGCGTCATCCAACTCAACAAACCGGAACTCTGTGCTGCTCCACAGTACTAGTTCCTCACTCAAACGCGACAAATGCATCATCAGGATCGAAGCATCAGCCAGGAATTCAATGATGAAGTCGCGGTCGCTGACCGCGTCCAAGCTGTTCTCATAGACGCTGTCAAAGTGGAGCTGCTCGGCGACATAGTGACGGTCGATCGGGAAAGTCGTCCCGGCCAATGCTCCCGCACCAAGAGGAAGCACATTAATGCGCCGGTAGCTATCCTGCAGACGCTCAATATCCCGTTGGAACATCGAGACATACGCCATTAAATGATGTGCGAACAGAATCGGTTGAGCGCGCTGCAGATGGGTGTACCCCGGCAGAATTGTCTCCTGATTCGCCCGGGCCTGCTCCAGCAGAGCTTCCTGCAGATCATGTAGCAAGCCAACGAATTCTACCACCCGCTTGCGCAGATATAGATGCATATCCGTTGCGACCTGATCATTCCGACTGCGTCCGGTATGGAGCTTACCGCCTACAGGACCGATCTCATCGATCAACTGCTTCTCGATATTCATATGAATGTCTTCATTTTCAATAGAATACTCCAACTCCCCGCGCCGAATCTGGCCGAGTACCGTATGAAGCCCCTCTTTGATCTTCTCGACATCCTCTTCCGGTAGAATTCCGCATTTGCCCAGCATGCTGACATGTGCCAGACTTCCCTGCACATCTTCCTCTGCCAGCAGCTTATCAAAGCCGATCGATGCCGTGTACTGTTCAACCAGCCTGTTCGTCTGCTTCGTGAAACGTCCGCCCCACAGTTTGCTCACCTGACCCCACTCCTTATCCTGTAATCTATGTCGTCATATAAATAAATGATGAAAAAATAGCCATCGTCCTGCAATAGGTGCTGATTTACAACTATTCACGCCTGTTATGAGCTCCCTAAAGCATATAACTGCGTTTATACACTTATTTGGACCAAAACCTCTTTAAATCGACTCTAAATTGAAAAATAGTTGTAAATTCACAACTATTTTTGCTATTGTAGCAATTTCCGTCCAAATAAGTGAGCTATTGCAACTATTTTTAAGTTATTTATTATTCTGCTCTACTCCGGAGCTCACCTTCAGACGAAGGGCATTCAGATGTATAAAGCCTGTAGCATCCCCTTGATCATAAGCCTGAGTAGGATCGGCTTCCATCGTAGCAATATTCGGATTGTAGAGACTTACTGGGCTCTTCACGCCAGCGGCAATAATATTGCCTTTATACAGTTTCACACGCACTGTACCAGCTACATTCTTCTGGCTCTCCGTTACCAACGCTTGCAGTGCGAGACGCTCCGGTGCGAACCAGAAGCCGTTGTAGACGAGCGTACTGTAGCGGGTAATTAGGCTGTCACGCAGGTTCATCACCTCGCGGTCCATCGTCAGCGACTCCATCTTGCGATGCGCTGTGAACAGAATCGTTCCGCCTGGCGTCTCATATACGCCACGGCTCTTCATACCTACGAAGCGGTTCTCTACCATATCAACACGGCCGATGCCATGCTTGCCGCCAAGCTCGTTCAGCTTATCCATAACGCCCAGCGGGCTAAGCTGCTCACCATTAATGGCTACACAATTTCCTTGCTCGAAATCCAATTCAACATATTCCGCTTGATCCGGAGCATCCTCCGGCGAGACGCTGAGCAGGTACATATCCTTATTTTCAGGTGCAGCCGCATCGAACCATGGGTCCTCCAGCACGCCGCTCTCATAGCTGATATGCAGCAAGTTACGGTCCATCGAATATGGCTTCGCCGCCGATGCAGTAACCGGGATTCCATTTGCTTCAGCATATTCGATCATCTCTGCCCGGCCCGGGAAACGATCGCGGAACTCGTTCAGACGCCATGGTGCAATTACAGCGATCTCCGGTGCAATTGCAGCCGCCGCCAGTTCAAATCTTACTTGGTCGTTCCCTTTTCCTGTCGCTCCATGTGCAATTGCTGTTGCTCCCTCTTTACGTGCGATCTCCACCATCCGCTTCGCGATCAGTGGACGGGCGATACTCGTACCGAGCAAGTACTGCCCTTCATACAATGCTCCGGACTGGAACATCGGATAAATAAAGTCCTTGGCGAACTCTTCCTGCAGGTCATCGATATACACCTTGGAAGCACCGGTGGCAAGCGCCTTAGCCTCAAGCCCGTCCAGTTCCTCCTTCTGACCGATATCCGCCGTAAAAGCGATGATCTCCGCATCGTAAGTTTCCTTTAACCATTTCAATATAACGGAAGTATCCAGCCCTCCGGAATACGCCAACACAATTTTTTGCTTCGCCATGTTTCCTCTTCCTCTCTAGTACTATATAAGTTGAAATTATCCGAACATTTCATCCGTTGCCTTCATACCAATATTCATTGGTTCAACTTATATAGTATTTTTTTATTTATCCCATTAAAGCTGCCATCAGCGCCTTCTGTGCATGTAGACGGTTCTCCGCCTGATCAAAAATAATCGAATGCTTGCCGTCAATGACGCCCTCGCTAACTTCTTCCCCGCGGTGGGCAGGCAGACAGTGCATAAATACATAATCATCCTTGGCATAAGAAGCCAGCTGTTCATTTACCTGATAATCTTCAAAAGCAAGTTCGCGCTGCTTCTGTTCTTCCTCGAAGCCCATGCTCGCCCACACATCTGAATAGATCACATCCGCATCCTGAACGGCAGCCTTCGGATCACGAACCACTTCAATGATGGCTCCCGTAGCCTTGGCGATCTCTTGTGCTTGCTGAACCACCGCCGCATCGGGCTCATAGCCCTCCGGACTTGATACACTGACATGCACGCCCAGCTTTGCCCCGCCGATCATAAGGGAATGAGCCATATTGTTGCCATCGCCAACATAAGCGACCTTGATGCCCTGCAGCTTGCCCTTGTGCTCATAGATCGTCTGATAGTCCGCCAACACTTGGCAAGGATGGGCCAGATCGCTAAGTCCGTTGATAACCGGGATCGAAGCGTATTTGGCCAAATCAACGACCTTGTCATGTCCAAAGGTCCGGATCATGATGCCGTCCAAATAACGGGACATTACCCCAGCTGTATCCGCGATCGTCTCCCCACGGCCGAGCTGGATATCATTCTTGCTGAGGAACAGCGCATGTCCCCCCAGTTGATACGTGCCCACCTCAAAGGATACACGCGTCCGAGTCGAAGATTTCTCAAAAACCAAACCGACGGTTTTCCCTTTCAGCGGCTCGTATACTTCTCCGTTCTTCTGCTTGCGCTTCAGCTCAATAGCCAAATCGATCAAATATTGAATCTCCTCGGTGGAGTAATCATCCATTTCCAAAAAATCACGACCGTGCAAATTAAAAGTTTTATCCGTCAATGGCTGAGTTAGGCTCATAATTTTGCTTCCTCCTTGCTCGTATGTGTTGTAATGATAGCAGCCAGTGTGTCTACTGCCTGATCGATCTCCTCATGACTTACGTGCAGATTCGGCAGCAACCGAATGACGTTAGGACCTGCGGTTACGAATAACAGCTTATTCTTCTGGCCAGCGGCAACAAGCTCAGCAACAGGCTCTGCGCACTCAATTCCGATCAGCAGACCCATGCCGCGAATATCCTTCACAAATGGCTGCCCATCAAGCGCCGCCTTTAAACGTTCCACAAGATAGGCTCCTGCCTCGGCTGCTTTCTGAGGGGTATTCTCTTCCTTCATTGTCTCTAGCGTGGCAATCACCGATGCTGCAGCTACAGGATTGCCGCCGAAGGTCGATGCATGGCTCCCTGGAGAGAATGCCTCACGCAAATAGTCCTTGGCAAGCATCGCCCCTGCCGGCAGTCCGCTGGCGATTCCTTTGGCCACTGTGAAAATGTCCGGCTCGATGCCGTATTGCTGATGTGCAAACCAGGAACCCGTACGTCCCATTCCTGTCTGAACCTCATCGATAATAAGCAGCAGTCCCTGAGCCTGACAAAGCTTGGAGAGCTCCTGTACGAATTCAGGCTCTACGGGATAGACGCCGCCTTCAGCCTGGATCATCTCAATCATAATCGCCGCCGTGTGCGGGCCGATCGCCTCCTGAAGAGCATCCATATCATACAGAGGTACAGTCTTGAAGCCTGCTGGAAGCGGGAGGAAGCCATCCTTCACCTTCTGCTGCCCGGTCGCCGTCAGGGTTGCCAGCGTACGTCCGTGGAAGGATTGCTCGAACGTGATCACTTCGTAACGGTCCACGCCCTTGATCTTCTGATGATAACGACGAGCCAGCTTGATCGCCGCCTCATTCGCTTCAGCTCCGCTGTTACAGAAGAACACGGCATCCGCACAACTGACCTCAGTCAGCAATTGCGCCGCCTGCTCCTGCTGTGGAATCTGGAACAGGTTCGAGACATGCCACAGCTCGTCGAGCTGCTCCTTCACCTTCTGCTTCACCTTCTCTGGGGCATGCCCGAGATTGGTTACCGCCAGTCCGCTCATAAAATCGAGATAACGATTGCCTTGATCATCCCATAGCCAACTGCCGTGGCCTTTGACTAGATTGATTGGGTAACGCGAATAAGTCGGAAAAAGTGCGCTTTGCGCCATTTTTATTCAACTCCTATCATTTAATGTGTATGTTCAAAAAGGCCGATTTTCAGCACCGAAGCTTATGCTTCCGATGTGCGTTTTACAAAACGCTTCAGTTGGATGGTGATTTATATTAGCCCATGCGTACGATCCGTGTGCCGATCTTCTCACCAGATAATACCCGGCCCAAAATTCCCGGCTCACTGCCGTCCACAATAATGACCTCGTCTACTTTCCCCTGGATGCAAGCAATCGCAGCCCGTACCTTCGGGATCATACCGCCGTAGATTTCTCCAGTCAAAATCATATCCTCGATCTGCTGTACAGTAACCGTCTCAAGCACACGCTTCTCTCCACCTGTATTCTTAAGGATTCCTGGAACATCCGTAACAACGATCATCTGGTGTACGCCCAGCACTGAGGCGACAGCTCCCGCTGCTGTATCTGCATTAATGTTGTAACGGCTGCCCTCCGTTCCTACACCAATAGGTGCAATCACTGGCATGTATCCGAGCTTCAGCACACCTTCGATCAGTTCCGCGTTCACATCGGTCACATCACCGACCAAACCGACCTCTGCGGCCGCCTGCACCGGCTTAGCAATAATCAATCCGCCGTCGACTCCCGACATCCCGAGCGCTTTGCCGCCCGATTGAGCGATACGCCGTACTACCTTCTTGTTAATGCTTCCAGCAAGCACCATCTCCACCACGTCCAATACTTCCTCGGAAGTATAGCGGAGACCATTCACAAAGTGAGTCTCGATCCCCAGCTTGTTCAAATTGTCGGAGATCGCTGGTCCGCCTCCATGCACAATAACAGGCTGTACGCCTTCGACCTGCAGCTTCGCCAGATCACTGTAGAAAGAATCCGGCAATTCCTCAAGCGTGCTGCCGCCGCACTTCATCACAAACGTACCTTTCTCCCATTTCTGATTGACCAAGAGCTCGTTCCCCTCCAAAGCTGTCTCCATGTAGAATGAACCTCCTTCTGATAGGTTGATAGAAAATATCGTATAAAGTACATGTTCAAAAAGTAGACTTTTTGAATTCCTTATTAAGTGCGGTATGCCGCATTGATTCGTACGTAGTCGTAAGTCAGGTCACATCCCCAAGCCGTTGCATGGCCTGGTCCGTTATGAAGCTCGACATGAATGACAACCGTATCGCCCTTCAAATATTCCAGCGCCTCTTCCTCGTCGAACGCCACCGGCTGTGAACCGGACAACACGAGGATGTCGCCGAGCTGGATATCGACGGTGTCCGGATTCACTGGTTCACCAGCACGCCCCACCGCCGCAATAATCCGTCCCCAGTTGGCATCGGCGCCAAATACTGCCGACTTCACAAGGCTGGAGCCGATCACCGTCTTGGCAATGGCTTGAGCTGACAGATCAGTGACCGCTCCGTTCACCGTTACCTCGACGAGACGAGTTGCCCCTTCACCGTCGCGGGCAATCGCCTGAGCCAGCGTCTGGCACACATAACGGAAGGCAGCTGCGAAGCTATCCCAATCGGGATGCCCCGGCGCCAGCTCGGTATTGCCGGCCAGACCACTGGCCATGGCAATCAGCATGTCGTTCGTGCTCGTATCTCCATCCACGGTAATCATATTAAACGTTACATCCGTCGTTTCTCCTAGCAGGCTTTGTAGCGCCTTCGGGGAAATCGCCGCATCCGTCGTCACAAAAGCAAGCATCGTCGCCATATTTGGATGAATCATCCCCGAACCCTTGGCCGCTCCGCCGATCGTCACTTCATGGCCGTCCACAGTAATCGTTACACAGGACTCCTTCTTCACCAGGTCCGTCGTCAGTATCGCTTGCGCAAATTGGTCGGCGCCTTCATCGCCCACCGCCAGCGCTGCTGGCAGGCCCGTAATCCCGTGGGCCACGCGGTCCATCGGCAGCAATTCGCCGATGACGCCGGTAGAAGCGACGGCCACCTCATCGGCGGCGAGCCTGAAGGCATCCGCAGCTGCCGCGCGCATCGCATAAGCATCGGCCTCGCCCTGGCGGCCGGTGCAGGCGTTGGCGTTGCCGCTGTTCACGACCACAGCCCGCAGCTGACCGTTATTGGACGCGATCGATTCCCGCGTCACCTTCAGCGGTGCAGCCTGGAACACATTGGTCGTGTAGACCGCCGCCGCCGTCGCCGGCACCTCACAATATATCGCGCCGAGATCATTGCGCGATGTCTTCTTCAGGCCGCAATGCAGTCCGCCGGCCTGAAACCCCTTCGGCGAGGTAATCGAGCCTGCCGGAACAATCTGAAATAAACTAACCACTCCCATGACGATCCTCTCCATTTCCTGAATCCTGTTTATCTTATGAATCTATGAATTTCGTCTATCTTTCTACTTGCATCGTTCACAGTCTATTATGGATATACAGGACTAAGCTTAAGTCCAGTCGTCTCGTCCCAGCCCATCATCAGATTCAAATTCTGTATCGCCTGACCAGCTGCACCTTTGACAACATTATCCGTCACAGCAATAATCGTGACCCTTCCAGTTCGGTCATCCACAGAAAATCCGATATCGCAATAATTCGAGCCGAATACTTCCTTCGTTGCTGGCCACTTGCCCGCTTCACGAATCCGTATAAATGGTCTTCCAGCGTAAAATTCGCGATACAACGATATAAGTCCTTCTTCTGTATAATCCCCCTGCAATTTTGCATACATTGTGCTCATAATCCCTCTTGTCATCGGTACCAGATGCGTTGTAAAAGTCACCATTACTGGACTACCAGCAGCAAGGGATAGCTCCTGCTCGATTTCAGGAATATGCTGATGCTTATTTACTTTATATACTTTCATATTTTCATTCATTTCCGCGTAATGCGTTGTTAGGCTCGTTCCCCGTCCTGCACCGGATACACCCGACTTAGCATCGATAATAATGCTTGCCGGATCAATCCAGCCTGCGTTAAGAGCAGGAATCAGTCCAAGGAGTGTCGTAGTAGAAAAGCAACCAGGATTAGAAATGAAGCTTGAACCTATCACGAGGTCTCCATTAATCTCGCACAATCCGTAGATGGCTTTATCAAGCCATTTCTGTTCTGCCGCCTCATGCCTATACCACGCTTCATATTCCGATCTATCCTTAATCCGAAAATCACCTGACAAATCAATGACGCGCAGCCCTACTTCAAGAAGCTGTGGTACCAGCTTGCTGCTGACCCCTGAAGGAGTTGCTGTAAACACTACGTCCGCTTTCTCTGCAATTTCCTGCGGATCAACACCGTCCAAATTCTGTACCATCAGCTCAGACAAATGCGGGAATCCATCAGCAATCGGTTCGCCCGCACTGGAGGATGAAATCACCGATACAATCTCTACATGCGGATGTCCCATTAAAAAACGAATCAGCTCCACGCCTCCATAGCCCGTGGAACCAATGATCGCCACCTTCACTTTTACATTTTCCATCCTATATCCCCCTCTTCCCATCGCTTACTATCTATAGGTCGTTCAAAAAGTCCGCTTTTGATCACGAAGCAAATCAGGAAGTATCTCGGCATTGAATCTTGAATTCAGCCGGGCCTTCCGGTGCTCTCGTACCTACTACGTACGCTCCGCTCCTCAGTCCCTAGCTTCATCCAACCTTCTTGGTGCTGAAAATCGGCCTTTTTGAATCGCACATCTATAAGATCAAATGTATAAATCCGTAATTAATATGTATTATTATACGGTCCTGCTTATATAAATACAACCATTAATTATTTTAATGCCATACTCTATCGTCATCAGAGACAATGGTAATGCTTTTGGCGGATTAATAGACCTGAACATAACGTACGAACAACAAAAAGAGAGAACGTTGTCATTCTCCCTTTTGGCGAAACTCCTATATTTTTCTGTCAATCATCCGATGCTTGTTCTGCCCGCCATCCCTCCGGATATAATGTGTGTTGTAGCAATCGTGGAAGGAGTTCAAGCAGCAGCTCTTGAGTAATAGCATCCCCATAATTCCATTCAGAAGCCTCCAGTTCGTATACATGGCCGCGCTGCACAACGGGCAGGGTGAGCCAGCTCCGGCTGCTCATTAATTCCTCCATGGCTGCTCTGGATTCCGGATGCTTTGATTGCATGATAAATAGACGATCCCCGGCGAAAGCGGACAGATCTTCCTCGCTGATTTCAGCAAACCCTTGTCCGTTATTCAGCAGCTTCTGTACTCTCGAAACCGGCCGGAAACCGTGCGGATGATACAAGCCTGGAGTTAGTCCTGCTGATCCCATGACGTACAATCGCCTGCCATGATCATACTGGAGCACTGAGGCTGTCTCGCCCGGATCAACTAAGGAGCTCAACTGCTTCCATACTGTCTCCGCTTTTGCATGATACCTGTTCAGCCACTTTTCTGCCTGTAGCCTATGGTCCAGCATTTCCCCCAGTACATGCAGCCTTACAGTAAGCGGCGCGAATGAATTGAAGGTAACGGTAGGAGCAATTCCCGATATCAGATTGTACTGCCGTTCATCGGCATTAGCCAGAATGATCAAATCCGGCCGAAGCTTGGCCAGAATATCAGGATTTATCGGATGCCCTACATCTTGCATGCTCTGTTGTAAATTCCTGCTTGCAGCCACATGCAATGGGAAAATCCCTCCTATAGGCTCAATTCCAAGAACAAGCAGATCGCCAAGCGTCTCCCCATAATAGACAATGCGTTCCGGCTTGACGGGAATATCCACGACATGCCCCGTCCAATCCTTTACTTTTTTGTATTTTCGCATGTATCGTGCAAATTGTTTCGGAGCAATCCCAGTCGATTGGCGAAACCGGCGGTTAAAATAATACTCATCAAGGAATCCGACCTGACGGGCGACCTCTCGAAGCGGTTCATTCGTATGAACGAGTAAATGCTTGGAGCGATTGATGCGCAGATCATTCAAATATTCCAGCGGACGTTTTCCGGTCAGCTCCTGGAATATTGAAGAATACCGCCAATGTGGAACATGGGCAGATTCCGCCAGTTCCTTCACGGTCATTTGGTCCATATAACGGCTCTCCATATAACGAATTGTTCCCTCAACCGCTTGTTTTGAGTGGCTGGACTGCCCTGCATGAAGGTTATGCTCAATCAGCACGTGGATAAACTCATGGAAGCGCAACTGCTGCTTACTAACCTCCAAATCGCCTGTCGCGTCATTCCCTGCATACAACTCATGAGCCATTTGGATAAGCCGGACACTTGGGAAGACCGTCAATTCTACGCGGCCCGATATAAAATTTTTTATATATGTTCTATGCAGATTCTTTCCCACCTCAATAACCGAGAAAGTCATCCGATACAAACTCATTCCGCTGTCATACCCGTTCTTGAGCTGATAATGCTGGCCTGGCGACAGAAAATAACATTTGGCCGCTGCAAATAAAAACTCATGCTCCTCCACATCAATACTGCCTTGGCCTTTCAGTATAACGATAAAAGTATGGCCGTCCGACACGCATAATTCCGATTCCCAACCGACTGGCTGATCGATCACTGCTATATCTGACAAATGGAAGAGCAGATTGTGTAGCGGGGCCGCCTCATTCTTCTGGTTATTCATAAGCCTTAAGCTCCTGTAATGATTAGAATCAAAAATTATTTTGCAAGCTGATTCGGTATCTCCTCCAACAGCCATTGTCTAGTTAGCGCATCGCTTCCCGATTTCAATATATCGATTGTATACACATGGCCCTTCTGCACCGCAGGGAGGTTCTTCCATAATGGGCTTGCCAGCATGTCCTCTGTCGACTTCTTCGCTTCCTCATCCACCGGTGTCAGAACAAAAATACGATCTCCAGCGTACTCAGGGAGAAGCTCCTTCGATATTTCCTTGAAGCCTGTACCTTCGTCCAGCAGCTCCTGGACTTTCCCTAAGGGCTTCAGTCCTCCCTGCTCATAAATCACTTGCGAAAGTCCTGTGCTTGCCATTACGAACAAACGATCTCCCGGGTAGAATGTTAACACTGATGCGGTCTCATCAGATTGAACTCCTGCCTTATGCAGTGTTGCCCACATCTGATCTGTCTTTTCTTTATATTGTGCCAGCCACTGCTCGGCTTCAGCCTTTCTCCCAACCAGATCGCCGATCAGCAGCATGCGTGCATCAAGCTTCTCAAAAGTATTGAACATCACTGTTGGAGCAATTTTGGACAATTGTTCGTATTCCTTTTCGTCCGTACTCGCCGTAATAATTAGATCCGGTTCGAGTTCAAGCGCCTTCTCCAAATTGATAGGGAAGCCAAGATCCTCGACATTTTTGACTTGATCTTCAAATACAAAACCGTCAATCGCGAAAAAACCAGCTCCCACGACATCCGCATCAATGGCTAACAGATCCCCATAGGTCTCGCCCCAAAATATAACCCGCTGCGGAGATGCCGGAATATCCACCTGATGACCTTTGAAATCTGTAATCGGACGTACAGCGTTGGCGGACATCTCAGATTTCGGATTGCCGCACGCAAATAACAGCATGCTTGATAGCACAATCGTTAATAGTACAAGAAGAGCTCTTTTCCCCATTTTGCAAAATCCCCCTAATGAATATCAATATAAATGATAATGATTATTATTATCAATATAATGATATAAGTGTATAAGCTCTTCTGTTTTTGATCAATGGACAAATGACAATCCTTCTCTAGATTTTATACAAAATACTAAAACTCTCAGAGCAAGCAGACGGTCCTCCTCTGCCCTGTCCGTCTCCCCTTCCCTATCAGTAAAAAGCACACTCCCAGAAAATCTTAAGAGTGTGCCTTTCCTATGCATATTTTGTTGAACCCTTCCATCTTTAACGGTAAATCATACATTACTCCTGTACTCGTTTAAAACCTTCTCCCAAGACTTCATGAGCATTCGTAATGATAACAAAGGCACTCGGGTCAAGCGACTGCACCAGCGTCTTGAGACTTGTTACCTCGCTCTGCCCAACGACGACCATGAGCACAGTACGCTCTTCTCCTGTATATCCGCCACGGGCATCCAGCTTGGTCAAGCCCCGGTCCAAATGCTTCAGCACCGCCTCGGATATTTCATCCGTCTTGTCGGCGATGATGTAGGCCACCTTCGTATAATTGAAGCCCAGCTCGATCATGTCGATGATCTTGCCGGTAATATAGAGACCGATAAGCGCATAGAGCGCCTTCTCTGGGGACAGAACAAACATCGCCAATAATATAACCATGCCGTCCATCATCACGACACATACCGATAAGTTCAGCCGGGTGAGCTTCTGGATAATCTGGGCCAGCGTCGACAGTCCCCCGGTTGATCCACGTCCCCGGAAGACAATCCCCAGACCAACCCCAACACCAATGCCACCGTAGAGAGATGATAACAGCAGATCTGTCGTTGGAACAGACCAGTCCTTCGTCATGAAGACGAAGAGCGGCAATACAATCGTACCCAGCAAGGAGCGAATAGCATAGTTGCGTCCTAGCACCAGATAGCCTGCAATGAATAAGGGAATGTTAAGTGCCCACTGCGTATATGCTGGCTCAATGCCGAACACCGACTGAATAATGACCGAGATGCCGGAAACTCCGCCAGATGCGATATTGCTAGGCAATAGAAATAGATTGAAGGCCAGAGCCGTAATAAAAGAACCTACAATAATCATGACCGTATCGACGGTATGGCGAATCGGCCCATCTACCGGAAAATATTCGTTAAGCCTTCGTTTGCGGGTTGTTGACGACACCCCAGTTCCTCCTTAGCTGTGATCTCAAAAAAATCCTACACACCAGAAGAGCCGGCGGACGAGATATACCTGTAGCTTTCTCTCCCCAGCTCTACCATGACATGTGTAGGATTTTCCGTTATTATGATTCAGTTCGGATCTGACTCCGCAAATAGCCGTCGATAAATGCGTCCAGATCGCCGTCCATTACAGCGCCCACATTCCCAGTCTCTACCGAGGTGCGATGATCCTTGACCATGCTGTAAGGGTGGAATACGTACGAACGAATTTGGCTGCCCCAGGCGATATCCGATTGTTCGCCGCGGATCTCATCCAGCTCTTTTTGCTGCTCCTCCAACTTACGCTCATAGAGCTTGGAACGGAGCATGGTCATAGCTTGCTCGCGGTTCTTGATCTGCGAGCGTTCATTCTGGCATGTTACGACAATCCCGGTTGGCAAGTGAGTAATCCGAACCGCAGAGTCAGTCGTGTTAATATGCTGACCGCCCGCGCCACTTGCCCGGTACGTGTCAATCTTGAGATCCTCAGTGCGAATCTCAATATCTACATCATCGGTTATTTCTGGTACCACATCGCAAGAGACGAAGGAGGTATGTCTACGGCCAGAGGAATCAAATGGAGATATGCGAACCAACCGGTGCACACCCTTCTCTGCTTTTAAATATCCATAGGCATTATAGCCCTTGATCAACAGTGTGACACTCTTGATTCCAGCTTCATCCCCCGGTAGATAGTCAAGTGTCTCAACCTTGAAACCGCGCTTCTCCGCCCACCGCGTATACATCCGCAGCAGCATGGAGCCCCAGTCCTGGGATTCTGTCCCCCCAGCACCTGGGTGCAGCTCAAGAATCGCATTCATCTTGTCATATGGCGCACTCAGCAGCAGTTGAAGCTCAAAATCCTCCATCTTCTTCAATAATGCACTTACAGAGGTACTGATCTCTAACAATAATGCCTCGTCATTCTCCTCTTCAGCCAGCTCGGCCATCATCTCGATGTCGTCATACTCCTGCTGCAATGTATTATATTGATCGACAGAGGACTTCACTGCGTTCATCTCCGCGATTAACGCCTGGGCCTTATCATTGTCATCCCAGAAGTCCGGTGCCGCCATCTTCTCCTCGTAATTCGCGATCATTTCCTGCTTCAGGTCTAAGTCAAAGAGACCCCCTAAGATTAGTTAGTCGCGTAGCTATCTCTCTCATATCATGCTTTACACTTGGATCGATCATGCTGTTCAATCACCTTCCTGTATAAGAGGTTGTTCAAAAAGTCCGCTTTTGATCTCGAAGTAACACTGAGAGCTTATTCGGCATCGAATCTTGAATTCAGCCGGGCCTTCCGGTGCTCACGTACCAACTACGTACGCTCCGCTCCTCAGTCCCTAGCTTCATTCAACCTTCTCGGCGCTGAAAACCGTACTTTTTGAACACGCACTATAAGTATTTACGCTCATTTTATACATTTCTAGGGCGAATCACAATAGGACACCCCATTAAAAAAAAGAAAAAACGGGGAGCCTCCATTCACGGAAGCTCCCCGCTGTCAATTATGCGTTCTGTCCGTGGCAGTGTTTGTATTTCTTACCGCTGCCGCAAGGGCACAGATCGTTGCGTCCTACTTGGTCGCTGCGCTTCACCGGGCGTTTCTCTGCCGGTTCGCCGCTAGTGGAGATTTTGTCCTCATCCACAACCGCTTGGCGCTCCTGGTTCGTCTCGATTTGCGCCTTCATAATATAAGTCGCAACCTCTTCCTGGATCGATGCAATCATCCCATTGAACATCTCGTAGCCTTCGAATTGGTACTCACGCAGTGGATCCGTACCGCCGTATGAACGCAGGTGGATACCTTGACGTAATTGGTCCATTGCATCGATGTGGTCCATCCATTTGCTATCTACAGCACGCAGAGCGATAACTTTCTCGAACTCACGCACCAGTTCAGGACCAATCGCCTGCTCACGAGTATCATATTTCGCCATGACCTTCTCGTAGATGAACTCGACCATTTCGTCGGCCTCTTTGCCCCATAGATCATCTCGGGTTACCGCGCCTTCATCAAGCATCTTCGAATTCATGTAATCGGCAATCTCTTGCAGTTCCCAGTTCTCCGGAATGTCATCCGCGGTATGAACCGCAACGACACGCTCGATGACCGGTTTAATCATATCCACTACAATTTGCTTAACATTCTCTGATTCAAGCAACTCTCGGCGTTGCTTATAAATAATCTCACGTTGCTGATTCATCACGTCGTCATATTGCAATACGACTTTACGCACGTCGAAGTTATTACCTTCAACGCGTTTTTGAGCGGATTCAACCGCACGCGTAATCATCTTGCTCTCGATCGGCTGATCTTCTTCGAAGCCAAGACGCTCCATCATATTCATGACGTTATCAGCCCCGAACCGCTTCATCAATTCATCGCCAAGCGACAAATAGAACTGCGTCGAACCCGGGTCGCCTTGACGTCCAGCACGACCGCGAAGCTGGTTATCGATCCGGCGTGACTCATGGCGCTCTGTACCAATAATATGCAAACCGCCAACGTCGGATACGCCTTCACCAAGCAAAATGTCCGTACCACGACCCGCCATGTTCGTGGCAATCGTAACGGAGCCTGGCTCACCCGCACGGGAGATGATCTCAGCTTCTTCAGCATGGTACTTCGCGTTCAACACTTTATGAGCAACACCCTTGCGCTTCAGCATCTCGGAGAGAAGCTCAGAGTTCTCAATCGACACAGTACCTACCAGAATGGGCTGGTTCTTCTTATGACGCTCTACGATTTGATCTACAACCGCTCTGAACTTGCCTTCTTCGCTCTTGTAGACAACGTCTGGCATATCGACGCGCTGATTCGGACGGTTCGTCGGTACTTGAAGCACCTCAAGTCCGTAAATCTTCTTGAATTCCTCTTCCTCAGTCTTCGCTGTACCAGTCATACCAGCCAGCTTGCGATACATCCGGAAATAGTTCTGGAAAGTAATTGTAGCGAGCGTCATGCTCTCATTTTGAACCTCGATGCCTTCCTTCGCTTCAATCGCCTGGTGCAATCCATCGCTATAACGACGGCCTTGCATAATCCGACCTGTGAATTCATCGACGATGAGCACTTCATCTTCGGTCACGACATAATCCACGTCACGACGCATAATGACATTCGCCTTCAGCGCTTGGGTAACATGGTGATTCAGCAAGATGTTACTATGATCATATAAATTCTCGATACCAAAAGCTTTTTCCGCCTTGGCAACCCCTTTTTCAGTAAGGGCTACGGCTTTTACTTTGATATCAACGGTGTAATCCTCTTCACGCTCCAGCTTCTTCACAAATCGATCAGCAAAATAGTAAAGCTCCGTCGACTTCTCAGCTTGTCCAGAAATGATCAGCGGAGTACGCGCCTCGTCAACTAAGATCGAGTCCACTTCGTCGATAATACAATAGTAAAGCGGACGTTGTACCATTTGCTCTTTGTAAAGGACCATATTGTCGCGCAAATAGTCAAAGCCGAACTCATTATTCGTACCATAAGTGATATCACAAGCGTAAGCAGCCTGTTTATCCTCATGCTCCATACCGTTCAGGTTAATGCCAACAGTCATACCAAGGAAGTTATAGATCTGCCCCATTTGCTCACTATCCCGTTGCGCCAAATAATCGTTGACCGTAACGACGTGCACGCCTTTACCTAGCAGTGCATTCAAATAAACCGGTAGGGTGCCGACCAGGGTCTTACCTTCACCGGTTTTCATCTCCGCGATTCTTCCTTCATGCAAAGCCATACCGCCGATCAACTGCACGTCATAGTGACGCAGGCCAAGCGTTCTCTTGGAAGCTTCTCTTACTGTAGCAAAAGCTTCTGGAAGCACTTCGTCCAGAGCCTCACCCTTCTCGATCCGTTCACGAAACTCTGCAGTCTTCCCTTGCAATTGCTCGTCAGATAAAGCTGCGAACTCGGGTTCCAATTTATTGATAATATCTACCGTCTTCATAAGACGTTTAACGTCACGTTCATTCGTGTCGCCAAAAATCTTCTTCACTAATCCCAGCATGATTTACCCCTTTCACGCATATACAGATGATTTGCCTAAATTGTAACAGTTTGTAATCAATGCCGCAACACACGACATCACCGTAGAACATCAGCAATTTGCTCCTATATGAATAAAGAGCCCTATCCGCTAAGCGGATAAAGGCTCGTTCCTTTTACTTCAATTGAAAGAATTACCATTTGCATTCCAACAATCGTCATGAATGGATACGAATTGCTAAAGCTACTCTTGCTCGATTAATCCATATTTGCCATCGTTCCGTCTGTATACCACATTGGTCTCATTCGTCTCAATGTTGGCAAATACGAAGAAATTGTGGCCTACCATATTCATTTGCAAAATAGCTTCTTCCACATCCATCGGTTTCAGATTGAACTTCTTCGTCCGGACGACTTCTAGCTCGTCTTCTTCTGCCTCACGAGCAGATCCGTTCACTGGACCTTCGACAAATAAATTCTTCAGACCGCTCTCCTGACGGAATTTACGGTTGATCTTCGTCTTATGCTTACGGATTTGGCGTTCCAGCTTGTCCACGACCCCATCGATCGATGCATACATATCATCGCTGCGATGTTCGGCACGGAGCACTACGCCGGTAAGAGGAATTGTGACTTCGACAACATGCAAGCCTCGTACAACACTCAGCGTTACACTACCACCCGTAGTCGGCGGTACATCGAAATACTTGTCAAGTCGGCTGAGCTTCTTATCTACGTATTCTCGCAAGGCTTCGGTCACTTCAATTTGTTGTCCTCGAATACTATAATTCATAGGGCACTCCTCCTTTGACTTTGCACCTTTATTATATCACACATATTAACCCAAAGTAAAAAATGTAAAAGGCAAGTTAATGGCGAATTCATGGACGGTTATGTATCGCAAGCCTCATTAATCTTCGCTCTGACCATCGCTTATATTCACGCGAGTTTACCCTATTAAGGACATTAAAAAAACCCTGGTTTCCCAGGGTCTGATTGCTAGCGAATCTTTAATTGTTAACCATCATACATTATATATGTAGGTCGGCTAGAATAATTGCCGGATGATTATAATTTGATTACGTTAGCCGCTTGTGGTCCACGAGCTCCGTCGACGATTTCGAATTCTACGGATTGGCCTTCTTCCAAAGTCTTGAAGCCTTCGGATTGAATAGCGGAGAAGTGTACGAATACATCTGTTCCTTCTTCAGTTTCGATGAAACCGTATCCCTTTTCTGCGTTAAACCATTTTACTTTACCTTGCATGCACTAACATTCCCTTCATTATC
This sequence comes from Paenibacillus lutimineralis, assembly GCF_003991425.1. NCBI lineage: Bacteria > Bacillati > Bacillota > Bacilli > Caryophanales > Paenibacillaceae > Paenibacillus > Paenibacillus lutimineralis. The sequence continues at coordinate 5,875,262 of NZ_CP034346.1, forward strand.
AAGTAAGAGTCGGTCCTTACGAACAAGCCCTCACTTTTGACTATACCACCCAAACTTAACCAGTGTCAATTACCAAAGAAAAGGTTTTACTGTAAATTAGTTGTAAAGGTTGACTATATTTTATTTTCAAAACACATTAAGTTATGAATCATTTCAAACTTATCTATCTAATACCGATATTATTATTATATTCAAAAATATGAGAAGGAGATTTTATTGGTGAATGACGAACTAGAAATCTATCAATTGATTGAACAAGAATTATTACTTATAGACGAATTTATAAATAACGGGTCCGGAGATGAAGCTTATCAAAAATATAAGAGTCTAGTAAACATCTTAGAAGGTACAGAACATAACAAAACCAATAACGAAACCAAAGCTAAGGTGTATATTTCATTTGCTTATTTTCTGTTTGCTGTAGCTGAATTTCAATCTTTCTTTGAGATGTTAATAAAAGCCCAAGAATATGGGCATTCAAGAGATGAGATAGAAAACTTTCTTATGGAAGCCTTTATTAAACCAAATTTAAGCGAGTTTAAAAAAATCTATGATGCTAACGTCAATTTCTTAATTTCAAATAAATATATTCACGTAGAGAATATTCCAAATTTCCAAGAGCTCCCCTTCTGGTTGCTCCCTACTGGAACTTTTAATGAATACTATATATACGACAAAAAACAAAAAGTAATACAAGAGAAAATATCATTATATAAATATCAACATATACCTTCCATTGCAACTGTAGATGCCTTTTCAGATTATTTGTTATACGAGGATTGGAATTGGTATAACGTTTTAACGTATACAAACGCCATCAGAAAAACTAATAAAAAAACCTATATCGTAATAAACACAATTGATAAATTTCTTTCATGCTTACAAGGTGCGTTATTAAATGACATTATAATATCTAACGTTATATTTTTCGATAATTGCACAGCACTACAAGATTATTTCATAAACACTAACATATATCTCCCAAGGAACTTTATTGACTTTGAAAATACAAACATAAGCAAGATACCTCAAAAAGTCATTAATGAAATCCATGAATTTCGGATCCACAAAGGGAATAGAAAAGGAGATCATGTATTACTTAGTATCTGTATTCCTAGTTATAATAGGGGAAACAGGGCATACCAAAATATTTTGCACCTTTTACAATCATATTATGATGAAGAAATAGAGTTTATTATTTCAAACAATGGAACACAAAATGATACAAAAGAGTACTATGATAAAATCAAGGAACTTAAAGATACAAGAGTAAAATATTTTGGGTTCGACACAAATGTGGGATTTTCAGTTAATTTATGTAAGGTTTGCGAGCTAGCAAGTGGCAAATTTATATTATTGTTAAGTGATGAAGACTTAGTAGATTTAACTGTATTACCTTCTATAATAAACAAATTAAACTCTTCAAAAACTGAGCTAGCTATATTGAAAACATCATCTACATCACAATATAGATTATCAGATATTCAAAGAAGCCGCGGGAAAGATGCTTTATTAGAATTCATGCTAACTTCAAATTATATGTCAGGACTTATATATAACAATAAAATACTTCAACAATTTGAAGGAGTTCAATACATCAAAGACAATCTAGATAATAGCGTATGTTTCTATTACCCTCATATGTATTGGGAGTTGTTATTATGTCAGTACGGAGATGTACAAACTACAAGCACTACTTTAATAATTGAAGGCAAGCCAGAAAAAACGGACATTGGAATTGATGAAAACGAAATGGATTGCCCAACCACAATACCTAATTATGCAAAAATTGAGAGTAGGATGGACCAACATAAAGACTTTACTTTCATTATTCGGGATCTCAAGGTCTGTTTACAGGATTCTAACCTCTTAAGACAAATGTATTTAAAACTTTGTTTCAAAACTCTATATTTGTCTACACTTTCTATTCAAGTATATTACAAAAAGGAGAATAGGGACTACAATCAACTAATGCAACTATTAGAGGAAGTGTGGGAATTGTGTTCAAATGAAAAATTCTATATACAAAATATAAGTAGTACAGATGCTAATTATAAGCACGATTCAAACATAATATCACAGTATTACCACCCTCTAAAAAATAATTTATAATATAGAGCCTAAATCAAATTGCACTTCCAATTCTTGGTTATATCTAAAAACTGGAGGTGCAATTCTAATTTCAACCTAGTTTTATTGATTCGGTAGTATCTGTAAATAAACTTACTCATCTACCTATCTTAAACTCATCAAAAGTAGTTCCAAGTTATCTATAATTTTACTGTATGATGAAAGTTAATCATCTACAAATTAAAGTCTCTTTTCTGTTTCCCGAGAGTTAATTTCAAATTAGTTAATTGTTTATAAGTTGAACAATTGTATTAATAGTACATTTCCTTGGACTGTCATACTTAACCCTATAAATGCTCTAAACGAGCAATTATTTATATGATGATTCCAGACAAATAGTAGTTTTTAGCCAAGATATAAACTTTATTACGAATGTCCTTCCATATTATCCCATCCTACTTCTTATTACAGATTTCAATCACATTGGTAAGAGAAAGTTGATGCTCTCTATCTTCAAGACATTTGATTAATTTATACAATTTCACATAATCATCCATTGTATCAATGGTTACGCTAACATCTGGTCTTCGTAACTCTAATTTATCTGGAATTATCTTTCCTAACTTGAATGTATCCTTATTATTTCGAATATAAGGTGTAACATGCTCCCGATCATACTCCTCAAAAGAAGACAAATATGCCTTTCCAAGAGCAGCATTCCTAATAATCTCTACTCCAGACCCGTAAGGTATTTGGTCGAAACATACATAATCTAAATCGTTCAATTTTAAATATTCAACACCACAGTCTATAAATAACGGTTCCGTGAAAGGATTGTCCGCGGTAACACGAACAATGATGTCCGCATTTGAAATCTGCATTGTATCGTAGTATCGCTTCAAAACATCTCCTAGGCTTCCTCTAAAAACCTTAACCCCCAGCTTATTACCCATAAGTTCAAGAAGATCATCCTCAGGCTCAGTTGATGTGGCAATCCATACTTCATCCACTACTTTTGAAAGTCTAACTTGATTTACAACTCTCTCGATTAGAGTCTTCCCATTAAGATCCTTCATAACTTTAGCTGGAAGACGTGTAGATGATAGTCTTGCTTGAATCACTGCCGCTACTTTTACCAAGCTGTCCACCCACCATCAACGCAAATATTTTGTCCAGTTATATAGCTTGAGGCATCTGAGGCTAGCATTACTAATATACCTTTAAGTTCATCGGCTTGTCCGATTCTGCCAAGTGCAGTTTTTCGACTAAGCTGTTTAATAAACTCATCGTTTTCTTGAACTTTTGGATTAGGGAATGGACCTGGTGATACTGAATTAGCACGTATTCCTCTTGTTCCATAATGACATGCCAAATATTTAGTAAATTGAATTATTGCAGCTTTACCAGCTCCATAATTGGCAGGGTTGTTTTGACCCGATGACCCATAAACTTCTGGGTTTGGTGAAACCACCCCATACATTGATCCAATATTTATAATGTTCCCTTGGCCATTTTCAAGCATATGAGGAAGAACTGCTTTAGTACATCGATGTACGGCGTTGATTGTACCATCTATCCCTTTAACCCATTCATCATCTGAGTACTCTTCAACTTCTCCCATCGAATAAAAATTTGCATTATTAATTAATACATCTACTATTTTATATGTTTTAATTATTTCCGAAATTGCCTTCTTTACTGATTCCGCATCAGATATATCTAGTTGGTAGCCCTGATGATTTCCTCCATATTTCTCAGACAATTTTTGAACAAGGTTGTTCACTTTATTGAGATCCCTGCTGGCAACAGCAATATTTGCCCCCATTGAAGCTAATCCTTCGCACATTGCAACTCCTAAATGCCCTGTTGCACCAGTTACTATAATCGTCTTATTACTAAGATCAAATAATGCATTCGTCACTTTTCATCGTCCCCATTTGCTCGGATTAATTATCTTTTCAGAAATACCGTCAAAAGATTGAAGAATTTCATCTATAATAGGTTGCTCGAGTGCTGGAAGCTTCATAGTTTCAATATTCTCAGCAAGTTGCTTCTTAGACTCACATCCAACTACTAAGCGACTAATTTCACGCAAATCTCTAACGAATAGAAGTCCTAATTGAGCAGGCAAAAGATTGACCTTTTTTGATAACTGTCCTAACAGTTTGAGTGGCTGTATAGCGCCACTTAAATGTTGAGGAAGTTCATCCGTAGTTAATGTAAATAATCCTTGCAAAAGAACGCTTCTCGCATGAACTTCTATTCCTTTATTATACAAAGCTTCTAGTAAGCCAGACTGTATTAACCTAAGATCAAATATATTAATAGGAACTTGAATTACATCAAGTTCCTCTATACTCAAAAATTGTACTACCTCTTCTGGAGTATAAACAGACACTCCAATTTTATTGACTAACTTTCGTTGTTTGAGTTCTTTTAAAGCCTCTATTGTCTTGCCATCATGTGACGTCATATTAATAGGAGCATGAAGCATGCAGTAATCCACTGAATTAAGGGATAATCTATTTAAAGATTCCTTAAGTTTGTTCTCAAGCACGTTATACATCTCATTTTGGCTATATACTTTATCTACTTCTATTTCACTAAGCTTAGTAGTTACTTGGAATGGTTTCCTTTCACAACTATCTTGTTCAGAGAGACTATCCTCTTTTAAGAAATCCCCAATGATAGCCTCACTTTCTCCATACCCAGCAGCAGTATCTAACATACTAATCCCGCTATTATTAGCTAGTTTAATTATTTCCAACGCTTCCTGTTTCATTGGCTTCCCAGATCGATTAGCAATTCCATATGCCATTCCAAGCTGAACAGTACCCAAGCTTAATTTCATAAGAAGACCCCATTCTTATTATTAACAGTCCGACAACAGGCTATAGAACAATGAGTTGTTCCATCTGCCACCAGACCAATGAGTATGACGGTGGCAACCATCCAGTTCAAATCCTAATCTAACAAAAAAATTCTGTTTCAAAATGTCGAAGTCATAAATTTCACTCCATAAACGATGTAAACCGAGCTCTTCAAAAGCATAAGAAATCATAATTCTAGCAGCATCATCCGCATACTTCTCATCAATATATAAATTGTCTTTACCAATGTATATTGAGAAATCCGCACTCTTGTTGATCCAGTCAATATAACAAAGTCCACTTGCCCCTAAAAGTTCTCCAGAGGATAGTTCTTCAATAGCAAACATGATTGTATTTTTATCCTTAAGGACAACCTTCTCAAACCAATCATTTTGGTTTGAAGTGCTCAACTCTCTATATTCACGAAAATAGCGTCTGAATTCCGGGATATTTCTCCAATTAAGGAGTTCACCCAAATCCTCTCTTTCAATTGCTCTTAGACCGGTATACAACCCTTTTAACATTTCAGTTCACCAAATCCGTTTCATATAAGGCATCGCCTTTTGATTTAGATTTACTTAACAGCTTGCCAATTACCTTGTGCGCATCGTAAGGTAGAATAGCCCCCACTGGTGCCGGACGTAAATATTCCAAATCTTCTTCGTTAATGACACTTCCTGATTCCATATGTTTATTAATACGAATGCACCTTCGTTGAATAATATACGTATCCTGTTCATTATCTTCTACGCGCTTCACACCATTGCCTAAAGCCGCTTCTAATTCGCGACTTCTCTCAACCATTTCACCCCATGTTTTTGGATTCATAGAGAAGGGATGATCCGGTCCCTTACGTGAATTATCATCTGTAAAATGCTTTTCTATAACTCTAGCTCCCAAAGCAATCGCCCCAAGAACTGTCGAATGGCCCGGTGTATGATCCGATAGTCCAAGCACCATTTGTGGATATCTAATTGCATATGTTTTAAGTACATTCAAATTAATATGTCTCAAATTTTCCAAACTTCCTGTATAGTTTGTATTACATTGCAGCAATACGAGTTGTTTATTAAAATTCAGTACGGCATCTACGGCACGTTCTACATCTACCATACTTGAAGCACCTGTGGCTAAAATAACTGGTTTTTCATTCTTGGCAATAAACTCAATGAAATCTGTCCAAGTAATATCTCCAGATCCAATCTTATAAGCAGGAATATACTGATCGAGCAATTTTACTGCCTCATAATCATAAGGGGTTGTCATAAAATCAATACCGGCCTCTTTAGCAGTCAAAGCCAGTTCTTCATTCCAATCCCTATTGCATTCAAAATACTTAAAAGTTTCAAACACACTTTTATCCCATGATGCCTGATGACTCATTTGACCCTGTAAATCTCGAAAACCATAATCACTAACTATTTGTTCTGCTTTAAAATGCTGGAATTTAGCAGCATCGGCTCCTCCTTCCTTAGCCAGCCATATCAGTTCTTTCGCTCTTGAAAGATCGCCATCATGATTTGCAGCTATATCTGCGATAAAATAAACGGGTTGGTCATGGGATATCTCTCTACCATTAATGACTACCTTATTTTCGTACTTCATGTTCCTGCCTCCTCAGATTCCAAATATAGTGCGTCTATAACTTGATCCATCTCAGGGAAATAATATCCGAGTAATTTTTCAGCTTTAGACACATCAAGTCCAAGACTGTCAGCTCTCTGAATGGTTGACATTTCATGAACACTACAATAAAGCGGGTTCTCTATTTGATATTCAAATCGATTCGCTAGGGCTTCAATAAAGTCCTTTTTGCTATGCACGCCTCGGCTAGCAATATTAAACACTCCATACACATTATTGAGATGAATAATATCAAATAATATCGTTGAAAATTGGCTTACCGCAATACTTGATGTATAAAAATCATAAAACAAACTCATCTGTTTCTTGTTTTTTAGACTATCAATAACCCATTCAATAAATGTAGGCGCCCCGAGTTTTCTTCTAAAACCTACAATATTCGTACGTACCACGAGGGCATATGGTGAAGTTAACGCAAACAATTCACCTGCATATTTACTTCTAGCATATTCATTAACAAGCTTTATTGTTGCAGTCTCTTGATGCAGATTATCTCCATCATTCGCATAATAATGATCTGTTGAAATCTGGATAAGATAAATCTTCCGTTCCAATGATATTCTGGATAAGATAGATGCCGGACGGGCATTAACGAGATACGCTTTTCCTGGATCATTTTCACATTCACTTAAATTAACTAGTGCCGCCGCGTTAATAATCACATCAGGAGAAACCTCATTGATGGCGGTTATAATATCGACAGGATTATTTACATCAACATTGATCTCTTCTCCATTTCTAGCAGCACCAAATAAAATATGTCCTCGTCGGATAGCCTCTTTCCTAATAGCCTGTCCTAACATGCCAGTAGCGCCAAATAAAAGGACCCTCATATTCCCTCCAAACTGTGCATCAGTTAAAAACAACTATATTAGTCCTGATGTTTCAATCCATTCTTTCGTTCTTCTCAAACCTTCATGCAATGATACTTTTGGCTCCCAATTCAACAATCTTTTTGCTTTTCTTGAATCACAAAGTAACTTCTGAATCTCACTCTGAGGATGGATATGTTTAATATGCTTGATTTTAGACTTGTCACCTACAATTTCAAATGCGAGATTATTTATAGATATATCTTGACCTAGACCAGCATTTACAATTTCACCGTCAACTGACGATGAGAATCCGGCAGCAACAACAAATCTGGCACAATCCTCGACATATAATAAATCACGGGTTTGAGTTCCTTCACCGTATATATTAAGAGCCTTTCCATTCAAGTGATTTTTCAGGAAAATTGCCACTACGCCGCCTTCTCCACCTGTCTTTTGAAAAGGACCATAAGTATTAAATGGACGGATAACAACTGTTGGCAAGCCATAAGCATGGTAGTAAGATAAAACCATATTTTCTGCTGCAATTTTAGCACCTGCATAAGGAGATGCTGGCTTAATTGGATGGTTTTCATTAATACCATTATTATCGTTACAACGGTCATATACCATACAGGTACTCATAAACACTACTTTTGTGTTATACCGACGACATTGTTCCAGTATATAAAAGGTACCTATAGTGTCATTATTGAATGTAGTTCTTGGATCATCTATAGAATCCTGTACATTAATTGAAGCAGCCAGGTGATAGCAAATGTCAAACTTATGCTCTTGAAACAAAACAGCTAAAATAGCCTCGTCGATTATCGATCCCTTAATAAACTGTATTAGTCCGGGATGGTCTTTAAATTCTTCTATGTTCACTTCTCTACCATTTGATAGATCGTCCAGTATCCATAATTGATGGCCATCCTCTAATAGTTGCTTAGCTACCCAACGACCAATAAAGCCAGCACCACCCGTTAATAAAATATTCATATTATCCTCCTTGATGAACTTATAGGTTATCGATTAAAGCTGACTTACTAATAACTTCAAATCAACCGCTTCCATTGGTTTATAACTATGTGAACTATAACTCTGTACTTTAGCAGGAACTGCATTCAAATAGTTTCTTTGTTCCATGAAGGAATTACGGATAATAAACATATTCTCTGTCTCCAAAGCACTTCTCGATTCTTCTTCCGTCATTAATTCCTCATACATTTTTTCACCTGGTCGCAAACCGATTTCTTCAATACAAATACTAGAAGGTTCTATACCTAACCTACTACATGATTGATCAATTACTATATTCGCAAGATCCATAAGTTGAATAATAGGCATCTTGAGCACAAAAATCTCTCCGCCCTGTGCTATTTGTATTGCTTTCAAAGTTAATTCCGTAGCCTGCTGTAAGCTCATCATAAAGCGAGTCATTTCTTTACTAGTAACTGTTATTTTTCTCTTCTCCTCAATTTGCCACTGGAACAAAGGTATGACAGAGCCTCTTGATCCCATTACATTACCAAACCGTACAGCAGCAAATCTTGTAGACTTAGAGCCTGCTTGATACTGCGCTGCAGCGATAAGTCGTTCTGCCATCAATTTCGATGCTCCATAAGTATTCGTCGGAGATATGGCCTTATCCGTACTCGTTAAGATAACTTTCTTAACATTACACGCCAGTGCAGCCTGAATCACATTCTGAGTACCTAACACATTTGTTTGTACCGCTTCAAAGGGATTATATTCACATGAAGGGACGTGCTTCATAGCTGCCGTATGGAATACATAGTCTATGTCTTGCATAGCTCGTTCCACCCGACGATAGTCACGTACGTCTCCTATTAAATAGCGAATATTTGTATATTCCTTGTACTCTTGCTGCAGCATAAATTGTTTATATTCATCTCTACTGAGAATTCTCACCACTTCAGGATTATCGAGCAAAATATATTTCAGTAAGCTCTGCCCAATTGTACCTGTTCCTCCTATTAAAAGGACCTTCTTCCCACGAAACCAGCCATTCATTCAAAAGCCTCCGAATTCAATCTACAAAATCCTATAGACGATAATTTAGTAAAAGTTTTATTTGAAATTATTTTCAAAGCTATCTAATCGATTAACAGCCTGAATCATAATCTCTCTTAATTCAGGACTAAAGCTTATCATTTCACCTACAAGATCTCCTAAATGTTGAACAATGAGTTCCGCTTTATTCATTGGATTATTAGCTTCCACAATCTGGGGTACAAGTTTTATGTAATGATTTATATGGTGAGATAATCCAAAAGAATAAAATACACTGAAAATATCCGTTGAAGTTATCCGTTGCCATAAATCATTGGTTTCTGACAAAAATTGATTAACTCGTTTGGTGTTGCGAAGTTTACAACTTTTGTTCAAATCATTTAATTTCCTAGTAAGTTCCCCCAGCTTTTTATCTAAATCATCTAACAGTCTAATAATATTATTTAACTTACCCTTTGTTCTTCTATATGCATCCATTTTATCAGGTAGTATTATATCTGAAAATTTATTGCTAATATTGAAGTCAGTATCGGGTTTTAATTCTATCTCAGGTAAAATATCTTCAATAGCAACCCATTCTGACCCTTCAATAACTGCTCCGCCTTTTGACGTATTAATTACCTTAACCCCAATTAAAATCAATATATTTATGATTTCCTCAATACTTCTAAGGGTCACCATCATCTTCTTTGAAGTTAAATTCAACCCACCATTTACATTTTTGACCTGCTGATCCGCATGGCTAATAGATTGCTGCCTAGAATCTTCAGTTATATGATTTACCCCAGGGCAATAAAATTTATTATTTGGATAGGACAGATCCTGTCCCATGAGTATAATTTCTTCGATGCCCATATAAGCTGCTGCTTGTAATGCAGTCCCTGTTACAGAAGCCGTGGAGAAAAAACTAGGTACTTGTGATGTTGGTAACACATATTCACTTACTTGATCATTAGACAGTATAGCGTAAATCATATTATTCTTGTATATATCTAGAATCTGATGATGGGTCTGAGTAATAAAAAGGAGTGGTGAGCAACTAGTATCAATATTTTCAAAAACATGGTAATTGGCAATGCCACCATCCATTGTAATTACTAAGTCCGGATCAATTCCATAATGCTGTAATGCTTGAACACTTGAACCTGCACAAATAATCAAACATTTATTCTTCAATTTGGTTAAATAATGCACATCCTCTTGTAATGAAGGGCCCGAACCAACAATAATGGCTTTTTCCCCTTTCCATATATCCTTAAAAGAACTAAAAGAAGGTGCTGTTATAGTATAAGGTAAATTAAACAAAATGTTCTGTATCCACTGCTTGTTAAAAGTGCTATGAGTTTGCTGATTTGAAGCCTCATTCAGCACTGCATTATAAATTTGTGTTTTTAATTCGGTTAATGTATTCGCATGTATTCTATGATATATCGGAGGTGCGATAACTGATATATTACCTAATAATTTTGTAGTTATATAATGAGCTAACTCTTTCAGTATTAATCTATCACTGCCTACGGCAACCATTTTGATCCGAGTATCCGAAAACATTGCTTTAATATCTTTAGAACGAATCATTTGGTTAAATATATTAATATCCGGTTCATATACAATGATCTGCTGCGCATCAGAGTGAGCTAATACTGCCTCCAAAAAATAACCCATACCGATTCCGAATACTAACACTTGCCCCGTTTTGAAATTATCACCTATAGTTGATAACCAATTAATTGCTTCCGACTTTGCGTTATATTTACTATGAAGATAAAATAAATTTTCTTCATCATATTTGATGTGTAAATTAACCTCATTATTCCTTGTATTTACTACTGTGTAATCCCCATTATCTATCTCACTAGAAACGATGTTTACAAGTTCTGGGTATCTTTCATTTAAATAACTTAAATTTTTTTCTAACAGACTCATGAAAGTTCACTCTTTTTCATTTTTTTTTGAATTTCTTGCATTAATGGTACTATCTCATATTGAATAATATCACCTATGGCAATATAGTCATCTCGTTGAACATTTTCATAAATTCCACTAATTATTTCATCCAACGAATCCATAGTGGTTAAATACTCAGGTTGAGAAATTCCGACTTCTTTATATAATATTCGATTAAATTCTAGTGCACTAACAATCCAGCTTAACCCATCTATAAATTGTGCGAATATATTATGTTGTTCTGCTTTAATTTCTCCAAAAAACTGAATGCTAGCATCTTGTCCAGCAGGTATGAATCGATCCAGATACTCAACTATAGATCGCTCAGTATCTTGGATACTTTCCCATTTAGACAGAGTGCATATATTTATCTCTTTTATTCGGTTAACATTTTCAATAATATACTGTTCATAACCATCATAATAAAGATTCCCATCCAATTCCACATATTGAATCAATTGCCGCTGTTGATAAATAGCCTCTGTTGCTTGTTTCCACCAGCCATCTAATTTTTCAATTGTATTATCTATAAATTGCTCTTGCTCCTGATTAATAGATACCTTCATAATTGATTCACACCCTTAATTAATATACCTAATATATCGGTATAATCCCTTGGTAATTGTATAGAAGCAAAGTAAAAAGGCCCCCGATTGGGAGCCTTTGAATAATGTTTTAATTAAATTATCCGAGTAATTTAAGAACGGATTGTGGAGCAGAGTTAGCTTGAGCCAACATTGCTGTACCTGCTTGCACCAAGATTTGGTTCTTCGTGAATGCAGTCATTTCTGTTGCCATGTCAGCGTCACGAATACGTGATTCGGAAGCGGACAGATTCTCTACCATTACGCCCAAGTTGTTAACTGTGTGCTCCAAACGGTTTTGGACCGCACCAAATGTAGCGCGTTGTTCGGAAACAGTTTCGATTGCCGCTTTAATTGCAGCAATTGCAGCATTTGCATTAGTAGCACCTGAACCCTCAACTGTAAGATCGCTCAACTTAAGACCAGCAATAGCAGAAGCACCACTAGTAGCAGCAGTATCAGCCGCACCAAGGTCACTAGGCGTCAAGGATTTTAAGCTAATAGAAATAGTAGTGTTAGCATCAGATCCAATTTGGAAATCAACCGATGCAGAATTATTAAGAAGATTAATGCCATTGAAGTTAACAGTACCTGCAATATTACTGATCTCTCCAACCAGCTCATTAACTTCCAATTGGATCTTAGCGCGGTCAGTCTTGTCATAAGTACCGTTCGCAGCTTGGTTAGCCAATGTGTTCAAGCGTTGCAGCATGGAGTGAACTTCTGTGAGCGCACCTTCAGCTGTTTGAATCAAGGAAATACCGTCTTGAGCGTTGCGTTGTGCTTGAGTCAAGCCGTTGATTTGGAAACGCATTTTCTCGGAGATTGCCAAACCAGCAGCGTCGTCAGCAGCGCGGTTGATACGGAAACCGGAAGACAATTTCTCCATTGTCTTACCCATTTGTGTGTTGTTGAAGTTCAGGTTGCGGTTAGCGTTCAACGCGCCAACGTTCGTGTTAATAAACATTCCCATTCTAATCATCCTCCATGATTGGTTTGTACTAGGCTACATCCTTGTGGCCTAATTATTATATCGGCAGAGAATGGTACAACTTTATACCTAAAACCCAAAAAAATTATTTTTTTTCGTCGAAGTATAAAGAGTTATGTCCTCTGCGATCGAAGCCATAATAAGCATTCATTAATAGCTTCTGTTCTTTAACATTCTTTAAGTTCCCACCGGCTTCACTGACTGAATCGTTTAATTCTCTCTCTGTCATCGATAGAACCATAGCAATTTGCTCCATTTTTTCTACTAGAGCTGCATCAGTATGATCAGGTATTCCGTACTCTTGGTTTGCCTGCTCAATTTGGGCACAGAGTACATCCCATTCTGCAGATAGACGATTAAAATCTTTCTCATGTTCTTCTGAATCAGTATTCGTAAACAGAGAGTACTGTTCTCTAGCACAAACCAGCAATTTGCTATAAAGCTCATGATGATTCATCGCATATAAAGAATTACCCAAGGCTAACTTCCTTTCCGATCTGCTCCCAGGCAGATTGTAATTCTCTCAATAGAACAATGACTTCTGTAACATTACTCTTTTCCTTATGCATATTGGCCTGCACCAGCCGGTCTATGATATAGAGATAAATATTCTTAAGATTCTGCGCCAGTTCCCCGCCTTCCCGTTCGTTCAAAGAAGTCATTAACTCATAGACAATATCCTGTGTCTTCTGAATATATTTGTTCGTATCTGCTACGTTTCCTTCTTCAATTGATTGTTCTGCCCGGATAGCAAATTGTACAGCACCGTTATAAAGCATTAGTGTAAGACGATGGGGAGAAGCGGTCTCATATTTATTCTTCTGATAGCTTTGATAAGCAGACATATTCTGTAAAGCCATGATCCTTCATCTCCCATTAAGATTTGGATTTTGTAAGGGAATTGAGCTGAGATGTCATCCAATTCTGTTCATTCTGTAATTTCGTTAAAGCCACTTCCATCGCTGTGAATTTCTTGTTCAGGGCTTCTTCCTTAAGAATTAATCTTGCATTCATATTTTCCATTTGATCATTAATAAAACTAATTTCGCTCTCGTAACCGTCCATTTTCATCTTTATTAAGCCGTTTACACTTGTCCAATCCTTCAGACGTTCCTTGGCAATTGTACCTAAGCCATTATCACCACGAAACAGTTCTTCAACTGCAGCAGAGTTTTCCGCCATTTTTTCTTTAAACAGCTCTTTATCGAAAGTAATTTTACCTGTCATAGTAGCAGCCGTAGTGGCGCCTTTATCAATTTCAATTCCGATTTGACTTAACAATTGGAAGCCTTCACCATTGTTCTTCGCCCCTACACCGCTAACAATGCCATATAATTCATTTTTCAAGTCTCTAAGAAGGGAATCGCCCTGTAAATTAGTCTTAAAGTCTTTATAATTCCCATCGGAGTCTTTTTCGTTCGTTATTTTTTTAGTGTTCTCTTTAATAATATCTATAATTTCATTATAAGCCTTAACAAAGGCATCGATTTTGGAAGCAATTTTATCAACGTCCTGCTTAACTTCTACATTTACTGTGGAGTCCTCTGCAAGCAATTGAAAGGTCATACCAGGAACTGCATCCTTAATTGTATTACTGGAACTGGTTATTTTCACTCCATTAATAGTTAACTCAGCATTTTGAGCGGATTGGCCTGCGTTCCCGTCTATTGTAAAGAGAGCAGAGCCTGCCCCTGTAACTGATGTTGTTATCTTATGATCCTCACCGGACTCTTTTGCAGTTAATACTAAGCTTTTCTTCCCCGGTTCCGTTTGAATCACAGAAGCTTGTACACCCGCGTCAGATTTGTTAATGGCCTTGGCAATTTCAGCCAGCGCCTCGTTGGTTGTTTTATCTTTAAGATCCAAGTCAGAGAACTTGATCTCTTTGCCGTTTACATCGATAATTGTATCCTTGTAAGTGTCAGTATCAAAGGAAGCATCTTTCCCATCGCTTCCAAGAACAGATATCGCATTCATCGCAACTACATGAGGCTTAGCCAACTTTGATACTTTAATCGTGTAGTTCCCACTAATGGCATTATCGCCTACAGTTACTGCCACTTTGGAAGGATCGGAACTTGTACCCCCGTTTATTTTAAAGGAGTCCAGATCCGACAAACTGGTAGCTGCATCTCTCAATGTCTTCAGCTTCAAATTGATATTGTTAAAGACTGATTTATTATTATCAATATTTGTTTTCTTGACTTGAAGGTTGTTATACGGGATTTTCTCGATGCTCATCAGTTTAGCAATTAGCGTATCCGTCTGCAAACCCGAAGCCAAACCAGGTATACTTACTCCCATCATTATCACTTGCCTTTCATTAAATTTTCTTATCCATGAACATTCCTATCATTTCTTTCATTTTCAAGGAGAGATCAATCAGAAACTCGGGTGGCAAACTCGAGACGACTTCCTTAGTCTCCATATCGATAATTTCCACATACAGCTGCGCTGCCTCATCATTGTATTTGAATTGCAACTGCTTGCCGGATGCAGCAATAGAATGATTCAGCTTTTTAACTTGTTCCTCGAGATCCTGTCTCTCCACATCCGTGAGTGCGTTGTGATCCAATTTCTGAGTTTGCATTCCTGTTGTCAGGGAATTCGAGCCCATACTTTCTTTTAATTTGGACTCACTTAAGCTCTTTACCATTGAATCATTTCCACGAATTTGGCTAATACTCATTTCAACCCCACCTAAACTTAAAATATCTTACAATTTAAAGTTTTTAAGCAAGCTAAGAATCTGCTCTGGTTGAATGACACTCGATTGCTCCTTCGCTGCTATATTCTCTGCGGCTATTCCCGCATAGAGCTCCTGTCTTAAAATCTGAATGTCCTTTGGCGCCACAAACCCTAACTTAATTTGGTCTCCCTCAATCCCCAGAATCTGAACCTGGATTTGGTCTCCAATCATGACGGATTCGCCAATCTTCCGTTTTAGAACAAGCATGCGCTACTCTCCTTTCCGTTGAAGGAGATGACGTATCGGAAGATCTTGATCATGTATGATGAACTGACAAGCTTGTCTTGAGGTCGGAGCCAGCAAAATTGGCGCCTTAAGATTCAAATAGAGCTGATCTTCTTGTATGTTAACGATCAATAATACCAATATTTCCTCTGGATTCTGTACTTGCAGTAGTTCAACAACTTCGTCGTTAATTTCAAAATGATAATCCTTTACTGTCTCATAAGCAGATATGGTGATAAAGCTGACATCCTCATTAAGAGCATGCAAGAGATGAAATGGTGTGTCCTCAAGTGGAATCAATGCATACTCATGAATCGAAGAAACGCCGATAACTCCTAGTTCTAAATGATAAATCTGGTTGTCTGTAACCTCCAGGGCACCGTAAGACTTGCTCTCGATCAATCTAGTTCCAATATCATTCCCTTGATGACTCATTTCGGAAGGGCTCCTCTCGCTTCAATGTGAATCTCCGGAGGGTAAATGCGAAAATCTATATAAACTCCCTGCCTCGGAAGAGCCTCAACGGTAACTTCCTTCTGACCTTTTCGCATGTATCTCTCATGTGCAATACGCCCGAACACGTTCTTCTCTCCAGAAGAAATGTTAGCGATTCTATCGCCTTCCTGTGCCTTGGCAGCAATATTCTGCAATGTGATCATTTTCGTCTCGCTAGTGATTTCCTTCATTAGTGAGCCAGGCCTCTTCAGCCCCAGATCATCGAACACGCTTGTCCAATCCGTTACTAGCTCCGGTGATGTAAGGCGGACAGTAAGCTCGGCAGGTCTATACTTCCCCCAGTCGCTAGATAAAATCGGTCCAATCTCCGGCATTCCTGTCCCTCCTTATAAATACGATGCAAATAAAAATTATCTCATAAAATCAATCAATGAGGTCTGCATAATCCGGGCTCCTGTCGATAGAGCCGCTTGCAGAACATTCTCCTTCATCTTCAGATCCATAATTGCCTGCGAGAAGTCTACATCTGCTACATTGGCTCTTTGTCCATTCAGGTTTACCTGCTCATTAGCAATCCGGTTCTGCATTAATTCAAAACGATTCATCCGTGCTCCGATTTCGGACCAGCTGATATTTAACCGATCTGCAGAAGCATCAATTTTCTCAACGCTCGCTGAGATGCCCGACACGTTATTGTTCTCAAGCGCATTAATGAGATCATCCAGCGCCTTGAACGTGTTATCAGATCCCGCTTGGCCAAATACAACTTCACCAGTTAAGCTTACTGGTACTTTTACAGCAGGACTGACATTCAAGTAAAACTGACCAGGATCAGTCGGCTCATTTGCCGCTCCATCTACCGTATAAGGAGTCTGATCTGTCTTCTGTCCATTAAACAGATACTTTCCGTTATACGTACTGTTGCCGATCGTCACTAATTGCTCCTTAAGCTGTCTTATCTCGGATGCAATCGTCTTTCTTTGCTCCGCATCGTAAGTGCCGTTGCTCGCCTGAAGTCCAAGTGTACGTACCCGTTTTAGAACATCTGAGCTTTGCTGCAACAGCGAGTCCATTGTAGAGAGAATCTCGTAGCCTGTATTAGCATTGGACATGAAGACATCACTTCTGGCTAAGTCTGTGTCGTAACGCATTTGGTAGGTTACGCCGACGGGATTGTCGCTAGGCTTGCTGATTCTTTCTCCTGTCGCCAGTTGCTGCTGGCCTTGCGTCATTGCTGTATTAATATTTCGTAGGTTTTTCAGCAGTTGCAGATTCTGCATTGATCCTGTTACGCGCATCTTAGTATATCCCTCCTAATTACCGGCCTACTACGCCCATTTGGTTAATAACTCGGTCAAGCATTTCATCTACGGTCGTCATATTGCGGGCAGCTGCGTTATAAGCTTGCTGGAAGCGAATCATGTCCGCGAACTCCTCGTCGAGCGATACCCCGCTTACCGATTGTCTCTGAATTTGCAAATTATCAGCCAGACCCTGCTGATTGTCGAAATTACGCTCTGTGTTGCTCGCCCGGATTCCCAGATCTCCGACAAGAGCACGGAAGTAATCGTCTGTTGAGCCTTTGGACAATGAAGTCAGATCAGAAGGGAATGTGAACAAAGCGTCACGTAAACTTGTTAAGGTATTAGCAATATCACTGTTACCGCGTATCGCTACATTTATACCGTTCTTACTTTCAAATTTAGACGAAGCCGCTATTTTATTCGTATCCTTAAGAATCTCCGGATTTACCTTGATATCATCAATCGTAAAGCTGCCGCTATTGGATACAAAGAACGGAATACCTGAAGTAGTTGGTTCTGTCAGTGTATACCCGAGCTCATGCAGACCATTGAAGCCCTTAACCATGATCTCCATAGGCGAAGCAATTTGTGAACCGGCCGGAATATTCTGTCCAGCCGTTACAACTGTACCATCCGACAAAGTAACATCATTCAATGCAGTCATGACATTCGAAGTCACATACCCATTGCTTAAAGTGACTTTCACATCACCTGTTGCAAGTGTGCTGACCATAGCGTTTAACTGATCCCGGATTAATTGTGTCTCTTGCAGGGATGCATTATATCCGTTCAATTGTCCGGCTGTTGCAGTAGCCGCATTAGCTGCCGTAAGATACGCAGCCGGTTCGTCCCCTCCATCCAGCAACTGCACCCCTGCAGCTGTGATGCTGACGACGCCTACTTCGTTCTCGGTATACTGAACATCAACAATCGTAGATAGCTTATCGATCAACAAATCCCGCTGGTCCCGGTAATCATTCGCGTGATCGCCGAAGCTCTCATTGTCGCGAATGAGTACGTTCAGGCGAGCGATGTTATCGATAATGTTGTTCGCCTCTTGCACTTTCTTATCTATACTTGCATTGATGTCGTTCGTTAGATTCGTCAGCGATTCACCGACATGCTGTAGTGTATCCACGAGATTACTAGCCGCCCCTGCGACAGCAACACGGGCACTCAGCAAAGAAGGATCACTGTTCAATGTCTCCCATGAATTCCAAAAATCGTCCATGACTTTACTGAGTCCGCTGCCTGAAGGCTCATTCAAAATATTCTGAATGGACACCATGGTCGAATTCAACACTTCCCAAGAGCCCAAGTACTGATTCTCACGACGGAACTGCGTGTCCAGGAAACTGTCCCGAATACGTGTAATGCTTCCGTACTCTACACCAGTACCGATTTGTCCAGGTTGCTGACTCTTGGTCATTCCCATCGCCCAGATCGGTCTGGCTTCTGTCTGGTTAACCCTTTGGCGGCTATAGCCATCTGTGCCTGCATTCGCAATATTATGTCCCAGCGTTTGCATGGAGGTTGTATTTACGAACAATGCGCGCTTGCTTGTCTCTATTCCGTGAAAAGTGGAGGTCATGATCATTCTCCTTTAATTAAAGCTTGATTTGTTATGTTCTGATATCGAAATTGCTACGAGATGAAGTTTTTTTCTCCTGACTTTGCGGGGGTGCATAGGTACTCTCCTCATCGAATCCGCCAGACATCAAATTCAGAGAAAATTCGATAAATTGGAGTGATTGTCCAATCAGCTCTTGATTCAATTCATTGGCTCGTTTGAGCTTCTCAAGTTGTCCGCCGATCCGCTGCTGGCTGGAAGAGAGTCTCTGCTTCTCTTCAGGATCAAACACTAAGCGGAGAATATCCGTAATTGTAAGCTCCAGCCTTGATTTGATTCCCTTGGACTGCAAAAACTGCTGTGCGGAGGTTTGAATCTGTTCTTCTCTGGACTGAATTCCTTTGACTAATTTTGACTCTCTCGACAAGACCTGCACCAAATCATCGTAATTATTCGCAATAATGGCTGCTTTCTTCTGCTGCATGATATCGAGTAAAACATCGTACTGCTCACTTAGATCGTCCAACGAACCAATCAACGCTTCGATCTCTGACATAGCTGCCCCCTAGTTCTCGGTGTAAGACTTAAAGTATGGAAGTAGCTTCTCAGCAAGCTTGCCGGCGTCGACGTGATAAGTTCCTGTGGAGACCTGCTCCTTCAGTTCCTCGATCCGCTTCATACGTTCCGGCGACTGAGCGCTCTCCTGGGCTTTCAATAACTCCATACCTTCTGTGGAGATGGATAATTCGTCTTTGCGCCGCGATTTATGATCTAATCCTTTGCGTTGGGCCTCGTACTGACGTTGATAGTTATTTATGGCGCCTACCCGTCCGGTATCATTGATTTTCATGGGCTTCACCTTTCTTTCCAAATAAAAAAACCGATAATCTTTAATAAGTTTATCGGCGTAAGTTCATACTTATTTTATAGCGAACCATTGGTTTATAAAGAATATTATGCCATAATATCAGGGTTTTCAGCGTTCTGGCGCCCGAAATTTGTCGACGACCCCATATGCGCCTCCATTACGACGATCCTCCTGATTAGCGGCCTTGGCCTCTTCTCCTCTGGCCGCCGCGCTTATGTCACGGGCTAGACGGTTCCGGCAGCTATCACACATATTGCCTTCATAGATCAAGACTCCGCACACTTCACACGGATACATCATATTCGGGTTATTCGCAATCGAGATGCGCCCCTCTTTAATGAATTTCGTAATTTGCTTGGTTGTGACACCAGTAGCCTCGGATAACTCAATCATCGTGGCTGACTTATGTTCACGCAAATATTCGAGACATTTTTCGTATTCCGCCTCAATATCTTTCATGCAAGAAGGACAGAGGTCTCTGAAATTTTTGGCAAACAACCTTCCACAACGCGGACAATTCCCAAGATTCATATCCATCTCTTTCTCTTCCCTTCAGAAATCATCATCTGATGTTAGATTACATGATCTGACACGTTTCGTCTATCACTTTCTCGTAATTATCTTCCAAAAAATAACACTACCGCGTCCTGATCAACTTCCTATGATCGTGCCCAAGTCAAACTATAAATCTCAGCAGGACGCCCTAACTCTCGGCAAATATTGTGCAGAACCAACGCGCAAGTATCCATGGTACTTCCTGTGGTATACACGTCATCAATTAACAGTAGACGGACGGGACGCTGAGTCAGATGCTTGGACAGCAGATGCTCCTCTAGCTTATCTACTGCATCGGGCAGCGGTTCGAATACTCCATTCAGATCCATCAGCCTTTGCCTTCTGTTCCTGGAGCTTTGTTTCTCAGTATGCCGGGAACGTCTAAGCAGATCTAATACCGGAGCTCTAGCTCCCCTTGCCGCTCCATAAGCTAAAGTTCTAGATTGATTGAAGCCCCGCTCCAGCATACGTTCCTCACTCACAGGAACAAATGTGATTATATCGAAGGGATGCTTCGGAGCTGCAGATTTCACTCTTAACTCCTCGATCATAGCCCTCATCGCATAATTCATCATCTGGGCCAGCAGCGGCCCCAGCGATTCATTTCCTCTGAACTTATATTGCGCCAGCCATTCGCGCATCACTGCATTATATTGAACTGCGCTCCGGTTCAATAGAAAATTCCTCGCCCCCTGACCAGTTCTGCTGCAATCTGGGCATCCGACTGCTCTTCCACAGACAGGACAACGGGGTGCAGTAATCCAGGGAATCAGCTTATAGCATGCAGTACAAATTTGTGAAAAGCCATTGACCCCACAGCCTCCAGCACGAATCATTTTCCCACAGGTCAGGCAGCTTCCAACGGTGGGAGCCAACCATTGATGCACCGGAGTGATTAAAATGTCCTTCCAAGACATATCTTCACCTCATTTTGTGAAAATAAATAATATTTCTTATGTAGTTATAAACATGCGAGGCACCCACATTTTCAGAAGGCTGGCTGTCTTGTCCTTCGAGATAACTGCAAATCATACAACTAAATTCGGCCTTTCTCCACTTAAGGGGAAAATAGTTGGAAAAAGTGCATTTAAACCTGCAATAACCCCTACGTTCGCTCAAATGCAGGAAATCTAGCTGTATAAAATCCAACTATTCTCCTGCCTCCCTCTCTTATTCGAAATATAAGTGTACTTAATACAACTATTCCTAGATTCTGGTTCTCTTCCGTCAATAATCGACTTGGTGGTCAATTTGATATCTCCTCCATCAGACGGAGTAGGATGATCAAGTTCTGTAACACGGCCAATGGGGCATTAGGATCCAACATGCTGAAGCTATGTGTGAATCGCTGCTATGCATGTAGGAAACCTTTTTTGTGGGCTATGGTATTCATAGAACGGATTTGGCGCACCGCTCCACGCTGCGACCGGGTCCATTCCGGTGAGGCGAACCAGACCCTTCCTGCCGGATCATCCTTGGATCTGCCAGCCCGACCTGCCATCTGAACGAGCGAGGCTTCATCGAATAGATCGCTGTCCGCATCCAAAATAAAGACATCACTTTTCGGTACAGTAACCCCCCGTTCCAAAATCGTAGTAGTGACTAACACACGTGTCTTAGTTGCCCGGAAGTCTAGCACCTTCTCCGCACGTAATTCATCCTGTGATGACGTACCTTCAACCGATATGCTCGAGAAACGTCTTCTTAGAAGTCCAGTCAAAGGCTCAATATGCCGGATCCGGGACACGAATATGAAAATCTGTGCCCCCCGTTGAATCGATTGTTCTAGTGAAGCAGCTAGAGAAGAGGGAAGAGATCGTCGGCGAAGACAGCCCTCTACCGATTCGATTCGGATCCGGCGCGGCACGGGCAGCGGATGGCCATGGAACCGTGCTGGAACTTTGGCATGCTCCAATTTTCCTTGACGAACCTCCCGCTGCATTTGTGCTGGTGGAGTGGCCGATAAGAAGATGAAACGTCCTGTGCCTTTGCACGATTCCTTTGCGGCAAAGGCAAGCATCGGATCATTGTGATAAGGGAATGCATCCAGTTCATCGATGATGACGAGATCAAATGCATGGTAGAAGCGCATGAGCTGATGCGTTGTAGCTAGAATGAGTCTGGCCTCTTCCCACCGCTGCGTGCTTCCACCGTAGAGAACGGCGATCTTCTCCTCTGGAAAGGCTTTGCTAATTCGCGGAGCCAGTTCCAATACGACGTCCCGTCGCGGTGTAGCTACAAGCACTTTGCCGCCAGTGCTCAGTGTGTAGTGAATGAGCGGGAATATCATCTCGGTCTTGCCCGCTCCGGTCACGGCCCAGAGCAGGAAGCGAGGAAGCGAGCGTTCCCTGCTCTGTAACAGGCGGCCTGGACGCTGTGCATAGCGAGGGGCCGGTTCGGCTGGCGCCACCTGCGGCTGCGCCAGGAACTGCAGCGCGGCGGAGGCCGCATCGCGCTGCGCAGGGCTCAGCCCCCACCGGTCCAGCAGGGACCCGGTGAGGGGCGCTCCCGTGCCGCCCGCCGGAGGCGGCACGGCTTCAGCGCTGCCGCGCAGCAGCAGCGCACAAGACCGGCTGCGCCCCAAAGCGAGGCAGGCCTCGCAATAGGCGCAGCCGCTGGACCCGCACGACCCACAGGGCGTGCGGGAATGTACTTCGCTGCCGCAGCGCCGGCAGCGATACCGGGCCCGCAGCCGTGCCAGCGGGCCCCACAAGCCGCGGGCGGCGACAGCCGCCACGCCCGCGGTGAGCAGCACGAGCCCTTGCAGGTGCGCGTGCTGAACGGCGGAGCGCCATGCCGGGACAAGCTCCGGCAAGCGCTCCGCCAGAAGCTGCTGCAGCTCCGCCTCCAGCAGCGAACGCCCCTCCAGCGCGGCTGTAATGCGCCGCGCCATCACATCTACCGCCTCCCTCCACATCGCTTCCGAACCATGCATCTCCTCGTATCTTTCCCTTTGATACTGCTCCAGTACCATCTCGCCATATAAGGTCAGGCCTTCCCGTCTCGTCCACAGCACACCGCCAGACCTTAACCCTAACAAATTCTCCTCAGCGTGATATCCACTCACTCCCCCTTGTCTTTCCTGCTCAAGCTCCCTTTTAAGAGCTCCACGTATGTACTCATGCCATCCCTTCAACTTCCAACCATCCATCTCCAGCTTTGCCTGGAATGAATCGCGAAGCTGCACTGCCCAGCCAAGGGGCATCACCGCAGATAAGAGGACCATCGTAGAGCATCTCTCGACCTGATGTCCCTCTCTAAAACCATTCCTGCCAGTCTTCTCTATAAGCCATCCCCTCTCTTCCAGACACCAGCCTAGATCCGTACCAATATCGAGACTAATCATTAACTTCCATACCTGTTCTAGCCTAACCGCATATACAGCGACCTTCATCGCCTGTCCCTCCTTCAAAAGTTTACTTTTCTACCTAGCCCTTTTTGCTCCAGATCTCACAAGGCAAAGATAAATAGTTTCCGTTGTATGCATAAATACACCTATTCGAAGACATTTGTGCTAAACCGAAAATTTAGCTGCATACGCGCAACTATTTCCTCACTTTTCTCTTACTAGCGGCCCAAATCCAGCAAATAACTGTATATTGGCATCTATCCGCCTAAAATCCAGATAAGCCTAAAATAGCTGCAACTAAGCACTTATATGGCCGGCAGCCATCCAAGCATGCCCCAGGTGCACAGGGAGAAATGCGCACGATGCACAAACACGGCCTCTAACAATTGCAATAACACCTCCCTCCATTAATCAACACAAAAAAGCACACTCTCCCGGCTTAAGCCATGAAAGAGTGTGCTTCACACTTTAAAAACGTTATATTCCGTTATTATGCGAAAACCGCCGGAATCATGATTTCTGACGGATGTCATCTGGTCACACCTGAACATATGGTATTTTATTCGCCTCCCCAGGCGAACGAAGATCGATATAGAATCGATGCTCTGCCTCGTCCTGCTGCTCTTCCGCAGACAGCATATACAGCTTCATATCCTCTTCACTCACTGCTGCGAGGCGGGTAAGCTTCAGCTCCATCCCATTCTGATGGCCGAGCCGCTCTGCGATCGCTAGCGTATTGTCCTCCGATTCCTCGTCTAGGACAGTCACCTTCACCACATTACCGCGCCACTGTCCATACCAAGACAGAGCCCTTAAATACCACTCCATTTGCTGTTCATGATTGTGGGTCACCAGAACATAATGCATCCGCTTATGAGTCCCGGGCTGCATACGTAAATATTGTCCGTGTACCAAATGCACCATCGCCGCCGCAAAACCGTAACTGAACAGAATCCAACCCATATATGGAAACATGGACTCACCTCCCTGTTGAGGTCGCTCAGACCGCTCACCCTCATCGGGAGGACGGTTCGAACTCTCGCTTATACCGACAATATATGCCGCTTTCAGGAGGTCGGTTACTGGGCTCATGTGAAATGGACAGATTATACAAAATAGAAATCTATCACGCAATGATATGTACCCAACTTTACCTATGCAAAATATCCAAAAGGCTATGAACTCGCCTCTCTTTTCAATTTAATGAATATAATGGAAGGCTAGGGCAACAAAAAAAGCCAGTCGCTCCCATCACTGCCAATGCTCATACATCAGCAGTAATTAAAGAGTAACCCATCCGAACTTGATCGCATTAATAACCGCTTGTGTACGATCATCAACATCCATTTTTTGCAGAATGCTGCTCACATGGTTCTTTACCGTTTTCTCACTAATGAACAAATGCTCGCCAATCGTCTTATTGCTACGGCCCTCAGCCATTAGCCTCAGTACCTCGGCTTCTCTGCGTGTCAAAGGATTGTTATCACCGGCAACGAACTTAACTCCGGCCTCTCGTATCGCATTATCCTCCGAGATCGCACCTGTCTCGCTCAAATATTCCATCCGTCGTAGCTGTTGAATCAGCTTGCCTGTTACCTTTGGATGAATAAAGGCGTTGCCTTCGGCAACAGTACGAATCGCATTGATCAGCGACTCTGCCTCCATATCCTTCAACAAATAACCTGTCGCACCTTTGCGCAGGGTCTCAAATACGTAGCTCTCGTCATCATGAATCGATAGTATAATAACCTTCACTTCCGGTAAAGCCTCACGAAGCTCAGCTGTCGCATCGACTCCATTTAATATCGGCATGTTAATATCCATAAGCACGATTTCCGGTTCATAAAGACGACAGCTCTCTAGCACCTGAGAACCGTCACTGCACTCACCAATTACTTCGATATCCTCTTCCATATTTAATATCCGTTTCAATCCCTCACGAAACAATTGGTGATCATCAGCTAAGAGGACCTTTATTGCCTGCCCATCAGTTACATTGTGATTATCCATCTAGGTTCTCCTTTCCCTTATCTGTGTTTGTCGGAATGTGGATAATAATTTTCGTTCCCATATTTTCCGTTGATTCAATGTCCATTCTGCCTTCCAAGAGTTCTACCCGTTCCCTCATGCCAATCAGCCCGAAGTGGGTATGTCCCTTCGTCTCTTGCTCCAGTTGATCTACTCTGAAACCGAGACCATTGTCTTGTACAACGATTTTGACGAGCTGCGCTTGGTAAGTAATCTCCACGCCGACGAAGGTCGGACATGCATGCTTAGCCGCATTGGTCAGAGCCTCCTGGATCAGTCGGAAAATCGCCGCCTCCATAGGAGAGGTCATCCGCTGTTCCTTGCCCTTCGTCTCAAAGGTAGCTCTGATCTTCGTTCTCTCTTCAAAATCATGTACATACTTCCGCACAGCCGGTATTAATCCCAGATCATCCAGGGCCATCGGACGTAAATTGAAAATGACCTTCCGCATCTCTTCCAAGCTAAAGCGGACTTGTCTTTTCAAATCTATTATTTCGTCCTGTACCATCTTAAATTCCTGCTTTGCGAGCATTCTTTCTACAATTTCCGTCCTAAGAACTAAATTGGCAAGTAGTTGCGCAGGCCCATCATGAATTTCTCGGGAGATGCGTTTGCGCTCTTCTTCCTGTGCCAAAATGATCTTAAGGCCTAACATCTGGCGGTTTTTGGCCGATTCAAGGATTCTTGTCACTTGACCAAGCTCACCGGACAGGTACTCAAGAACTACGCCCATTTGCGCACTTACTGTTTCTGCGCGCTCTACTGATTTCTCTACACCGCGCACTCTTTTTTGCAGCTCATCGCGACGGGCCTTGAGATACATTTCTTTTTCCCGGTAGATTAATAGGTCCAGTTGAAGCTGTGTAGCCTTCTCATAGGCCTGCTTGATATCCTCTTCATTATACCGCACAAAATCCCGGCTGACTTCCGTCAGCCGGATGCGGGATCTGCGATAATTAATCTCGAGCTGGTCCACCTTCTCCACGGTCTCCGCGGTTTCCTTCATGACCTGTTGTAGCTCATTGTTCAGCGTCCTTAGCTCATCACGCGCAGATTCTAGTATTTCCAGGATTTGAATTTTACTATTCTCCATAACGCCCACGGCGTTCTTAATAACGCGATCAATCGCATCAGCCTGATCTTGATAATCCGCCACTTAGACCTACTCCATTTCCAAAAAACCGTCTATTACCAATCATCATATCATGATTCTAGGGTGATGGATTTGGTTTTCTTGTCCCATTTTACTATGATCCCTAGCTGTTCTGATACTAGACGAAGAGGGACCAGAGTCCTACTATCCACGATAATAGGTGATACATCTGCCTGTTTCTTGGAGCCGTTAAGAATGAATTCCTTCTTGTTTACAGTAAGCTCAAGTACTGTCGTTTCCCGAGTTACGGTAATTTTCTTAGCGGTATTATTCCAGGTCGCGCTGCCGCCAAAAGAGTCAAGCACATATTTAACCGGAATATATGTCGTATTATTCTTCAGCAATGGAGCAACATCCATATTCTTCTTCTGTCCATTGACGAGCATCGTCTTCTGACCAATGGTCATCACTGCATTGGCGCTAGGCAAACTTGTGCCGCCTCCATCCGTAGCCGGAGCAGTGAAACGAATATTGTCAAAGGATACGCTGCCCGTAAGCGCACGCTCATCCTGGCCCTCTTCAAGATTCACAACATAGAGCCGTTTGAGCTTGGCCGGATATTTCATGGCGCTTGCCGTCAGATCAACCGTAAGCGTTCTCCAGCCTGTGAAATCAATCTGCTTGGTCAAATCGACATAGACGCTCTTGCCGTCCGCATCTACGAACTCAGCGCGCAGCCAATTCAAGCTGGAATCACCCAGGACGTCGATCGTCATCTTAGTTGAATCCTTCGGAATTTCTTTGCCCGTTGTACCATTCAGCTGGGCGTAGCCAAATTTATTGCCTACCCCGCCAGTCAGGTCATAGTCAAGCTTCAGGACCTTCGAATTTGCTCGATCGTCCGTCCCTTGCACCACTGCCACAGTTCCTTTCACTTCAGCTGGCAAGCCTGTGAATGATACCGGATAAGAGGTATTCTCAAAATTCTCCCAGATTTGCTCGGATGATGTAGTAAATACGATTGGCGTTCCACTGAAGCCATCATATTTAGGAGTCGCATAGCCCACCTTCGTACCCGCATTTACGGATTGCACGGAAAGTACGCCATCCTTCACGCTGGCCTTCATGCCGGTCATTTCCCATTTCACCGCTTCTGCCGGAACCGTTACAGTACTGCCGTTCTTCAGCGTAGCCGTTACCGCCACACTAACCGAAGTTCCCGCCTCAAGCGGTGCAGAGGAGATTCCTGCACTCAAGCTATCCAGATCGCTGCCGCCAAGAACGGTAACATTCATGCTATTCTTGGCATCTCCGCTTACAGCGGTAATTTGCGATTTGCCGGATTTAACGGCTTTGAAGCCATCACCCGTCCAGGTTACATTCCCGTTATCCGACTTCCAGCTCGCTTGAATTCCTGAAGCATCGACCGGGTTGTAGTAAGTATCGTAGCCTTTCAAGCTATAGGAAGCAGTCTGCCCAATCAATAAAGTGGACGGGCCGCTAACCTTCAGTCCCTTCAGCGTTCCTTGTGGAGCCGTCGAGAATACGCCAAGGCCATTCGCTACGGCACGTTGTCCCGCCGATCCATTCGAGGTTGTAAAGGTCAGTGTAGTCGAAGTCTCCGCAAGCGGACGTGTCGCCATCGTTGTCGAACCACCGCCGTCAAGATTCAGACCTTTCCAGACACCAATGCTGGTCATGAACTTCTGCAGTTCTGACAGCGTCAAGCCGCTGCTGTTATTGTTCTTCTCCGCCGTAATGATGTACGCTGTTTTTCCATCCTTCGAGTAGCCCACTGCAGTTCTCGCTACTGCACTGCTGCCGCTAATCGAAGTCGTCGGGCGGGTAAACTGTGAAGCCTTCCCTTGATCGACCAGCAAAGTATGACCACCGATCATCATTTTAAGATTAGCCGGGTTGATCTCTTGACCACTAGCCAGAGAACGAAGCTCGTAATTGGTATCAATCTGCTGCCCAACGGATAGGTGACTGGCAATATAATCCGCTGCTTGTCCATGAGCACGCAAAATATACCCATCCGCAGGCACGGGTCCTGGAATCGCTGATTTCACAGAAATCTGTTGAACGATACCGTTTAGAACCAATACCTCTGTAGGTGTCGTAGAACTATCTGCAGGACGCGTCTCTGACTTCCACGCGCTGGTGTAGATATACATTTTATTCACATGGCTGTAACCTTTATCCGGTTCCGTCCGATAAGCCTCCTGATTGATACCGGAAAGCGGGAAGGTCGATCCATCTGCAGCAAACACCGTTCCATTAAACTCGAATCTATCAATCATTGGTGTCCCGTCATTCGTTACAGCAAACGCATACATCCCCTCCAGCTGAGAAGGGCTCGTTACTACTGTTCCCTGAGACACCGCTCCGCCCATTGCCACGCCTTGTCCGCTCATTGGGAAGAAGTCGCCATTAACCCCAGCCACGGCACCCGTGTCATTCGTCATGCCTTGGACCGTCTGTCTAGTCGTTAATTGCCCCCCCTTGCCCGTCATAACATCTAGTTGTACATATGGATTGGTTAGATCGACTTCAATCACATCGGTCAACACTTTGACTTGCTTGCCCGAGCGTGTCGTCGTATATTGATATTTTACGAGTCTGGCACCCGATGTAATAATGTCATCACTCAACTTAACTGTCTGTTCCGCCGCCGCATGAGCGGTTGAAGCATTCCCGCTAAATGGTCCCAAGCTTACTACAGGCTGGATCCATATCAGTCCGGCCATCGTTACCAGCATCAGCTTTTTCCCATGATTCGCTGCCATGCGTACCCACTTGTTCTCTTTTTCCGCCGTCCCTTGTCCAGTTACCTCTCTTCTGACTACCATGAAATTTGCTACTCTCCCATCTTTTATACAATAATCATTTCATCTATCTCTCTCACAACAATCTATTACACTATTAATAGACTACATTTCTCCAGAAAAGTTACGAAAAAGTAGTAATTTTGTTGGGAAAGAGGAGTCTTGGGGTGGAGTTAAAGAGAATTTGGGGAGAAGACCCCTTTTTCTAACTAATCGCTAGCCTACTTTGGAGAGTAAATAGAAAAGTTACACCTAATTTGCGGGGGACTCGCATTTAAAGAGAATTAGTTGTAAAAAGTACAATTAAATTTGTTGGTTTGCCTCAAACCCGATTGTTCGGATAATTTAGCTGTAGAAAACACACCTATTCCATACCTTTTCTGATTAATGAGAATCTAGTTGTACAAAATACAATTAATGAGCATTCTTCTTCTCATCTTGTCCTCTCACCTAGAGTTTGTTCCCATTCCAAACACTTCTCTCATTTGGAAAAGAATTCATAAGCTAATAGAATAGGAGTAAATTTACATAACTAATGTGACGTAGAACGTCCCTCCATTTTCTTATGATGGTTGGGACGTTTTTTGGTTCCGGGCTAATTCTCAGCAATAATAAGGAGGTAATTAGAATGAAATTCGAAGCAGCACATCAAGCTTTCATCAATAAGCATGCAGAACAACGCACTGGTGAGCGTCGAGGCAGGCTTCTTCGCGGACATGGGCATGGGGAAACTCTATTTCTCAAAAATATCTGGTGGCCTCTTTATGGTCACTTCGAAAATTTGCACCCGGAATATGAAGTCCTTGATTGGCGTAGGAGGTCCTACTTTGGTGATTTTGTATATTTACCCAAAGGCCTGAAGTTAATTATAGAGATTAAAGGTTACGGGCCCCATGTACAAGATATGGATAGGCAAAAATATTGTGATGAACTCAACCGCGAGCTCTTCCTACAAATCGCAGGGTTTCGGGTAATCTCTTTTGCGTATGATGATATCGCCCATCGCCCTGAGCAGTGTATCTGGCTGCTGCGTATGCTGCTCAGTAGATACCATCCTTCACATAAAAGTACCAATCTGTTATCACTTTCAGAACAGGAAATCATTCAATTTGCTATTTCAAGAACAAAGCCTATTCGTCCAGCAGACGTTATCCAACACTTGGACATTAATTACCGTACCGCTATCAATGTCCTGAGATCTCTTGTCGATCAAGGTAAGCTTCAGGCTGTCTATTCAGGTAATGGAACAAGAATCCGCTATTATAAGTTAAGTGAACGGTTGGAATTCTACGAATTATGAAATGAAGACCTATATATGCTTCCTCATCACTAGACCATAGGGTCATAGAGCAAACCATCAACTATCTTTAGAAATAAATGCTTAAATACAACTATTTACCTCCAAACAGCTCATAACGAGTGATTTAAGTGCGCATACGCAACTATTTTCTATATTTCCGTTCTACACCCCACGAATTCGCAGAGATAAGTGCATATATGCAACTATCCAATAGAAATCTTGGCATTAGCCCAAAATAGGTGTATATAAGCACTTATTTATCCATCGGGTTACTTACGTGTCATTGCGATGCCACTCATTCGCTCGCAAATATAGAGTTACTTACATAATAAAAAGGTTCAACCCGCCTATATAGTGGATTGAACCTTCCTAAAACTTAACTATTCAACTTATCCAGCACCCGCTTCAGCATCACAGCCGCCTGGGCACGAGTAGCATTGCCTTGCGGCTGGAAGGTGGTCTGCGTCATCCCTTGGATGATGCCTTCCTGTACAGCCTTGGCGACGGTCTGTTTGTTCTGGATCTTCGTCGCGTCCTTGAACTTCACTAGCGCCTGCGTTCCAGTATTAGCAACCTCATACCCAGCATACTCCATTGCCCGCACCATCATCAGTGCCATTTGCTCACGAGTAATATTGTTATTCGGCTTGAACGTTCCATCAGAGTTCCCGTTGATAATCCCAGCCTTAGCTGCTGCCCCAATGTAAGCTCCTGCCTCCGAGCCCGCGATGACATCCGGGAAGCGGCGGGCACTCGATTCATCCTTGGTAAGCCCCAGTCCCTTGGCAATGAACATAGCGAATTCCGCACGTGTAATGCTCTTGTCCGGTTCGAAAATAGCGCTGTTATTCGATCGCGGTCCAACGATTAATTTCCCAGCCAATTCTGAAATATCATTCTTAGCCCAATGCTTGTTAATATCGCTAAAGTAGCTGTAACCCACTATAGGCATAACGACAGAATTTCCAGTAACTTTTCCGGAAATAACCATGCCGGCTCCTTTATTCATTGCCTTCGATGGGGTATAAACAACCGCTTGCGTATTTGTATCGTATTTGACCAGTGATGCTGTACTTAATGGAACTTGTCTTGTAATTTTATAATATAACTTCCCAGTATGAGAAACCTCAGCCACTGTCGTACTTCCCGTCATTCCAGCCGAAACATACACCTCAACCGGGTTATTTAATTTAGATACGCTTACTCCACTGCTAGAACTTAATGGGGTATTAGTAGTTGAAGTAAGAGCCTCAAGTTGAATCGTAAGGTTCACCGAGCCAAAATATCCCGTATTTAGAGTCCTGGAAATATCCGTGAATGGTATTTCCTTCAGTGGCACCTCATACAACACATCCCCAAATTTTACACCTAACGAAGTAGTGTTCCCCGAGGTGTATGATTCCATTAAAGGATTTAGTGGTATTGAAACCTTAGCGGCCTTCTGCGTATTTGGAATCTCAAACACTAGAATCTTCTGGGGCTCATTAATGCCTGACAAGAAGCTTAACGAGCTCTTTAACTTTGCACTATCTAAAGTATACAAAGAGATGGATTGTCCATTCTTCGACTTGTCTGAAGAGGTCTGAGCAGCGTTAACAGGGAGCGTATAGCCATTGACTCCAAAGTCATTATTCGCCCACTTCGTAAGATAACTTGGCTGTCCGCTATCACCAGGCGAAGTTGTGCCATCGGATAAATTCGTTACCGGTAAGTTGGTGTAGCCTTTCATCACATTATTATCATTATCGTATAACAACGTTCCACTGGATGTATATGTCACTACCACGTTCTGACCAGACTTCACTGAATTATATAACTTGATGGTGACAGCATCACCGCTCACGCTCACAGACTGTATGCTTTGGCTCAGACCGTCCACCCCGACGTAGAACTGATTTATCGGAAATACTGTGACTGATCTCAAAGTCTTATTATAACTAATCGTGATCGTATCCCCACGAACTACAGCGGAACGGATCCCTTCAACCACCACATTGTACTGTACAGGTTCCAAATTGATGTATCCAGCCAGATTACCGTTCAAGTCAGCAATCCCGCCAATACCAGACACATAGGATACTGTCACATTCTGCCCCTGATTAAAAGAAGAAGCCAAGGTCAGAATCACCTGATTAGACACAATTTCTACATTGGTTACATATACAGGCGAGTTGTTAACAAGTACAGAGAACTGACTTTTCATTGGGATATTCGTTGTTTTCAAAGCTTCGTTATAGGACAGAACAATCTTATTGCTTGAACCTTCTGCACTTGTAAACTCCGGCGGCTTCGTATCATACGTATTGCGAACAAAATAATCCTCAAAGGATGGGATATTCTGTCCACGATAATCTTGAAGCGGATAAGAACCAGGGTAGTAGGAGACTTTTACATTATCTCCGTTAGATACAGAACTAGTTAGGTAGAGCGTAACCGAAGAACCGCTTTGATTAATGCGATCTATCCCTCTGGAATACCCATCTACTGTTACACGGAACTGCTCGTAGGCATAGGTTGAGACGCTCTTCAAGGTATCGCTAAAATAAAGAGTCAGCGTACTTCCTGATACAGAGCCCTCTCTTGGTTTCGGCAGTACAGAGTCAATTCCATTCGTTACATCCTTACCAGAAAAAGATGCAGCTACATTCCTGGATAAATCCTGAATCGGTCTTACTCCGTTGGAGGTGTATCCGACCCGTACATTTTGCCCTACGGCAACCCCCGTCTCCAAAGTAACATATACACTCTCTCCAGAAATATAAGCATTGCTGATGCGACGCGTCTCTCCGTTTACGGTTACTGAAAAACTGGAAGTCAGTAGGTTTATGGATGAATCGAGCGTTTTATTGTATAACAGCCGAATCATCGAATTCGTATACATCGTTGCACTTTGCAATACTGGCGCAGTCTTATCTTTTGTCCCCGTTTGGAATGTCCAGCTTGATGAGCCGTTTATCCCATTGAAAACTGCCCCCGTAACGGCATCCGCTACAGCACCTGAGGCAATATCGATATAATAGGTTGCACCATCTCTTAAATTAGCGTTTGGAGTAATGTACAGCTTATTACTAGATGGTGTTACCTTTGCAGCTACAGATGTATTTGAGCCTTGCATTTTCAAAGTTACCTTTGACGCATCTAGTAATGTAATATTGCGGTTAAATGTAGCTGTCATATTGCTTGAGACCGATACATTCGTGCTGCGATCGCTTGGACTTAAACTGTTTATAGATAAAGTACCTGATGCAGCCGTTGCAGTCGTAAAGGACCACGATGACAAGGGAGGTGTATCGTTGCCATCAGCATCTTTAAAGGCTCCCTGTGGTACGTTCACCGTGTAACTCGTATTGTAGCTTAATTCTGGCCAATTAATCGCTATATTCGTTGTCCCTCCGCCCGTTACATTAGAAGAGGTGACATCGATCTCTGTCTTTCCAATCTTGGACTCAATCGTTATCTTTCCAGTATTTGGATATACTGGACGAGTGAAATTCAATTGCCCCTTCGTCTTAATATCAACTCCGCCAACGCCATTCTTCGGCACCATAGCATTAGAGTCCCACCCTACTACTGAACCCTTTACATTGAAGTACCAGTCCTGTGCATTGTCAATTCCGGCGAAATATTGATCATCGCTATCTTTATACGCATTCTTATCGATCAATATATAATAACGTTCTCCTGGAATGAGCCGATCTACTGTCCAGGATTCCTTTGTATCACCTGCAGCTTTAGGAGTAAATTTAACAGATTCATTCGTGGATGCCCGAACCAACGACACATTGCCGCCGCCAGCCCAGACAGGCTTATTAAACGTCAAACTGATTTCCTGTGAGGTCCCTGGTATCGTAGTACCCTTTGCAGGAATTAATTGATCATTAATACTAACGGGTGGTTTACTGTTTGGATCACTTATTGTTGTGAAAGTCAGATTAATCGCTTCTGATTTCACGCTTTCTTTTGCAGCATCTACAAAAGCACCTTCATTTCCAACCACGCTATAAGTAGTGTTGTATTCTAAATCAGAAGGAAGACTTACTTCCATCGATCTAATGACATACCCCTGGGAAATAATCTTCTTCTCTGCAACCAAATTCCCATTATTGAATACTTGGATCGAGCCATCCCCCTCTCGGACATCACGATCAAAGGACAGCTTGATGGATTTAACTCCAACTGGAACCCCTTTTTCCCCATTAGCAGGAGTCACCGCTACTTTAAACGAAGTTTCTTCCGCTGCCGATGCAATCATCCCAAGCACCATATTCAGTACCAGAATAGCAGCTAGCATTACTGATAATCTTTTTCTCACTCTAGCAACCTTCCTCTCTCTATCTTTATGTAAAAAATGCCACACGGCAATGATACGCATACTTACTATTATTAACGGCAAAAAGCAATGCCGAGTTTAGAAAATATGCAAAATAAAACGGATACCCACTCCCTAATAGAAATGAATATCCGCATATTATGTGATGTACAAAAATATAAATTAAAACCCAGCTTGCTCTTTCAGAACCACTGCCTTATCGAGACGCTCCCAAGGCAAGTCCACATCTGTA
This sequence comes from Paenibacillus lutimineralis, assembly GCF_003991425.1. Taxonomy (NCBI): domain Bacteria; kingdom Bacillati; phylum Bacillota; class Bacilli; order Caryophanales; family Paenibacillaceae; genus Paenibacillus; species Paenibacillus lutimineralis. The sequence goes on from NZ_CP034346.1 coordinate 5,911,104, forward strand.
CGGCCAAAATGTCCGTAAGCAGCTGTCTGACGATAAATCGGACGGCGTAGATCCAGCATGCGAATAATACCAGCTGGACGAAGATCAAAATTGTTGCGTACAAGCTCAACCAGCTTCTCTTCTGGAACTCTGCCTGTACCGTAAGTATCCACATTAATGGATACCGGACTAGCAACGCCGATTGCATAAGCTAGTTGAATTTCTACCTTATCAGCCAAACCTGCAGCTACGAGGTTCTTCGCTACATAACGTGCTGCATACGCGGCAGAACGGTCAACCTTCGTCGGATCCTTACCGGAGAAGGCACCGCCGCCATGACGAGCATATCCGCCATAGGTATCAACGATAATCTTACGTCCTGTAAGACCTGCGTCCCCTTGCGGCCCACCAATAACAAAGCGGCCAGTCGGGTTAATATAGTACTTAGTCTCTCCATCAAGCAATTCTGCAGGAACTACTGGAAGAATAACTTGTTCTTTAATATCATGTTGAATCTGTTCCAATGTAATATCTTCAGCATGCTGAGTGGATACTACAATCGTATCGACGCGCTTCGGCTTGCCATCGACGTATTCGATCGTAACCTGAGTCTTGCCGTCAGGGCGAAGATAATCCAGTGTACCATCTTTACGAACCTCGGAGAGACGGCGGGCAATACGATGGGAAAGTGCAATCGGAAGCGGCATTAATTCAGGCGTCTCATTCGTCGCAAAACCGAACATTAAGCCTTGGTCGCCTGCACCAATGTTTTCCGTCTCCTTATCCATTTGTGTCGGATCACGATGCTCCAGCGCCGCGTTGACCCCTTGAGCGATATCCGCAGATTGCTCATTCAAGGATGTCAGCACCGCACAGGTATTATAGTCAAAGCCGTACTTGGCCCGTGTATAACCAATTTCTTTAATCGTATTGCGTACGATTGAAGGGATATCTACATATTCCGATTTCGTGCTGATCTCACCGATTACAAGTACAAGACCTGTAGCAACGGATACTTCACAGGCTACCCGTGCATTTGGATCATTCGCCAGGAATGCATCAAGAACCGCATCGGATATCTGGTCACAAATTTTATCCGGATGCCCTTCGGTTACGGACTCGGATGTGAATAAATGTCGCCCTTGAATGGACATTAAATCAACCTCCCCATATGGATAGTATGGCATTCAGTACTATATATTAGTACCGAAAAACGAGGAGTCAGGCACAGACAGAACCTAAAAATCAAAAAATGAACCTTTTCCTGAGCGGAAAAGGTTGATTTGACAATCCTCAAATGTCATATTAGCGTATTTAGAAGTTCATGTCAAAATAAAATGGGACAATTCCTAATGGATCTTATAAGGAAAAGTTCCGTTCTGCCTGGGCTACAAGCCGCTTGGTGATCTCTCCACCTACGGATCCGGCTTCACGTGAAGTCAAATGTCCCCAGTAGCTTCCATTTGACGAGCCGCCTAAAGCTCCCAGCTCACCGGCAAATTCAGTATCTGCGCCTCCTGCACCGCCTGAGCTACCCACAGGTAACCCAAACTCTGCAGCGATTTCATATTTCCATTGGTTCAACACTTCCCGGCTCTCCGGTACGATCTTACGGTTGCTTCTTGCCATAATTTTACACACCTCCTGATTATTGTGGATCAGGAATAGTATGTGTCCGGCACCTTACGCTAACCGTATTAATGTTTGTTACTTATGGAAGTATTACTTAATTTGATATCCTCCACGAACCATTACCGTTAAATTATGTGTATTCCCTTCTTGTACCTGAATACCTCGGCCTGCTTTAGGAAATGATAACAAATGATTATTTGTAACTGCGCCGCCGTTAGAAATATCTATTCCATCCGTCAAATCGGCAACACCATTTTTATCTTCACTATAAATCGCTGCTTTACCAGCACGAACGACGAATTCCGTCCCTGCCGAAGCGATCAGAACTTGTCCGGGCTTCACATCGACAATCTTCACCTCATCCGCGGAAGATGAAGAAGAGCCACTATTTCCACCTTCCGCTGGCGTAGACGGCTTAGAAGGCTCTGTAGGCGTTGTAGGAGCCGTTGGCGTAGTCGAGCCTCCACCTCCACCTTTCAGAGCTTGCTGTATAGCTTGATCCACATAACTTTTTGTCACAACTGGGTCATCCGAGGTGCCTGGTTGATTCGTCACACCTGCCCCCTCTGCCTGTGAATTCATCAACGACCCTGCCCATACACTTCCGCCAATCAATACAACCGCGGCAGTCACTTTCCATGCTGTCTTCATCATGTTCCTCCTCTATAAATCTATTACTTCTAATGATAGTGGTTTTGATAGATTGGAACAAGCAAAAATCCCCGAGATGGGGATTTTATGCTTGTTTCAATTTAATTAATTATTAAGATCAGTATTTACATAATAAGCTGCTTGTGATGCGATTTTGGTCTTTTCTCCTCCATAGGAATCATAAATCGAGAATTGGAATCCACCTGTCCTAGAAGTAGCAAATATCGGATCGTTAATCACATAAGAGAAACTTTGATAACTACCAACCACAATGTCTTTCTCAATTGTTATTTCCTTCTCAAATCTAGCCCCACTGGAATCCACAACCTCAAATATGAATTTATGTTGGAATTCACCTATATCAAAGGTTAGATCACGTTTCAAGTCATATTTCATTTTAATTTCAAGCCCTGAGGAATTCGTACGTCCTTCTATAGAAGGAATATTAATAGTATAAGGGAATAATTCAACATCTTTTAAAGTACTCTTAATATCCCGGCTATCCAGGTTCAATTCCATAGCGGATGCATTAACATATCCTGTAGGTTTCCCTTCAGGCTCAGTAAATTTATTTTCCGTAATACTCTCACCCACAACCAGATTCCAATTAGAAACCGTTGTTCCTTTTGGTACCTTAGATGAGAATGTAACAATACTTGCTCCTTGAGGACCAACAGCAGTCTTCACCTGATTTACATCAGCCTTATAGTATTGGCCATCTTCGGTTTGGAAATAGCCAGTAAGTTGTGAGAGATTATTCTGCTTATTCTCTAAGTTTCTCATAATGACCTCTGAATAAATTATGTCATTCGTCGTGCCCTTATAGAGGTATGTTTTACGAGTCTGAAGATCGGCCTTTTTACCTACTGTATTCAAATTATTGTAGGTTCCTTCAGGTACCTTATTGATTTCAGTTGTTTTACCAAAATTCGAGAACATGATCCAATTACTTGTCTTATCTGTTCCTGTTTTCTGAAGTAACTGTATCTGCAATTGCGAATATTTTAAACTTGATGGAACATTTGATACGACATATACACTTGTTTTCTCACCAACACCGAGAATTTGTGTAGTGTTACTGTTTACTAATTGAACTGTGTTACTTAGTGTCGTCTGATCCATCTTATAAGCCCCTACGAAGTCAGGAAGTTTAGCTGCCTTTGTGCCTTTATTAACTATAGTAATTTTAGTCGACAGTATGTTTCCGTCACCCCATGGAAGTTTTTGTATACTATCCAATGTTACACCGTATGTCCCATCATTATTTTTTACAACTCGCTCTTTACCTAATGAATAGTGCATATCAGTGTATTCAGGCAAGCTATAAGCAGCAATTGGGTAACTAATGCTAGCCGCTGGTGGTGTTTGTCCACCTTCTGATCCAGAAGAGCCTGTTGCTGTTTTTAGAATAAGATCAATATCTTCAGCATTTACTATTACCGGAATCACTCCGTCAATAGAAATAATTTGTTCTTCATCTGGCTCTAATGACATCCCGTCCAGACCACTCGCAGTTAATGGATATAACTTATTCCCAACCTGAATATCAAATCCATAATTTGGGACTGTGACTGTTTTGTCTCCTTTATTTTTTATAGCAAACTGAACGGATAACTCACTGCTTCCGAAACCTTGATTTCTGGAAATGCTATCGATTCTAGTTGTTATGCTATTATTATCTACCTTGAGGATTCTTTCTTTATTCACAGCAGTCTTGGATGACTGTCCTTGCTTAGTTCCTAAACTTAATGACGCTACTGGCATTTCGCCTTTAACTGCTTCATCATTTTGAACCATAATAAGCGTTAAATTATTTAGGTTTACTTTTTTGGGTATTTTCGCTATAAGATTTAGAGTTTTGCTTTCCTGAGGTAAAATTTGGTAATTTGAGCTTGCAGAATCTGCGGTCAATGCAAAGGCTGTTCCACTACTCGTTTGGACCACGTATTTAAAGTTCGGGTTTTCTAAGGTCTTTGCTCCAGAATTCTGTAAATATAGAGATACATTCACATAATTATAATCCCCTAAACCTAATACGTTAACTGAGTTTACCTTCGCTTTAAGTACATAATCATTCAGAAGTAGCTTCTGCGTTGTATTCACAGGTGTAGCTACTGAATAATTCGATGGGATATTAATGCTTCCCAAAATTTTCTCATAACCCGATACACCAAAATCCCATTTGATGATTTGGAAGTTTAGATCACTATATTTCAGATTCTTAGCAATCTTAGTCGTATATGTAACGCTAACAGAAGATCCAGGAACTACTTTTTTCTTGTCTTTATCTGCCCCTACAGCGGTTACACTATACACTGTTCCAGACTTGGTCTTTACCTTAGTCCAGTAATCGATCAAAGACAATGTCTTACTATCATTATTATTGTAGGTCAACGTATATGTTAATACGCTTCCATCATCTTGAGATAGAATATTAACATTGCTCAACTTCACCGTACTCTTATTAGTTATCTTTACGGCCTTTAAATCATTCAATGTCTTCACAGTTTGCTTCTGCGTCTTTGTCGTCGTGGGTTGGTTTTTAACTGCTGCTGCGTCAACATCACCTACAAATCCTTGACCAAGCAAAGTAGCCACAGCTATCGACGCGACAATCGTTTTAGCTTTACTCAAGTTTAAACCTCCTATATAAAAAATGTCGTATATATTATATACGCATGAAAATAGAAAAAGTTCAAAAAGATTATGAATTAAGAATGAATTACATGTTTTTCTTCAATATAGGTAACATCTTAAATCGACTTAAATATATTTCTAGTTCATAGTCCATTAAAAAAAGCGAGCCCTTAGGCTCGCTTTCCTTAGAAAATTAATTAGTTAAGGCTTTTTGCATATTGGTAAAGCAAAGTAGCATCGAAGCCGCCAAGATCTTTACCAGCAGTATCTTGGATTGCTTTAGTGTAGTTAGCATTGTATTTAACAAATACAACATCGCTATCTACGAAAGGAACAGCACGAGTGAATTCTACAACCAACACAGATTTATTAAGTGGATCAACATCAGCACCAGTAATAACAATACCTGTGTCACTGTTATTCACTTTAACTTCGAACAACTTATCAGCTGTGAACGATCCAAAGTGAGTATCAACTTCTTCAGTCAAATTAATTCTAATTTGATAAGTTGAACTAGTAGCAGAAAGTGATTTCACTCTGAAATCATTGTCATTAGCTAACTTAGGAGCAACGTCATCCTTGATCAACCCATTAGGATCATTTTCAGCAATTACAAGTTTGTTTCCAAGAGAATCCTGAGAGTAAGATGATACAGTATAAACTCGAAGTGGATTTTTTGGATTTTCTGGATCAACTGGCAAATTGTTATTCGATGTAAATTTCAAGGTAAGAGTTGTTTGGTCAGAGCTTAAGGAATAACCATTTGGCGTGTAGTTTCCACCATTAGGACCAGCAACTCTAAAGTCATTGATGTTTACAGTTGAAATTTTACCTTTAAACTCCAACTTCAGTTCTTCTTTGCTTGTAATAGTGGCTTTTTTCAGCGCAATTACATTCGCAGCAACTATCTCACTTAGCTCATATCCATTTTGTGTTAAGTAAGTGCCATCTGAAGCTGCAATGTAATAAGCTTGAACAGTTTGGCCATCTAGAACATTTTCTTTTGTAGCAATACGAACTGTGTCAGAAGAAACCAATTCAACATCATCATTATCATTGGTCAATTTAACTTTAGCACCAGCTGCATTTGTATAAGTGTACTTGGCCGCTTCAAGAGCATTACCTTCTCCACTTGTTTTTAATGTTTTATTGAATTCAATATAAACATATTTAACGGTGCTGGAGGTTGTTCTATCTACCCATACACGGTTAATCTTGCCTTGTTGTACTGTTCCTGCATCCAGGTTAACTGTGTAAGGAAGAATTTTGTTTGCAACATATGCATTATCTTCCAGGTCGGAAACAGTCAATGTGTAGCTGGAGCTACCCAAGTTCTTACCAAGGTTAACTTCTACAATGTTGTTTGCATAAGTTGGGTTAACAAGTGGGTTACCTTTGGAATCAGTACCATCTTTGTCAGCAACTTTACCATCTGAGTTCTTCAATACATAGTTTTTACGATCGGTAGCAGTACTGCTCTTCAACGATTTGCTGAATCTTAATTTAACAATGAAATCACCATTCGATTCAGTTCTGTACTCGCTGCTAATTACAGTTGGACGAGTAGTATCAAGCGTTGGAGTTACTTTTCCTTCACGATCTGCAGAGTTATCACTATAATCGCGAACACCTTTCAGGAAGATCGTGTTCTCAGCATAATTCAGTGGTTTAGACTGGCTGAATTCAAGGATAACTTTAGTATCTTCAACCTTGATAATGTCAGGAGTATTACCACTCACATTAGCATAAGCACTGTCAACACGTTTGATTGGTTCATTAAACTCAACTGTAACTTTCTTCAAGTCATTAGTTTTAATGGACACAATTTCCGGTGCAGCAGTATCTACAGCGGCTTTAAACTCGTTTTCAACTGGTACTACTTTCAGACCAGAGAAATCAGATACATTGCTTACTGAAAGTTTATGTTCGCCTTCTGTAAGATCAGTTGTAAGAATTACAGTATCAGGATAGGTATATGCTACAGAAGCACCAATCAATTTACCATCAATTTTGTAATTGGTAGATTTGGATGCATCAGCACTTTGTACAGGCTCACTAAATTTAACTTTAATAGCCTTGGTTCCCAATGCAGTCACTTCTTTAACTGTTGGAGTCGTAACATCGACTGGAGTAAATTTAACTTTTTGATTAAATGTCTTGGTTCCATCTTCGTTTTTAACAGCGTTAACTGACAATTCCACTTCTTTTTGGTTTGTCAAAACGCCTGCTTCGTTAAGAAGCAATTTTACGCTAGTTTTGTCTTCAGACAAAGTCGCGCTTTTGAAGATTTTCCCGGAAATGGAGTAGCTGTTTGGATCTTCAGCAGTAACTGCATCAACAGTACCGTCAAACTCAACAACTACTTGTTTCAAATCAGCTGCAGAAACAGATTTAACCGATTGAGCAACTGTTGTTTGGTAAGTTACTTTATGAGTGTAATCATGACCGTTGTGAGTGAATTTCACTTCAGTTTCTTTGTTAGGCTCAAGAGCTTTTTCCAAAGTCACTTTCACAACTTCTTTGTTGGAGAGTGTGAACTCAACAACTTTACCAGCTTCGGAAACTGTGTAAGAAGCTACAGTTGGAACTTGAGCTGCTTCATAAATTGCATATGCAGCAACGATTGCTTGGGAACGGCTAGCGTTAGCTTGGTAGTTGATACCAGCATCCATGTATCCGCCCTTAACAGCTGCTTCTACATAGCCTTTAGCCCATTCAGTAGCAGTGTTGTTAGTTTCAGTTGGAACTTCAAGTTTCAAAGCGCGAACCAAAACTGCAGCGAGTTCTTGAACGGAAAGGTTGCCACTTGGGTCGAACAATTTCTTCTCAAGGTTCTTACCTTCCATGATGTTCGCTTGAGTTACAGCTTCGATATAAGTACGTGCCCAGTGTTTAGCGTAGTTCTTATCGTTGTAAGAAGTAGCGTCTACTGGAGTAAGATCAGTTGCTTTAACGATGATCTTAGCCAATTCAGCACGAGTCAGGCTTCTGTCCAAGTGGGACAATCCATCTGGGAAACCTTCTACGATACCAGCGTCTTTCAATGTGTTAAATTGTTGCTCTGGTGTCAACTTAGCGTCAGCACCGAATGCTACAGTAGCAAACATGGAGAATGCCATTGCTGTAGACAAAGCTACGGATAAAATTTTCTTCATAACCTTTTTTTCTCCTCCTTGATTAACTATCACATAAGAGTTTTCTTTAAATGAGTTTTCTTTAAATGAATAGCTCTTGTTACTCATTAGCCATTGCACCCCCTTTCCAGAGTCTGAGCAGGATTCCTATAAATTAGGTCTGCGACAGAGCCGCAGAAACTTATAAACTACGAGCAAGTTAATAGAATGTAGAAATAGACTAGTTTCCTAATCCTACCTAAACATTATACAATGAGTCCCAGGTGCCGTAAAGATAAATTTTCTAAAAGATAGACAAGTTTCCCCATGAGGAACATGTTGGGATGTCTAAATTTGGTCGTCATCGTCATGCTCATCATCTTAAACGCAGCAGAACAAAAAAAGTTGCGCCTATTTTAAAAAAAATTGCAAGATTGTTACTTTTTCTAGTCTTCTCCTGCATTTCATCATTATGCCACGCGTTCCTGCTGACGGAAATTAGTATAACACCCCTGAATCTCCCAAGTCATCGTACAAGTTTTTCCAGACCAATATTCTAAATATATGTACGATAAGCACAAATAAGACGTCCAATTTTGGACGCCTTATTAGGCAAATAGATAGCTTATAATTGCAATTTATTATTATCTAACTCTCATCGCCAGTTGAATAATCCGGCTGCGCATCTTAGGATCGGAGTTCAGCTTCAGATACATATCATCGATTGCCTGCTTGTTATCCTTGTATTCCTTCTCATGCTTCATTGTATTATGCGACCATTCAATTAATTCATTCTCGGCATTACGCAGATCATTGAACGCTTCGTGGAAGCCTGACTCTACAACAAGACCTTCCATAATCTCTTGAGTTACTTCTTGTTCCTTAGCAATCTCTTCGATTCTCTTCTCCAATACCTTGGATCTATCCTCAAACTTTCTTTTTGCCTTCGAATATCCTAGTTGCGCTTTTGACAATATCGGTTTCATCAGTTCAATTTCACCCTTTTTGCAAAAAATGTTCTACTGAGTATTCTGCTTGATCTTTATTACTCTGCCTATTGTAACTTAAACCCCAACAAATTACAAAAAGATGTAATTGGAAAAAAACGAATCCTGCCCAGAAACAGATTCTGGACAGGATTAAAACATGCTTCTAACTTAAATTTTTAGGGAAAACATTTGTACTCTTCTTCAATAGCTCCACTGCAATTTTCCCCGCTTCTGCCCGAGTCATATTCGACTTAGGATTAAAGTTATAGGCCGCCTTCTTGCTTCCAGTTGGCGTAGATGGAGTGCCTGACATAATCTTAGCTTTGTATACAGCCTGGACTGCCGGCTGTGCATAAACTTCAATTTGCCCTGAATCCAAGAATGTCTTAGCAAGCGCGTCTTTCAACTTCTGATCATTGGCTGGCAACTTCAATTTTAGCGCTCTGGCGATCATTACTGCTGCTTGCTCTCGAGTGATCGGCTGATCGGCCCCGAAAATCCCTTCACTCAATCCAGTAACGATCCCCGCCCGTGCAGCGGTCTCAATATGCTTATAATCCCATGTAGCTGAGCTGGAGCCAGGTACTAACTCGCTAAATGTTGGATTATTATCATAATTCAACGGAAGATTTAATCCCTTAACCAGTAAAGTGGCGAACTCGCCTCTGGTTGTCTGATCATCCGTACCGAATTGTTCAAATCGGATGTTATTCATAATTCCTTTTGAATAGAGAGCATTCAAAATATTTCTCGCCCAGGAATGGTTAGTAATATCGCTATAACCGCGGCTCATCTTCATAACCATATAATAACCGAACTCATCGAACGGAACCGTAATCGTGTGGTTCTTCGTATTTACTTCTCCGCCGATATTCTCCCAACGGCGATTCTCATTATATCGGAATACTGTAACCATTGTGCCTGCTTCGTCTACGACACTCTTGTCGAAGGCAATCGTCAATTTGCCACGACTGGAAGGAGTAATTTTACGTTCAGAAGGCGTCTCGGGATCGCCAAACAGCCCTTCAACTGAATATGGAACCAATCCATTGGTTGCTGCTTTATAATTGGCTGTTCCTCTCTCCCCTGATTCTCCAAGACCACCGCTAACCCAGTAAACATTAGAAATCCTTACGAAATTCCGGCGATCAAAATTCGAACTGAAGTAACCCAAATATTCATCCGGAAGAATCCAAGACGGATAGCCGCTTTCAACTCCAGTTCCTGTAAATCCAATCACATTACCATAGTCATTTCGACGTTCTACGATACCTGTATTAGGATCCGCGATACCAAACAACAGCTTCGTATCAGGATACGATTTCGTAATGCCTCTTGTATCCGTACTTTGCATAATGGATCCCTTATCAAAAGTTAACTCAAGGGATTTGTTAAACGCACTATACTTGTTGGATACCTTTGGAGCCATATACTGCGAATCGACTCCTATAGCTCCGGTATAAAATACTTCGATTGTATCATTCGTCTTCGTATTGCCTCTAGTAATCTGAATCTTGATTTTATTCGACTTGTCCTGCTTCAATCCGACGTAATCAAGAACAAATCGGTTCTCTCCAAGATCCGTTCGTCTCTCAGCAACTTCTTTATCGATAATTACCTCAGTCGCACCCTCAGCTTCAATATCAAAATGAACAAAGTTCTTGGTCACAACGATTTGATTCCCCACTGTTGGCTGCGGAGACAATATGCGATAGGCCCCTACTTCTCTAACGATCTCTAACTTCTGAGTCGTCTTGGCGCCAGTATCGTTAATTAATTCCAAAGTATAAATGTATGTGCCCGGTTTATCCGAGATAAAATCTTGGATACGCATGATGAAATCGCCTTGATTACCTGCGAAATCATAATTGTATCTATCGCTTGCAAAGGTTACATCCGCACCGTCCTGAGAGTTGGCTGGAATGCTCGCAGATAAAATATTTTTGGTTCCCATGTTCAAGTTCATTTTGACTGCTCCGGAACCTCTTAGAACGATATCGAATTCTCGTAGACTTGTTGTATAAACTTTATCTTTGTAAATAAACTCCGGCGTCAAGTTAAAGATCTTCGCCAGTTGAGGATCATCAGAACCAAAATCCCGCGCCGGGAAATCAGGTCTATCTCTACCTACTGCAGGCTGAAAATTCGCAATTGTCGACACGTTGTTGTCTACGATATAAATCCGCAAAACTTTTGTGACTTCCCTAGCCTGTCCTTTCTCATCAACACCTGTTCCCGTGAAGACAATTCTGTTCTCTCCGAAAACTAACGGTCCGTTGTCGATCGAAATATCTAGATTAATGTCAAATTTCCCGGTATTTTTCAACCAACCCGAATCCAGATTTTCTGAAGGGACATTTGATTTTACCTTAATCCCGTTAGCGAACACTTCGGCAAGGAAATATTGGCTGTCCAAAGTGTCAAAATCAACATACTCACCTTTAATGTTCAATGATCTTCCGTTGGCGGTTACATCATAAGTCTGACCGTCCAGCAGATTTTCAATGTATATATAGTTTTTAGATGCAAATGAAACTTTCGCATCTTTGTAAGCATTGGAAAGTGCATATTGGAATCTTACAGTCTGATTCCCATTCTTGAATCCTGTAATCTTATAAATATGTTGTGTATCCGATGGCGACGATACATAAGAATAAGTAATTGGCTGTGATGCCAATGGCAAATAATTAATCTCTAGACCCGTTGCAGAGTCAGGTTTGCTATTTGTAACGACCATTACGTAAAAATCACTGGAGTCAACCTTGGCACCATTCAAGGACGTACCCGGAGGGATATTTGTACCACCATCATACCCCTCTAAATACTTCAGATCAGTAATGACAGTATGACCCGGCATATACTGGAAGTCGACACTTTTGTTAATCGTCTTCGTTCCGTAAGTGACGGACAGATTATGCCTCTGATCCTTCAGAACACTTGGCGGATTCTGAGTATCTTCATTCAGTAAAAGCGAAGTCAACTCAAAAGTAACCAGACGATATGCTGGCGTATTAATCTTCACGCTTGGAATAAATATTTCGCTTCCTTGTTCGGCGTTGATCTTCCCATCACTACTAACTTTGAAGCCTTTATAATATTTAACCTCCGAACCGACAACTTCTTTGCCATCTAACTTTAATTCAGCAGATGCATTGAAATCCGTATTATTATAATCCGGAATCAAGAGCTGGGCAAAAACCCTGGCTGTTGTTGTACTTTCTGTAAAAACAGGCTGATTGCTATCAAGCAAGCTTTGTGCATTTCCGTTAGAATCAACGAGATACAAACCTACAAAAGGCGTCTTCTCATCATAGAAATAGAGTGAATACTTGAACGTTAACGTATCCGACCCATTGGCTACAACGACTACCAAATCGTTAACCCCCGGGTTCAACTTCATTTGCTGCGAATAAAAAGTACCATCCTGCAGCAATGTAGTGGCAAGTGCAGATCCTCCATTGATTGACGTGGTAATCTTCGTGGCATTCTGAGCGTTGCCCTCTAATGTAATAATATCTTTAGCTACGACAATTTGTGCTCCCTCATTCAGATCCAGCTTATCAGCCCCACCTAGAACCTGCAGCTTCTCCAAATAAGGTACATTATCGTACAATACATAGAACGACTCCGAACGTTGAACCAAGCCTTGAGTTCCTGTAAAAGTAAGCCGGTTCATGCCGGAATGCAGGGTGATCGTCGCTTCAAAGCGATTGTCCGGACTGTCCAGATCCGGTTGAATCACGCCGGGGTTAATCCGGGTCGCATCTTCTACCCACTTGCTATTCAGTTGTTCCCAGTTCAACTGCTGGGCTTGTATGGACAACGTAGAATTGGTCACCTTGGAGAATGTACCTTTAATTTTAATTTGCGGTACAGTTACTTTATATACATTTTCCCGGGTCAACTGGTTGCTGCCCTTATCCAAAGTCAAATCTACAGTATTCCGCAAGTCTTTGTTATCAGGTGTGAAATAACTGGTTGGTTTGTCCCCTGCCGCGTTCGCAACTGGTATTGCAGCATTTGGGATTAATGAAGCAATCAAAGTAAATAAAAGCAACCAAATTAATGGCTTCTTGCATCGTTGCATTACAAGTCTCCCCCTCACATTCTTAATATATTGTTTATCGGTCAATTAGCAATAATTTTGAAGAAAACCGTAAAAAAATACGGCAAAAAACCTATTCGATCCTTAAGAAGGAATAGGTTTAATAATAAATTTATTCTATTCAAGCTATTTCGCTCTCCGCAAGGCTGAAATGTCTGTCTCCTGCTCGATCGAACGAAGAGAGAGTTTCTCGAGGATTCTCTCATGGCGTTCTTGGCCTTCTTTGAGGTGGGTGAGTTCACCATGCAGCTTATGAACATCCATGCTTAGAGCATCAAGCTTGGCGTCTGTCTCTTCCTGACGATCCCGGATGGCCCGGACAATGGCATTTGTCTCACTCAGCTGCGACTGCATCAGGGCTTGTGTCTCTTTCAGTGATCCTAATTCAGATTTCATTGATCCTAGTTCGGATTTCATTGATCCTAGTTCAGATTTCATAGAACCCATATCTGATTTCATCGCTTGCTGCTCATTTTCAATTCTGTCGAGCTTCTGTATGATCTGTTGAAGCAATTGCTCGCTCATAGACAATCCCTCCCTTGAGCTTATTCAAAGAAAATGCATGTCCTTAGTATAACAAATGCCATGAAATTTAGTAAGCAGCCTAATCTAACCACACTTCAGTGTTCAACTACATAGTATAAAAAAACAACCCCTTTCAGCGCCCAAGCACCGATAGAGGTTGTCCCCATTAACATTTTATATAAACATATAATTTCTGTAATCTATAGTTCCAATCTTGCTAAATCTAAAAATCAAAGTTCTGAGCTACTTTATTTCGATCCTCGTTCTTCGCCGACCTTCATGCGCAAGCGCGCCAGGAAGTTCAGTAGTGGCCGTTTGGTCTTGCCGATCAGGCCGATGACCTCCGCTCCAATTTGCAGGAAGAAGACCATGACGCAGATGACTACAAAGGTAACCCAGTTGGCATTATACATAGCTGCCGAGGACTGGATCACCGCCAGCACTCCGAAGAAAGCGGCGATGCCGTAAATGATCAGCACCGTCTGACGGTGGCTGAATCCAAGCTCGCGTAAGCAATGATGCAGATGTCCTTTGTCCGGTGAGAAGATTGGCTTCTTCTGCATCCAGCGACGGATGATTGCAAACATTGTATCCGAGAGCGGTACACCGATCAGAATTATCGGCGTCAAGAACGATACGATTGCGACTTGCTTAAACCCAAGCAATGACAACAAGGCTAGACAGAAGCCAAGGAATAGCGACCCCGAGTCACCCATGAATATCTTCGCCGGATGGAAATTGAAATGCAGGAAGCCAAGGATGCTTCCGAGCAACAGCAAGCTCATCAAACCAACGACCTCATTACCCATAATGAACGCCATTACAGCAATCGTCGCAATTGCAATACCGGAAACCCCGGCTGCCAGTCCATCCAGACCATCAATCAGGTTGATAGCATTGGTTACTCCAACAATCCATAGAATCGTGAACGGAATAGCAATCCAGCTCTCTACTGAAGCATAGGTGTGGAACGGAATATTCGCGAACTCCAACCGCACGTCAAACCCGAAGACGACGATACAGGCTGTCGCAATCTGCACGACAAATTTCAGTTTAGCCGGCAAGTCGAAGCGGTCGTCCAGTGCTCCAAGTAGAACTGTTATCGTACCGCCTACAAGAAATGCCTTAATAAAATTCATCTCACGTACTGAGAAAGATTCCGGAACAAACCATACGATTATCAAAAAAGCTACTATAAAAGATAAATAAATGCCCAATCCACCGAGTCTCGGCATAATCTTAGTATGCACTTTACGTGCGTTAGGCACGTCCACAGCGCCGACCTTAAAAGCGAACTTCTTAACGAGCGGCGTCAGAGCAAGCGCCAAACCAAGCGCGACGATAAACCCGATGGTATAGATCATCCACATGTGTATTAACCCCCAATTGTTCTGCCGGAATGATTATACTCCGTTTCAAATGAAACACCAACCCCGTATTTAAGCAATAATACGCTGTTTTCCGTAATATTTCAATTAATTATCGTATTTTGGTCAGGTTTTCTCCTTCGCGCATAACCCTTACGGTAAATTTCGGCAGCGCTAGCATTCTAGGCAACCGGGATGGTTGTCTTAGTAAACGGTATAACCATTCAAGCCGAAGCTTCTGGAATACAAGCGGAGCCCGCTTGGTCTTGCCGGATATGACATCGAAACTGCCCCCGACGCCCATCATAATGGGTACGCCTAGGGACTGCTTATATTTTGCGATCCAAGGCTCCTGTGTATCCGCACCTCTAGCAACAAATAACAGATGCGGCGCAGCTTCCTTAATCGCCTGGACAACTTCCTCATCTTGTTCTGGGCCAAAATATCCGTCCCGATGGCCTGCAATGATGAGGCCAGGATACTGCCGGGATAATCGCCCAGCCGTCTCTTCAATAACTTCTGGTGTTGAACCTAGCAAATAGACTCTCCATTGTTCCTTCACACCTTGCAATAGTAGCTCATGCATCAGATCGATGCCTGCCACTCGCTCCGCTACAGGATCGCCGCCTTTCTGCGCGGCCCAGACCACACCGCTTCCATCGGGTACGATCAATTCAGCAGCCTGCATCAACTGCTTGTATTCCGGGCTCTCCAGAGCGGACATAATCATAATTGGATTCGCGGTAATAATCTGATGTGGTGTCCCGGAAGCGACCACCTGAGACAAGTACTCTACGGTGTCCTTCATTCCCCATTTACATACAGGAATCCCAAACACGGATACCGTCGGTACTGCTGTATCATGTGTTAACGTCATTTTCGGATCACCCCTTGCTCCGTAGAAATTGTGCGATGTTCTGCGCTGGCAATCGTGCCGCATCCTTCATCGTGTTGATCTTCGCTGAATGTGCTCTGCGCCAAACTTCACCTTCGGTGAGCAGGCGCTCGGCCTGCGCGGCAACAATCTGCGGATCGAGCTCATTCGTCGTGCCGACCGGAACGCTGCCGACACGGCCGAGGAAATGATCGATCTTCGGATCATACGAGATGCCGAGCAGCGGAACTTCCCGCGAGGCCGCGTAGATCAAGCTGTGCAGCCGCATGCCTATCAGCAGGCTGCACTGGCTGACTTCCCGGAGCATATCCTGCGGATGCTCCGTCTCCGCCGCAATACTCACGGTGCTGCCGCTGTCTGCCACATTTCCCATCTGCTCCATGACGAAGCGCGAGGCTTCGTCATCGCCTGGGGAATGAAACGGCAGAAAGCGGATATGCACCGGCTTGCGGCGGCTCAGCGAAGCCAGGCCTTCGGCCAGCTTCGCCAGTTCGGTCCGCGCTTCTGTCCAGAAGCGGACCGACACCCCCACCACCGGCAGCCCGGCTGCATTGGCGCCGGCGCCGGTGGTGGCAGCGGACTCGCCCGCTTGCGAGTCCAGCTGCGAATCTGCTGAAGTTGCCACCCCATCTTCCGGCAGCTTCAGCCCCATCACCGGATCGGGGACAACCTCGATGTCCCCGCCCGGAATACCCATGCTGCGCAGCAGCTCCGCCGACTCCGCATCCCGCACCGAGATATAATCGCAGCGCCGAAATACAGACGCTATAAACGGGCGGAATAGCTTGCGATTTACGGGGCCGACGCCCTGTGCGTATACAAAAGTTGGCTTCCCGAGCCATTGCGCCAGCTTGATCACGCCGAGATAGTACGGGATCGATTTGAGTCCCGTTGCATCCTGCAGCAGGCTGCCCCCGCCGCTGATCAAGCCGTCGCTGTTCTTAATAGCGTTCCTTACTTCCGCAAATTTCATCCGATGTACAGCTTTTACTCCATAGGTACGGCTCGTCCATTCGGGATCGATCGACAACACCACCGGATCAATCTGAATCCCGGATGCCCGGCCTTCCTCTTCCAGCGCTGTAAGAATTGCTTGCAGCACTGCTTCATCCCCACTGTTGCGAAAGCCGTAATATCCCGATAGAACTATGGTTTGAGGAGACGCGGCGACCATTTATCCCAGCACCTTTCGATAATATGCCAAATTACAATCGCGATTAAGCCAACGATCAATCCCAATCCCAGACCAAGCAAGCCGCGAATCAGCGACAGAACCGCCGGGGTATGGATATGAGCGAAGGTATCTACCATAGACAACTGTCCCATAACTGCGATAACCATCGCATAGAGCGCCCAACGGTAACGGAACGCAGCGAAGATACCTACCAGGAACAGTGGATGCGCAAGCAGGAATTCCTTATTCCTTGGTCTTACGCCAAATGTATTCTCGAGCACAGATCTAAATGTGGCTTCACCAGGCAGTAGCGAGCCGGCGTTCCCTGTCCGAGACAGATAATACAGACCAACCGCACCCAGAACCGCAGCTACAACTACCCACAGGAGCGTAATCCGCATCTTCAGCCAACGGTTTAGTTCCTTCCAAACGGATTCGCCTTGGTACAGGAAGACATAAATAGCAATCAGCAGAATGGGTCCCAAGTGTAACAGGCTTACGCCGCGGAACTGATTCAGCACGAGACTATACGTAATATTGTTAAGCAATGCGATTACAAAAGGAACGGCCGACAGTGAGATTACAGCTGTCTTCACATACAGAACGAGTGTATGCACCAATCTTTTGCTATTTGGAAGCGTCGTCTTGGCATCACTGACTTCATTTACTTTGCGTATGGCCAGCACTACCGCAATTGTCGGCGCACTAATCGCCACGAATAACGCAAGAGCTTGTTCCATTAAAGTTGGTTTAAGCACATATAGCCCTGCGGAACCGATTAACCCGAGAACAAATACTGCTAAGGTAATAGGCGCAATGAAGTACGAGATGAGCCATGCGATCATCGCCACGCCGCCAAGTACGACTAACGCCTTCAAATATTTTTGCCAGGAAGCATCATACACGTGGAAGGCCTCTGCCTGACCCAGCTCGAAGCCATTATCCTGGATACGCTGGATCGCATTTCCCGGTTCCTGCAGCGAATGGACCAGATTGTCAATCGGATTCGTAATTGCTGCTTTCCCGGCATCCTTAGCTGGAGAAGCATTCAAGTAAATCATCCGAATATTACGGTCCTTCGTCGCCAGAGCGAACCGATCAGCCAAGGTCTCCGTATCCTGAGTTGCTTCTGCATCAGCGAGCGGATGAAGACGAACCACATTATAATCCGTCAGATATGCCAGTTTGTTGAAGCCTTTTTGTGGAGCCTTCAAATTCTCAATCGCGGCGGTGCCGATATTATATTTGTTCAGCAGATCGGCAAAGCCCTGTAAACTATTCATTTCCTCATTGTCCTGGAACCCTTTGACGGCTTCACCCTCGAACAGAATGCGATTCACACCATGATCTGCAAAATATTTGAGTTCTTCATCCATCGCCGCTTGATCATAAGGGATATTGTCAGACAACCGCGGCAATATAATAAAGCCTTTATCTTGTAGCATAGAGAACGCCATTTTATCAATCGGCATCGGCTTCAGCAGCGCTTCATCTGGAGACATCTCCACGACCAGACCTGGACGCCCCTCATATTCCCAAGGCAGTACTGAAACGCCTAATCCGCTAAAAGCTCCTTCAATCACAGGACGAAGCTGCTTCTCGCTGTCATCAGTCGTAAATGCAATATAAGTAAAGTTGCTGTTCGGGGTCACCAATGACTTATTGAACTTGGCGATATCAGCCTCACTAAAGACCATAATCCGTCTTGTCTTCTGATATTCATCAAGCGAGCCCTCGAACATAGCCATCGTTGTAACTCCGGCTTCCTTCAATCGATCCAATTGTTCATTCATATAGGCCGCCGGATTAGCTTGATAATTCGATATCTCGACCAATCCGCGATAATTGAATACAATTTCCACTTTATTTGCCGAGGACTCCGTCTCCACCCGTTGATAAATTACAGGTATAGAGGCGACAATCCCCACTATCACCAAAATCCATAGCCATTTGCGGGAAGCTTGATTCCACCGCTGCCAACTTTGTACCACAAAGCTACCTCCTCAACTTAAGAAAAAATACAAATACTACTTCATCCCTCTTCGTTATCGTCTTATTGCTTACCCATCCTATTATCTTACAATCTAACCGCACTAATAATCAAAACTGGAATATTTTTTAAAATGTCGGTGAATGCACGCGCATAGCTGTAAAAGTGCAGTTTTCTATCAAGCCTTCCCTCGCGAAAAAACTGTACTTTTACAGGAATCTCCTGCTCATGAAGTGTAAACTTGATAAACTGCAGGAATTCCCCATCTTTAGGATGCCTTATTATGCCTGTCCAGATTTATACGTCCTGCAGGCACAGACGATAACAACTTCATCTCTAACATCAAGACTACTAAGTTCTTGCTTCCGAGTCAAAATTCTTAAATGGTCCGTCTAATCATTAAGGAAAATGTAGGAATTCTGGCAAGCACAATCCAATAATACTTCAATTTTATCGCTAAATCTTATCAAATTGTCACTTTTTGAGCAGTAGTCGACACAAGCGTTCCCGTAATTGCTTCCTGAAATGCAAAAAGTACAGCTAAAACGCGGCTCATACATTCTAACGTAATATAACTGCAGAAAGTACACTTAGATGTAAATTTCCCGTGAAATTACAGGGATAAGCTATTTCTAAGGACTCCTTGCCATTCGGATTTCTGAGCTACTGCGGTCTGTTTTGCCTTATACACAGCATTTAAGTCGACTTGATCAAGTCGACTTAAATGTACGGCTTATTCATTTCAAACAGGCAATGCGTCTTCCAGTAATATTGCGAAAAGAGCTGATGCTTTAAGCGTCTATACGCGCTAATACTTCCTCTTCCAGACGTTTCAATCTAGCCTTAGCATCCTCGTTGGACTCGCCACAAACGGCGAAATAGCATTTAATTTTCGGCTCCGTTCCGGATGGACGCAGGCAGAACCAGGAACCATCCGCGAGCATGAATTTCAATACATTTTCCTTCGGAAGGCCATCCAATCCAAGCGAGTAGTCAAGCACTTCCTTCACCTCAGAGCCAGCGATTTGCTGCGGCGGGTTGCTACGGAAGTCTTCCATCAGTGCGCCAATCTTGGCCACACCGTCTTTGCCCTTCAATGTACGAGAAGCGAGCGACTCGCGATAATATCCAAACTGAGCATATAGCTCCTCCAACACATCAATCAGTGTCTTGCCTTGACGCTTATAATAAGCGGCCGCTTCACAGATCAGGCTTGCGGCCACAATAGCATCCTTATCGCGGGCATAGTTGCCGGCCAGGTAACCATAGCTCTCTTCATATCCGAATAGATAAGTATGCTCACCAGTCTCATCGAACTGGTTCATTTTCTCGCCGATATATTTGAACCCGGTCAGGGTATTAAATACCGTAGCACCGTAGTGACGAGCAATGGTCGCACCCATCTCACTCGTTACGATCGTCTTCACCACTGCACCATTCTCAGGGAATTTACCTGCTTCCTTCAATTGACCCAGCACGTAGTGAACCAGGATCACACCCGATTGATTCCCAGTCAAAATCTCATATTCCCCGTTCGTCGCTCTAACGACCGCTCCCATACGGTCAGCATCCGGGTCCGTTCCAATCAGAATGTCCGCTCCGACCTGCTTGCCAAGCTCAATCGCCATCGTGAACGCCTCGCGCTCCTCGGGGTTTGGAGATTTAACCGTGCTGAAATTACCATCCGGCAACTCTTGCTCCTTCACGATATGAACCTGAGTGAAGCCGATCTTATCCAACACACGGCGCACCGGAAGATTCCCTGTACCATGGAGAGGAGTGAATACGACGACCAGATCCTTGGCCGTACCAGCAGCCATCAGCTCACGATTCACACTGGTTGCCGCCACCGTCTCAGCAAAGGCTTCGTCTTCCGCCTCACCGAGCCAGACGAGCATTCCTTGCTGCTCAGCCTCTTCACGGCTCAGGCGCTTGATCCCGCCGAATGAAGTAACCTCACGAATATTGGCGATGACCTGCTCCGCTTCATGTGGCACCAATTGCCCTCCAAAGGCATTATAAACTTTATATCCATTATATTCAGGCGGATTATGGCTCGCTGTTACGACAATCCCACCGGTTGCCGCTAATTCACGCACGGTGTAAGATAGCTGCGGCGTTGGACGCAGCGACGGGAACAGCTTGGCTACGATTCCATTGCCGGCGAGTACCTGCGCAGCCTCCAGAGCGAACTCCGGCGAGAAATGACGGCAATCATGAGCGATAACGACAGAAGGCTTCCCTTCCTGTCCGCCATGGGATTGCAAAATATACTCAGCAAAGCCTTGTGTCGCTCGAGCCACCGTATAACGATTCATCCGGTTGCTGCCTGCACCGATAACACCGCGCAATCCACCTGTACCAAATTCAAGATCACGATAGAAGCGGTCTTCCAGCTCCACCGGATTATTCTCAAGCTGCTTAAGCTCCTGCTTCGTCGCTTCATCAATGGCAGGATCCTGGAGCCAACCGTCCAGTCTTTCTCTTACATTCGTGCTAAGTTCGGCCATGATTACAAACTCCTCCTAACTATTTCTACGTCCATCCCCCAAATTTAATGGATAGACAGGTCTCCAACTACTAACCAATCTATGAGCTGTGAGAGGAAGCCATTCGTCGGCATCCTAAAACTCCACATTTATGACAAGGCAAACATAATTACGCCTTCAGCGACGACCTTGTCGTCCACCTTGGCAACGGCTTTGCCTTTACCGATGGAGCCCTTCAAGCGGATAATCTCTACTTCGAGACGCAGCGTATCGCCCGGCACAACTTGGCCGCGGAAGCGGAACTCATCGAGTCCAGCTAGAAAGCCAATTTTGCCTCGATTACTCTCTAAGTTCAAGATAGCTACAGCACCTACCTGAGCCAATGCTTCAGTAATTAACACCCCCGGCATCACCGGATACTCTGGAAAGTGACCCGTAAAGAACGGTTCGTTCACAGTAACATTCTTGATTCCGACGGCCCGCTTGCCTTCCTCCAGTTCTACAATACGATCCACCAGTAGGAACGGAGGGCGGTGCGGTATGATCTCTTGAATCTGCTTTATATCCAGCATATGTAAATCCCCTTTCTTAAATTAAATTACTTTTACTTTGTGTGAGTTGAAAAAGTTCGGTTTTCAGCACCGAGAAGGTTGGATGAAGCTAGGGCATGAGGAGCGCAGCGTACGTAGTGTGTACGTGAGCACCGGAAGGCCCGGCTGAATTCAAGATTCGATGCCGAGTTAGCTTCATGATTCGCTTCGTGATCAAAAGAGGACTTTTTGAACTACCTCTCTTAGTATAAAAAAGGCTAAAGTCGGTCACACTTTAATTATCCTTCGCCGCTGCAGAAGCGAGGGTTGAGATAAGGGGCTAATCCGGTACAGCTAGCGCTGTATAGGATTTAGCCCTTTCATTTTCGGCTGAAAAGTCAAGCGCTTAGTCCCCCATCATTATACATTCTACCTACGCAAAAAGAAAACTCCCGTATTCGGGAGTTCTCCAACCATTATTCTCATCCAGACAAGCGACTCTAAAACTCAACATCTAGATGCACCTATCGCTCCCGCTAAGGAGCAAAGACCAGATCAAACACATGACGCCAGGTGCTCCAGTCTAATACATCGTGAATATCCTGCTTGCCGAGTACAACGTACCCGGCAATCGCCCCACCGATCAAAGCGGCTGCGAAGAAGAGCAGTATAAGCACGATTCGCAGCGGGACAATCCACCATGCGCGGTGCTTAACTTCCGGGCTATTCTTCTCTGTCATGAAGCGCTCCACCTACCCGCGTAAGTTATTAGCCAAATTCATCATTGTATCGCTAGAAGTCAAGGCACGGGCCGAGAGCTGGTAAGCTCTTTGAACCTGCATTAATTCTGCCATCTCATCGGTTAGATTCACGTTGGAGGACTCCAGCGCTCCCTGACGGAGGCGAGCTTGCTGATCCTGAGGAAGAGCAAAGGTGTTCGCCAGTACATCCGCTTCTTGCGCGCCCGGAGCTATGACGAATAAGTTGCCATCTCTCTTCTGCAGCGCATCTGTACGAATCGGCGTATACAACTGAATCTGCCCAATCTGTTCGGCAGCTCCAGACCCAGCAACCGCTGTAATCCAGCCATGCTCATCAATCTGCAGCTTGGAATTAGCAGGGACAACGATCCGTTCCCCATCCGTATTCAACAAGTGGTGACCATCATTCGTAACGAGCCAAGCAGATTCCGCATCATTCGGATCCGGTTGAATCATGAAGTTGCCCGCCCTTGTATAGGCCTTAATATTACCAGCTGTCATCACTGAAAACAAGGCATTTCCTTCAATCGCCAGATCTGTCGGAATATCCGTCTGCTTGATAGGGCCTTGTTCAAAGTTAACCTCTGCTCCCGCCATCATAGAGCCAAATCCCAGATTGAAGCCACGCGGAGAGACCCGGCCAGACAGTTCCATCCCTTTGGCTTGCTGTTGAACACGAGTAAGCGTATCTTCAAAAGTTGCTTCCTTGCGCTTGAATCCAACTGTATTTAGATTGGCCATATTGTCGGCAAGCAAATCCAGACGCTGCTGGATACCGCTCATGGATACCATGGCACTGATCATGGAGTTATTCATGTAGCACCTCCTATATTACTTATACAATGCTATACCTTACCAACCTCATTAACCGCTTTGTCCAAGCTCTTGTCATAGTACTGAACGATCTTCTGGTTGGACTCATAGGCGCGCTGAGCAGCCATTAAGTCAACCATGGATTGAGCAGGGTCGACATTGGATACTTCAAGATAGCCCTGGCGGACTTCTGCCCCTTCCCGATTCGTCAATTGCCTAACATTAGGACCTAATCCGGCTACTTCACGATATACTCCGTTGCCATCGCGAATCAATTCCTGCGGACGGTCAGCGACCGAGATGCCCAGATTACCTACATCCTCACGAATTCCCGCATCATTATAATAGAAGAGTCTTCCGACACTATCGCTTTGTAAGGAATCAATCGATACGCCGGCAGGCAGCACGACAGGATTGTGGTCCATATCAAGCACCCGATACCCTTGCGATGTCAACAGAGCTCCATCAGGAGCTACTGTGAAGTTCCCATCTCTCGTATACCGCAATTGGTTGTCCTTATCCATCACAGTAAAGAAAGCTTCCGGACGATAAAATACTTCTCCATTATCATCCACATATTTGCCCGAGGCATCGAACGGAATCAACTCCCCGGTTGCAGGATGATTCATACCGATACTCGAGAGTAGCGCGAAGTCCGACCTCTTGCCCGTCTCCTTCAGATCTCCTTGGGCATAAGATGCCAAGCTCTCTTCCGCAAAGACCCCCGTAGCTAACTTCCCGATTCTGCGACTATTACCAGACTGCTTATCCCCAATAATCGAGATTAGCGTCTCCGGGAAAGAATGAGCAACTGAGCTTACCTGCTTATATCCTGGAGTATTGATGTTCGCAATATTTTGCGTGATCGTATCATGACGCCGTTGTTCGGTTATCATTCCTGATGCAGCAGTATAAAGTCCCCTGATCATGGACATGCCTCCAAATTCAAACTTGCTGCTTCGACTGCGGTTCCCCCGTCTTACGTCGATGCAGCACCGATGATTTCATTTGATATACAGAATATATCGGTCGATTAGAATCTTTTCTTAATGGCCTTGTCCAAATTGTCGAGCATAATGCCCGTTCCTTTCACTACGCAATGCATCGGATCCTCGGCGATCAACACCGGAACATGCAATTCCTCAGCCAATAGCTCGTCCAATCCATGCAGCAGCGCGCCGCCACCCGTCAGAATAACCCCGCGGTCGATGATATCCGCTGACAGCTCCGGTGGAGTCCGCTCAAGCACGGACTTGGCACCGGCCACAATTGTGGCAACGGAGTCGAACAAAGCTTCCTGAATCTCCTTCGATGTAATCGTTACCGTTAGTGGAAGTCCTGACACCATGTCTCTGCCGCGAATGTCCATCTCTGCGATACGGCCAGAAGGATGCACCGTACCTACGCCGATCTTGATGTCCTCTGCCGTACGTTCTCCGATCAAGAGCTTGTACTTTCCTTTAATATATTTAATAATGGCGGAATCAAACTTGTCACCGGCGATCTTGATAGACGAGGAAGTAACGATATCCCCCATCGAGATTACCGCTACATCCGTCGTCCCACCGCCAATATCGACAACCATATTGCCGCTCGGTTCAAAAATATCCATACCCGCCCCGATTGCCGCAGCCTTCGGTTCTTCTTCCATAAAGACTTCCTTAGCGCCGCTTCGCTCGGCGGCTTCACGAATCGACTTCTGCTCCACCGACGTAATATTCGTAGGAGCGCAGATCAAAATCCGGGGATGGCTGTACCAACTCTTGCCCCCCACGCGATCGATGAAATACTTCATCATGGTCTCAGTAACATCAAAGTCGGCAATTACGCCGTCACGCAAAGGTCTGATCGCAACGATATTTCCTGGCGTACGTCCAACCATTCGCCTTGCATCCTCACCTACGGCGAGCACACGCTTGGCATCATTATCAATGGCGACTACAGCCGGTTCGTCAAGAACCACTCCTTTTCCTTTAACATGAATCAGTACATTCGCTGTACCCAAATCAATACCAATATCCTTGCTCATCATTACGATGCTCCCCCAAAGGTTTTTTGTTGACATTTAAAGGGACGGTCTATATGTAACGTGACACCGTTCTCTAATGTCGGCGAACTACTAGTTCAATATAGACTGCCCCAGTCGGCAATTAAGATCATCTTCTTCAAGCCGATGCGAAAGGCAATCCAAGATACAAAACATGGTAAATGCGTCCCAATTTCCTGGTGCAGTCAATCGACAGAACGGTGCCTAAATCCGTGAAAATTCGGGTCCAATGGATAAAAATCCACTTTGTTATACCATATTTAAAAATACCATACTTTGGGGGATGTGTTCAATGATAATCCTAAAGTCCCATTGCAACTCACGATAAGTACCTGGAAATCAGCGTGCTGAGCTAATTACCTCCCGTTTGTTCTGTCCCTTCTTCTTATACTTGATTTTTGTCGCTTCTCCTCCGCGAAGATGTCTGATCGACTTATGGTATTCGAGAATGTGCTTCACCTGATCTGCTAGATCCGGATTGATCTCCGGCAGACGCTCGGTTAAATCCTTATGCACCGTGCTTTTCGATACGCCGAATTCCTTGGCTATAGTCCGTACCGTGTGCCGAGTTTCCACGATGCAGCGACCAATTTTAATCGTCCGTTCTTTGATGTAATCGTGCACGCTCCCGCCTCCCTACTCGAGATAGTTTGGTACATTATATGAGGGGCGTGCCCATATATTCTTTGTTTCCAAGCCTGACAAGCCTAAGCGAGGCCAAATATTTTAAATAAGCTGTAAAAAACAACAACAAAAGAAGCAAAGAGCCCTGCTCCTTGCTTCCTGTCATTGCCTCACGGGACGTACATTTCACGCTACTTGCGACTATAATTCTGCACGTCGTAAGACGTATTTATTATTTGTTCTCATTCTTAGGCAATACATTGGCCGGGTTCACCAACTCGTCATTCTCATACACTGCAAAATGAACGTGGTTGCCAAGATCTTTCTCAAGCTCATTGCGTCCAGAGCTGGCGATTACGTCGCCTCGCTTCACTTCAGCGTTCATCTCTACCTTAACATCGGACAAGCTCTCATACACAGTCTTCAAGTTGTTAGCATGAGTAATCTCTACAACATACCCGATCAGCGGAACTTCCTCTGCCCGGGTAACCTTGCCGCTCATCGCCGCCTTCACTTCAAACGGCTGATCATCCTTGCGGGCCAGATCAATACCTGTGTTCGCCCTGAACGTATCATTGTATTGAACGAGCGCCGCTTGATGGTCCTCAGCACTTCCGTCCTTATCATAGAACGGTTTGACAACGGTAACGTCGGCTACGTTAGCAACAGGCCATGCCAGATCCTCAGCAGAAGCTATCGTCTCAGCAGCTTCTTCTCCCTGCTTCCCGTCCACTTTCCCTGTTGTCCCCTGACTGTCTTCAATAGATTGCGAGACACTGGCAGGGGCGTCTTTTGGCTTTTGGCTGGCATCCTGATAGACCCACACTAACGTTAGTATAATTGCCACCGCCGCCACGTAAACCGCCGGGAATACCCATCTTTTCGCGAATACTCTCTTCCACGCGGACACCGGTGCTACCGGTTCTCCCATTGTAATTTTAGGAGATTCCTCATGGTTCTTCTTTTTACTATTTTGTTCATTCATTACCTCATCACCTCAATAACCATTGTTACCGAGGCTATTGCTTTTATACTTAGCTATACTAATTTTTTTTGGAAATTGGGAGAGGCCCGAGATTACACTCTATTGAACATAGCTATCTTAAGAACAAAGGCAAAACTCGTTGTATGTTATACACTCATTTTTACTTGGCTTCTAGTAATCGATCTATGAGTCGAGAACGTCGGATACTTGGTTGAAGGAAACCCCGGTATAATAGTGTTTGAGAATCTGTGTGGTCGTATAGCCCTGCTTGGCCATCCCGTTCGCTCCCCACTGGCTCATGCCTACACCATGGCCGGAGCCATAGGTTGTGATCTTCACCTGAGAGCCATCCAGTTCCATGGTGAACTGACTAGAGCGAAGCTCAAGCTTCTCACGGACTTCCCGCCCGCTATAAGTCTTGTCACCGATCTGAATGTTCTTCACCCGCCCTCCGGCCGTTACGGACAATACTTTGAACAGGTTAGAGATACCCTTCGAACCGCTGCTTCCAAGCGCTGATATGGCTGGAGCCTGCTGCCCCAGCTTTGCGAATACCTCATCAACGCTCTGTTCCACTGTGACTTCATTCTGCGGATTAAGCTGAAGCTCCCACGGACTGGAGACACTGCGAAGATAGGGCACTGGTTCGGACCAGTAATCCTCCGAATTCTCAGTATGCCCACCACTGGAGGAGAAGAAGGAGGCCGTAATAGGGCGACCTTGGTAGGTCATAATAATGCCACGCGTCAGTTCAACAGCCTGCTGCAGCTTCTGCAAATCCTTGCCGCGCCCCTCTCTCTTCCATGCATGCAGCGAGTCGCTGGATACATAGGCTTGATGTTGCACCGTGTCATTTACATCGGCGTTGCCGCCAGGCACGCCGCTCGTGTCGCCGGCAGCAAGCCGGCGAACGATAAAGGTGCGGGCGGCAATCGCCTGCGCCTTCAGGGCCGCGAGCTCGAAGTCAGTCGGCATTTCGGCGGCCAGCACGCCGGTGACGTACTCCTCGAGCGGCAGCGTCTCCACCTGGCCCGTGCGCGTCAGATATACGCGCACGGGCGTCTGATCGGGATCGGCCGCCTCACGGCCCGATCCCGCTATCTTACCGCCGGCCTGGCCTTCGGCCGGCGAATGCACCGCCGCCGCAACGTCAGCGGCGTCCTGCGCCTGCGGCGCCCCGCGCTGTACGAGCAGCGCCGGGAGCAGCACGGCCAGCGCGCCCACGGCCGCAAGCGCAGCCAGCCCGCCGAACCTTCTTCCCCCGCTGCCAAAGCGGAAGAAGGTTCGGCCCGCAGAAGGCGGCTTCTGTGCCGCCAGGCCTCTATGAACCGGCCTGTCTATTACCGCGCCTTCTTCTATATCATTTGCCGGAGTCTGAATCTCCGGCTCCCGGTCCCGGCAGGTCCGATTGGTTTGAACGGACACCGCTTTACTATAAGCCTTGGCTCCATTGATCTTTCGGTCAGATACTTTAGTTACTGGCCATCCTTGCTGACCGCTGCCTTCGCTTTCTCTATTAATGCTCTGTCCCCCTCTATCGGATGTTCTTATTCTTAAGGTGCTCCGTCCTTCATTCATCAAGTCTATAACCTCCATCCAAATGCTTACCTGTCTCTAAATTCTCTATTACTTATGGAGAGTTCTCATATGTTCCGCGCAAGCATTATCCTTATGGCAACCCTCTCTACTACTTTTTATGCAAAAAGTAGGCCGCACATACCTCCAAAAATAAGCGATTGGATTCGGACAAGGCGATGTTTCTCGAACTCTATAAATGAGAAAAAGGCTGGAAGAGTCGGAAATCGCGAGAAAAAACGAGAAACATGAGCCTTTAAAGCAATAAAAAATCTGCTAGAAACCAGAAGCATAAATCAGACTAGAAGCTTTTGCAGGGAAGCACATACGATTTTGACTTGGAATGAAGTCTCTAACCACCAAAAAAGCCTCCCAATATGGCGCATAACCACATCGAAAGGCTTGAATTTTACATTTCCTTGGCACGGTAGTCGAAAGGATCGATTTGCCTTAACATGCTTATCTCACGCTCCGTAGGCAAGGGGGTATAACGGATCTCATCGTATCGCAGCTGGAAGCCCGTGTTCGCGGCAACCTCTTCAAGCGAGGAGGTCGGATGGATGGAATCGAGGTACAGGCTGCCATTCTTGAATTCGAAGACGCATAGATTCGTAACGATCTTCCATAGATTGCCCCGGGTCGTCACAAAATCAACCTTCTCCACAAAGGTACGCTTGTCATGCTTCGTACGCCAGATAATGGCCCGCTTCGCCGTCGGAATCAGCACCGCGCTGCCTGCACCGCCTGGCAGACGAACCTTCGGCTTATGATAATCGCCGATCACCGAGGCATTGACATTGCCAGCAACATCGAACTGGACACCGCCGAGGAAAGCCACATCAAGCCCGCCGCGCATGGACAGATCAAATACATATTCTAGCGGAAAATAAGCTTCTCCAGTCGCCAGCAGCTCAGAACCAGCTGAAGAATAGGACGGCTTCTTGATTGAAGCGGGATTAACGCCGCCGGGAATGTTTAGATGAACAAGGTTGGGCGCATGTATATGTCTTGCCAGCGCCATTGCCACCATCGGCATTTGCGAGGATACCCCGTGAAATACACGGTCCTCGTCCTGCAGCAATCTTGCCATGGCGCAGACCATAATATCGCACACTCTTGGCCCGATGCTTTTATTCATTAGGTTTGTATTCATCTCAATCCACCTACCTTAAAACCTCTATCCTTCATCTCGTATTCGTTCAAATAGATATCTATTTCTTCGGCCTTGAGCTTCTTGAAACGCTCGATCGCCTTGGTATCGGCATCATAAGCCTTCTCCACCGAGCATGGCGCCGCGCCTCTCGGGGCATGCACGACCGCGCTGACCAGAAAGCCGGGAATATCAACCTGGTCGGGCCGCATGCGAATTTTACTGCGAGGCACAATCTTCTCCGCTGTGACGATCACTTTGCTCGCCGCACGGCTGATTAGCGCATCCTCGAATTTCGGCCCATGAATGACAGCATTGCCTAGATCATCCGCCTCTTGGACATGAACAACGGCAATATCCGGTACGATTGCCTTAACGACCGTTACAGGCTCGCCGCCGAATGGATCCTGAATCACGCGGAAATAATCGGCGACCTGCAGAAGATCGCCCGCTTTAAGACCGGCGACAGGCATAAACGGTGCGCCCGACGCCGCTGCTCTTAAGGAGCAAATGACGGTGTAACAGGCATGCTCATTGCCGATCACTTGACCGCCTTCCACCGCTTTGCGGTAATGCATCGCCAGGCCGAACTCCGTCTCATAGCTGACAAAGCCCGCATCGACGGATGCAACGCTGCCGGCGGCGCACAGCAGGTCGATATCATGAGCGCCCGCAGTCTTAATAATGCGAAGATTCCTTCGTCGCTGGCGGGCTATTTCCCGTACCATCGCCATTGGGGCACGATGGAGGACATTCCCCCCGAAGGAAATTCGGTCGCCGTCGCGGACTAGCCCTGCCGCTTCTTCCAAACTCATTATTTTCGAACTCATCGGTTTCTCCCTCCCTGGCTACTTCGCTGCATTACAAGCAATATGAACGGCATCCCATACCCCGGCAAAAGGCGGCGCATAGCACAGATCGACCATGCCAAGCTCGCGGGTCGTCATTCCGGCATGAACCGCGACGGCAAAAATATCGATCCGCAGAACGACCCCTTTCTTGCCAATGCCCTGGGCTCCCAACAAGACCTGTGTCCGCTTGTCATAGATCAGCTTGAACTGGATTGGCGTCGGATCAGGATAATATCTCGGGTGATCCCCGGAGGTCACGAATACAGTGGCGTAATCGATACCAAGCCTTTTTGCGTCCGCTTCCGACATTCCCGTCCGGCCAAGCTCCAGTTCCAATACTTTAATCGCTGCGCTTCCCAGTGTGCCGATGAACTTCTCATGCTTGCCGAGCATATTGCTGCCAGCGATCCGGCCGCATTTATTCGCCGTCGTACCAAGCGGAATGAATGTATTCTCCTCCATCACCCGGCTGAATACTTCGGCGCAGTCGCCTGCGGAGTAGATATCCTCAACGCTGGTCCGCATCTCGCGGTCAATGATGACGGCCCCGTTGCGCGCTAGTGCAACACCTGAGCCCTGCAGGAAATCGGTATTCGGCCTGACACCGATGGACAGGATAACCAGATCAGCTGGATAGCTGCCTTTATCCGTCTGCACGCCTTGTACTTTACCGTCTCCCGTGATCGCCTGCACCATCTCTCCCAGATTTAGCTGGACACCACGCTGAAGCAGTTCCTCTGTTGCCACATCGGTAATCTCTTGATCAAAAGTCTTCAGAATGCGTTCGCCAAGCTCGATCACCCGCACACGCTTACCCAGTTCGACCATCGCCTCTGCGACCTCGATTCCGATATAACCCGCCCCCACAATGACGACATCCTGGACACCCGGCTGTGTAACGAACTGCTGCATGGCAATGCCATCCTCCAGCGTCTTTAGCACCTGAACCCCATCCAACTCCTTACCCGGCAGGTTCGGGACGATGGGCCTCGTCCCCGTAGCAATCATCAGTTTATCGTAGGATTGCATGAATACCCGGTTACGCTCCAAGTCCTTGACCATAATTTGCTTGCTGCCAGGAATGACCTTAAGCACCTCATGTCTCAGATGCGTCTCAATACCGGATTCCTCGAATTTCTCACGCGGACGGGCGATCATTTTCGTATAATCATCATTTACACCGGACACATAGTAGGGCAAACCGCAAGCCCCATAAGACAGAAAGCTCCCTTTTTCATATACGACTACTTCCGTATTCTGATCGATTCGTTTGAGCTTAGAAGCCGCAGACATGCCGGCTGCAACCCCTCCAATCACAACTACCTTCACGATGACTTCACCTCTTTCTGCATGGAAAGGATTTCCGCTTCCGCTTGTTGAAGCGCCTCCTCGACCGTCAATTCTGCTTGAAAAGCTTTGCTTATTTTACCGTACAACACGCCCAGCACCTCGCCGGCATGATCCATCATCGGCAGAGGCCGCGCACAGTTCTCTATCATATGAAGATGGGCAGAGTACCAACCATATCGTTCCGCATCCTTATTATAGGTAGAACGTCTTACCGGTGAACCTGCGCTGCGGCCGATGATTCGATCCACCTGTGGTGATGTCAAATACTTAAGCAGTGCATTGGCTTCTTTCTTCTTATATGATCTCGAATTGATAGCGAAGCTCCAGGTTACATTCCAGGCTGTTCTTAACGCCGCGAAGCCGATATCCTCGGGCTGCTCGCAGCGCTCATCCAGCACGACACCAAGCTGTCCGCCCCAAGTCACGGCAAATACAGAACGCAAATGCTGAAATTCCTCCCGCACCTCATCATTGCCATACGTGTGAGTATTCTGTGGAGCGTACTGCCGAAGGTGTATATATTTCCGCAGCGCTGTCCGGCCTTGATCATTATTGAAGGTTGGTACATGCGTCTTCGAATCAAAAGCGTCTATCCCTTCATTGCGCAGGTAAGGCAAAAAATCGAGAAGAATCTCACTAGGGTGCGCCTTCAGCACGATTCCGCACATCTCTGTCTGCTTATGGCATTTGGCTGCCATCTCCAGCAATTCGTCCGTTGTAATAACGTCACGAGGAAGCGAGCCCAGGCAGCGGGCAACGACCGACTTGCGATACAGCACCATGTGCCCATCACAGAATGAAGGATATAAATAAGGAATCCCGTCTACCTCCAGCTCCCGCCTTACAACGGGCACAATGTCCTGTAGATTCCAATCGGCGCCCTGCGGATAATCCGCTGCGGCCAAGTAGCCTTGATCTACAAAATCCTTGAGCCAGAGATGTCCGGCAACCATTACGACGTCATAATCCTGCTCCCCCTGAAATGCGGCTATCATTCTGCCGTAGTACTGTTCAAACGGTATGATGTCAAAATAAACCTTCACCTGATGTCTCTGCTCATAGGCAGAAATCAGCCCCCATGCCTCATCCGCATAAGCTTCCACAGCAGGATCACCTACGGCCAGCACCCGGATCGTCTCTGTCACTTAAGCTCCCTCCCTCGCTACGGCTGTTCGGACAAGTCGAGGACCGGCTCGTTATCGACAATTCCTACGACAAGCGCATCGATGGGAGCATTCTTGGTTAACGCATGCTGGTTGCTCTCCCCGAATGACACGATAACCTGCTGGCCTACACCGGCCCCCATGACATCGGCAGCCACAATAACCTCGGATTTATCTGTATATTGCGGGCGGATGAGCAGCAGCTTATAGCCCTGTAGCGAGTCATATTTGCGAGAAGATACCACATTGCCTATTACTCTCCCAATAATCATCCCATTGTCCTCACTTTACGATTTAATAATCTCTACTATATCTCCCGTCTTCAGTCCAAAGGCATTGCCATCGTCAGTATCAATATGCATATCGAGCGCAAAATCATCTCTGACGCGAATCATGACCTCGTCCATTAAACCGCCCCTTGAACCGCCGATCTTCACTTGAACCTTCTGTCCATTCCAGACGCCGAAGGCTTCCGCATCGGCAAGCGTCATATGAATATGTCGCTCGGCTATGATACAGCCTTGATCGATAACGACAGTTCCCTTCGGGCCGACCAGGGTGATACCAGGTGTTCCGTGATGCACGCCGGATTGGCTTACCGGCGGATTAACGCCAAGCCTTCTGGCATCGCTGGGGGCTACTTCCGTTTGAGTGTCTTTGCGCAGCGGACCTAGAATACGGACCTTTTCAATCTTGCCTTTCGGACCGATCAAGGTGACTTGCTCATTCGCTGCGAACTGGCCGGGCTGGGATATATCCTTGAACTTGCTCAGTTCATACCCCTGCCCGAACAAAACATCCAGATGTGCGCGGTTCACATGTACATGCCTGGCGGATATGCCTACCAGCACATATTTCTGAGGCTCCCCGGAGGGAGCCAATCCGACTTTGCTGAGTTCTTCCAGCACCAGCTTCGTAATCGTCTCTGCTAATTCAGCCGTTATTGGTTGTGTCATAGGATCACCACTACTAGTTCATGCTTGGGAGAAGCTTAACGACATCCCCATGCGGTCTCGGTATAACGTGTACAGCGATAAGCTCACCGATTCGCTGCACTGCTTCGGCTCCGACTTCAACCGCCGCCTTGACTGCACCAACCTCGCCCTTAACCATAACACTTACCAACCCGGAGCCGATCTTCTCCGTCCCTACAATCTCTACATTCGCTGCCTTCAACATAGCGTCGGCTGCTTCAATCGCTGCCGTTAAACCTCTGGTTTCAATGACGCCTAAAGATTCGTTCATGCTGTAACCTCCATATTCCATGTTTTTTATGTGCCACTTAGCACTTTCACAGCAACTATTTCAGCATCGGAAGCAGCTTGGCTACATCGCTATGCGGTCTTGGAATAACATGTACCGCTACCAACTCGCCTACTCGCTGCGCCGCTTCGAAACCCACTTCCGCCGCCGCTTTCACGGCGCCTACATCACCACGGACGATAACCGTTACTAATCCGGAACCGATCTTCTCTGTGCCTGCGATTTCCACATTCGCTGCCTTCAGCATAGCGTCGGCTGCTTCAATCGCTGCCGTTAAACCTCTCGTCTCGATAATTGCGATAGATTCGTTCATGGATATGCCTCCTCGATTTTTTATACATTTAATCCTGTCACAGGAACGATTACTTTAGCATTGGAAGAAGCTTGGCCACATCGTTATGCGGTCTTGGAATAACATGCACCGCCACCAGTTCACCGATTCTTTGCGCTGCTTCAGAGCCTACTTCGGCCGCCGCTTTTACGGCACCTACATCACCGCGGACAATAACTGTTACTAATCCGGAACCGATTTTCTCTGTGCCTACGATTTCCACATTTGCTGCTTTCAACATAGCGTCGGCTGCTTCAATCGCTGCCGTTAAACCTCTCGTCTCGATAATTGCGATAGATTCGTTCATAGGATTGATACCTCCTGGTCATATTGTGTATTATTTGCCTTACGATCCAGCTCCGTTATTTTTTGTTCTTTGTCCCTTTGCTGGTACTGGAAGTCTTTATCTGATCCTGCGACTTTTGCCTCTGGACTGCAGCTGCCTGCTTTTCAACCGGTTGTTTGCTGTTCTCTGCCTTCTGCTGTCCAGTGTTTGTTTCTACCTGTTCTTCTACCGTCTCCTGTTGTTCTGGCTGTCGTATCTCTGCCGCTGCCTCCACCGCTTCCGCCTCTAGCTGTGCTGGAATAATGAACTTCATGATTTCAGCATGAGGCTTTGGAATTACCAGGCTCATTTTGAGCGGATTACGCGGCTTCTTGGCGCATACTTCTCTGGCAGCTTCGACGGCTGCCGTGACACTAGCGATGCTGCCTCCGACTATCAGCGTGACAAGCCTTCCCCCCAGATACTTCTCGGCACCGAGCAGTTGAACATGAGACGTCTTGCACATCTCATCGACCAGTTCCAGTGCAGTTGCAAAATGCTGGGCTTCTACAACGCCAATCGCCTCATAGCTCTTCATCTTCATTCTCCATTCTGTCCACCGGGATTAAGGAACGGATTCCTTCATAGGGGTTATTGATCGCGTGAACAGCGATGATTTGCCCCGTACGGCCCGCCTCTTCCTCTCCAATCTCTAAAGCAGCCTGCACAGATGCGGTGGAACCCTTGATCAGAACCGTTACATATCCCGCACCTGATTTCTCAAATCCGGCCACTTCAATGTAGGCGCATTTGATCATCATATCCGCGGCACGGATTGCAGCAGTCATTCCGATCGTCTCGACCATTCCTAGGGCTTCTCTCAAATTCATCCCCCCTGTTGGCAATCTGGCTACTTGCGTTTCACCTTCCCGATCGGGAGCAAGGCATGCAATTCACTGGAGCTTGAAGGGATGCAGCGGATCATCACTTCATTGGGAGTTACATGCTCACAGGCCGTCTCATACGCAACTTCAAGCGCAATCCTCACATCGCTGATAGGACCGGTGAACTTCACCTGTACCATCACCGGGATGACGGCATTATTCTCATCCGGCGGGTTGTTGCAATCCATGCCGTGAACTGTAATATTGGCAGCCTTGCACGCCTTGTCTGCCGCTGCGAGCGCTACACTGTAGCCTTGAACTTCTAGGAAACCAACCGCGTAACGACCCATCTCTCATCACCTCTTGATAGCTGCAAATTATATGATCCGGAATGCGCCCTCAGCCAACACGCAGCGTCTTTGTCTCGTGAAGGTTCTCGCGGAGGTTATGCCCTCGCCCGTCGGTCCTGCAATGGTCATCGTTGTATGCCCCTCTCCGCCAAAGCCGACGCCGGCCAAAGAAGATGCGTTCTTCACAAAAATTGTCGTCCCAATAGCACGGGCAAACCGCGTTAAATGGTCAACATTGCGCGAATGCATCATTGCCGTATGGCGGTTTCCATGCTCCGCTTTAACCGCCATGTCTATCGCCTCATCCAGGTTCTTCACCCGTACGATCGGCAGAATCGGCATCATTTGCTCTAATTGGACAAACGGATGATCGAAATCCACCTCACAAATCAGCAGTTCCACCTCTCTGCCCGGATTCACGCCCAACTTGTCCAGGAAGGCCGACGCATCCTTGCCGATCCAGTCCTTCACTGTGTGGTACACTCGCTTCGTATCAAGGGAGCAGCCTCGGGCAACCTGCTGTTCGTTCGCCTCTAGTGCAAAGGCCATGACCTGCTCAAGCTCGTGTTGATCGAGGCGGTATGCCCCGTTGTTCATCATGTGATATATAAGATCGTCGGCTGCGGAATCGACGACGAACACTTCCTTCTCAGCAATACAGAGAATGTTGTTATCGAACGATGCCCCTTTAATAATCTCCTTGGCTGCATGCTCCAAATCGGCCGTCTCATCTACAATGACTGGCGGATTCCCGGCGCCTGCGCCGATCGCTTTTTTGCCTGAGCTCAACAGCGCTTTGACAAGGCCCGGTCCGCCGGTGCCGACCAGTAATTTCGTCTCCGGAGCAGCTACGATCTGATCAAGTGTATCCTTCGTAGGCTCTTTCACCATCGTCACAAGGTTCTCTGGACCGCCGGCGGAAATGATCGCTTGATTGATCATTTGCACTGCGTAAGCACTGCATTTCTTGGAGGAAGGATGCACATTAAAGACGACCGCATTCCCCGAAGCAATCATCCCGATTGAGTTGTTAATAATCGTCTCTACGGGATTCGTTACAGGAGTCACGGCTCCTATGACGCCGAACGGCCCTTGCTCTACAATCGTCAGACCGCCATCTCCGGAAAATGCTAGCGTTTTCAAATCTTCGGTGCCCGGAGTTTTGATCGCTGTCAATTCTAGCTTGTCCAGCTTATGCGCCAGCTTGCCGAGCTTCGTCTCGGTCACAATCATCTGCGCAAGTTCTTGCTTGTTCGCAAGCGTCGTTTGGCGAATCGCCTCAATCATGGCTTCGCGGTCTTCCAGCTTGTGGTTCTTCAACAAATCGGCCTGCGCTTGATATGCCGCCTTCACGGCATCCTCAACCTGATTGAACACTCCGCGATCTCCGGCAGTAGCACCAGCTTCAGCTTGCCTTATCGGTTCGGCCTGCGGAGCTGCGGCAGGTGTAACTGTATCCGTCAGCTTCTTCTCGATGTTGGTAATAACACTGTTAACAATTTTCTGAACGTCCGCTTCCGTTAAATTCATCGATGCTTCACCTCTCTGATCTTTAACTTTTTCGCTTGCTCTAATGTCCCAGAGGAAGTCTTCTCATCACTTCTTCCGTCACCTTGGCTACGATCGTCTGAATCAAATCCTGCTTGTCTGCTTCTTGCACCGCCTGCCCAGGCGTCTGTCCATCTGGCCGTTCCGGCGAATCCGTACGGCAGGTCAACGTACCGCCCGTCTTGATCCCCATGTTCTCCCTGATCTTAATCAGCTCGGTTAATTGCTCGCAGGTCAGCTCCTGTACCTGATTTGTAATTTTCTTGGTAAGAATGACCGTCATGGCATAATGCTCCAGAGACTCCATACGGAAGTAAGCCTCCATGATGTCCCTGCCCCAAGTCAAGGCGCCGTGATTAGCCAGCAATACTGCGTTATAGTCCTTACAGTAAGGAGCGATTGAATCCGGCACCTCCTGCGTGCTTGGTGTTGCATAAGGAGCAACAGGCACATTTCCCAGCAAAATGACACCCTCCGGTGAATAAGCCTGATCCAGTCCGATCCCGGCAATAGCGAACGCCGTCGCCGCCTGCGGATGCGCATGGACTACTGCATTGACATTCGGATTCTCCTTGTAGACTCTCAGATGCATCTTGATCTCTGAAGAAGGCTTCAGCTTGCCAGCCAACACCTTGCCGTTCAGATCCACCTTCACTAACATATCTGGTGTCATGAAGCCTTTGCTGACACCCGTAGGTGTCGCCCAAATCGCATTCGGTCCGGTTTTCACCGATATATTTCCATCATTCGCCGCTACAAAGCCCTTCGCATAAACTCGTCTGCCAATTTCACATATCATCTTCTTCGCTTCGAAATCACTTAAATATTTCTGATTATCCAGCATGTAGTCACCTCCTGAATTCTCTTGCAAGCAAAAAGCATAACTTCATACATCGATTTTCCTACTTTATACGCTTATTGTCAATTGTTTATTTCCGATTATGTGTTATTTTGTTGTTTTCATAGTCTCAAATTCAGAACTGTATGGGATGATATTTGGAAAATGACAAAATAAGCCCTGTCTTTTTTAAAATATCAAACGATGAATCCCACAAACATAGTAAATTCCCTCCACAAATATGCTATAATAGCTACAAACGATTACTATATAAGGAAGTGTTGGTCACTTTATGCTACCTATCGCCCGTAAGGCCAAAATTAAAGATTTAATCATAGAGAAGAAAAATGTGACCGTTGCCGAGCTAACAGAAATCTTCAATGTTACCGAAGAGACAATTCGCAGAGACCTTAAGCAGCTGGAGGATGAAGGGATTCTGATTCGAATTTACGGCGGCGCCTACATATCAGACGGAGTGCAAAATGATGTGAATGTAAATCTGCGCGAACATATCCATGTAGAAGGCAAGAAACGGATCGCCAGCAAATGTGTGGACTTTATCAAAAACGGCGACTCCATCTTTCTGGATGCATCCACGACCTCTTTGTATATAGCTAACATGATTGGAAGCAGGCGGATTACCGTAGTAACCAATTCGATCAAAATCGTTAATACACTGGTAGATAGTCCGAATGTCCATCTGGTGATTGTCGGCGGCGTTGTGTCGAATAGCTCTATGTCGTCGCTTGGCCGCAATGCGGAACAGAATATGAACAGCTACTACTTTGACCTTGCCTTCATCTCCTGCCGCACCATAAGCATGCAGCATGGAATCACCGATTCCAATGAGCAGCAGGCCGAAGTAAGAAGGCTTGCCGTCGAACGCGCCAATACCGTGTATCTGGTTGCTGACCATACCAAATTTGACCGCACTTCTTTCGCCAGCATTTGCGGCTTTGAGCATATCCATAACATCGTCGTCGACGAACCACTGAGCCAGGAATGGCATGAGTTCCTCGAGGCTAATAATATAGCTCTAACGGAATGTGAGGAATAAGGCTGGCAGATTATCCAGTCCTGTCTGTAGAACATCTGCAGGCAGGACGTTTTTTTACGTTCATAGCTGCATAACAAGAACATCCCAAAGCCTTAGATGGCTGAGGGATGCCCTAATTTGAAATCCATTTACTTGTCATGCTTGAACATTACTGGCAGACTTTCCTCAAACGGCGCGTACGCAATCCCGTTCTCCGTTATGATCGCGGTGATCAGGCTGTGATCGGTTACGTCGAAGCACGGATTGTACGTCTGGACGCCCTCCGGTGCTTGCGGTTTGGCATAGAACTTCGTCGTAATCTCCTCGGACGGTCTCAGCTCGATATGAATATCATCACCATGCTTGCAGTTCAAGTCGATAGTGGACAGCGGCGCGCATACATAGAACGGGATTCCATAGTGCTTGGCCAGAATCGCCACACCTGAAGTACCGATTTTGTTCGCAGTATCCCCATTCTTGGCGACGCGGTCGCAGCCGACAAGGACAGCCTGAATCTTTCCTTCCTTCATGACGATGGAAGCCATATTGTCACAGATCAGCGTAACATCTACCCCAGCCTCCTTCAACTCCCATGCCGTAAGTCTGGCTCCCTGGAGCAGCGGACGCGTCTCATCCGCATATACTTTGAAGTCATATCCCCGCTCCTGGCCTAAGTACATCGGCGCAAGCGCTGTGCCATATTTAGCGGTTGCTATCGTACCTGCATTACAGTGCGTCAACAGGCCCATGCCTGGCTTAAGCAGAGAGAGTGCAAATTCGCCGATACTTTTGCAGATTTGCTCGTCTTCGGAGCGGATCATCTCGGATTCTTCAAGCAGGGCCGCCTTCACTTCGTCCACCGGCTTGCCGGTCTCCCGCTTCAAACGGCTCTCCATGCGGTCCAATGCCCAGAACAGGTTCACCGCCGTCGGTCTTGAAGAAGCCAAATATTCCTTCACCTTGAGGAAATCAGCATACAGATCATCGTAAGTTTCCGCCCGGGACTGTTTGGTTCCAAGATATACACCATAACCCGCCGCGATTCCAATGGCAGGAGCGCCGCGGACACGCAAATGATAAATTGCGTCCCATATATCCTTCATCTCCTGTAACGCTAGGAACACCTTCTCATTCGGAAGCAAGGTCTGATCAAGTATGATTAGCGTGTCATTGGCGTCGTCCAGTCTGACAGATTGAATTACAGATGATAGAATATCCTGTTGATTAGACATGCTGCACCCCCGCTTTCAAAATCTCCAAGTATTTGGCACCCGTCGTCAACTGCTCTCGCTCCATAATGAACCGCTTACCCACGATCAGGCAGAACTTCTCAGCTTGCGCCCGTCTGGACTCATCAGCGATAGACGTCACATCCTTCACATGGGCCAGGCCAAGAGTTCTGCGAATCATCTCAAGACCAGATACAGCCGCTGTATCTTTAAGTACATTGCCCAGATAGAAGGATTTGAAGCCTTGGTATCGCGCTACCCGATCCGCCGCCTTCTCGTCCCACAGCTTGTTCCATTTGTCCTGGAACAGATCTATAACAGACTGGATCGTCTCCAGCAACCAAGCGATATGCTTGTCCTTGACAGGACCCGCCCCCATCGTCATTTCTGCGTTAATGTATGCAAAGATCAGGTTAGCGATCACATTGCCGATATCGTAGCCTGCCGGGCCATAGAAAGCAAATTCAGGGTCGAAAATCTTCGTAGAATCTTCCTTAACGAAGATGGAGCCTGTATGCAGATCGCCATGAATCAGCGACTGCGCATGGGTCATAAATTCAAATTTCAGCTTGGCCGTCTCCAGCAGCAATGCCTCGTCATTCCATATATGCTCTTCAGCAAACGCACGGGTCAGCCCGAACACATCGTTGCGAGAGCAATCATAGAACGGCTCCGTATACACGAGATCCTCTGTAATCTCACATAAATCCTGATTGATGAAGCGCTTGACCAGATCTTTCTTTTCCTTATGATTCATAACTACATCCGAGGTTAGCAGCAATGTGCTGACCAGAAAAGTCGTAATATGATCGGCAAAAAGAGGGAACTGCTTATGCTCCATAAGCGCTTTTCTCATAATGACATGATCGGATAAATCCTCCATCACACAGCAATTCATGACGCTGTCAAATTTATAAATTTGCGGCACTGAACCTGGCGCAAGCTCATATTGAATAGCAAGAATCTCGCTCTCAATCCGGTTGCGGTCGGTAGAAACTGCTATATCGCTTGATATCCTAGCCACCGGACCAGCCTGCTTCACAATAATCGATTTACCCGATTTCTGATCCCGAACCCGGAAGACGAAGTTCAGGTTCCCATCCCCGATCTCCGTACATGCCAGCTCTGCGGCTTGATCAAAAATGTCCAGTTGTGTTGCACTATAGTCAATTGCGTCCGATTCCTTCATTGTAAAATAAGTGCTGAAATCTCTCATTTTCCCCCATGCCTCCTGTAAAAAATGAATAGCCATATTGCGAGAAACGATAGTTATCCTTGCGAGATGAGCGAAGTTATCCCTTGTTTCTGTAATAAGTCAGGGCCAGCGCCAGCGCTAGGACAGTTCCTTTGACAATGTCCATCGCATAATATGGAACAGACATCATAACAAGGCCGTTCTGCAGCACGCCGATCAGGATCGCCCCAACAAAAGTACCAATCGCGTTCGGTTTGCCCGAACCAAGAACGGACAAGCCGATAAAGGCAGCGGCTACGGCATCCATCAGATATGGCGCGCCTGCGTTAACTTCAGCCGTCATCACCCGCGATGCAAGAATAATTCCGCCGATCGCTGCGAACAGAGCAGACAAAAGGTAAGCGGCAACGCGATATTTATTCACGGCGATCCCGGACAGCTTGGCAGCCTCCGGATTGCCGCCGATAACGTACATATAGCGGCCATGCTTCGTATAGTTCAGGAAAATATGAACGATTAACACAACGACGATCATAATAATAATGATCCAAGGAACCTGCCCCAGCTTGGCGAAGATCGGGCTGATTGTACCTGTTGCAAAGCTGCCGTCCGGCATGACCATATTCTCGGATACAGTCGCACCTCTTGTATAAGTCAAGGCAATCCCCTGAACAATGAACATCATGGCGAGTGTCATCAGCATATCCGGAATCCGCAGCTTAACGATTGCGAAGGAATTAAGGACCCCGACAATCAAGCTGACAGCGATCGCTACAATAATGCCCAGAACGATGTTCTGGCCGTACCAGACAAACATGGAAATGACGACTGCATTCGCGAGTGATGCAACGGAGCCGACAGACAGATCAAAACCGTCTACAGACAGGGAGATCGTAATCCCGATCGCAATAATTGTTACGATAGAGATCGACCTTAAAATATTGATAATGTTGGAGCCTTGCAGGAAGCCATCGGACATGATTCC
The DNA here is from genome assembly GCF_003991425.1 of Paenibacillus lutimineralis. NCBI lineage: Bacteria > Bacillati > Bacillota > Bacilli > Caryophanales > Paenibacillaceae > Paenibacillus > Paenibacillus lutimineralis. The sequence continues at coordinate 5,954,423 of NZ_CP034346.1, forward strand.
GAAAAATGCGATCAGAACCACGATAGTGATCAACGTTCCGTACTTGTATAGAACATCAAAGAAATCAAATTTCCGGGCTGTTTGTGCCGAATTCCCTTTGCTCATGCTACTTGCCTCCAGTCGAGTAGAACAGTATCTCTTCTTCGTTCGTTTTGCTTGTTTCCAGCTCTTTGACGACCTGCCCGTCATAGAGTACGTACATACGGTCTGTGATTCCCAATAGCTCCGACATTTCGCAGGAGGCGTAAATGACGCATTTCCCTTTCGCCGCAAGCCCAGAGATCAGCTCGAAAATGTCCCGCTTGGCGCCGACATCGACGCCTTTGGTCGGCTCATCAAAGATATAAACCTCTGCATCGCCGACGAGCCATTTACCGATAGCGATTTTCTGCTGGTTGCCGCCTGAGAGATTTTTTACCTTCGCTTGTTCATTTGGGGTCTTTACGCCCAGGCTGGCGATCATTTGCCTGGAGATCTCCTTCTCCTTCTTGAAGTTAAGGAAGGTTCTCAAGCTGGTGAACTTACTCAAGCTAACCGCCGTCAAGTTCACAGACACAGATTCGGAGACGAGAATGCCTTCTTTGCGGCGTTCCTCCGGCACAAGGGCAATCCCTTCCTTCACGGCGGCATGCGGCGTTCTATAGGCCAGCTTCTTGCCGTTCAGCACCAGTTCTCCCGTTCTCGTCTTGCTTAGGCCGAACAACGCTTTGCACAGTTCCGTCTTCCCGGCGCCAACCAGACCGCCGAGGCCAACAACCTCGCCTCTGCGTACATACATATTAATTCCATGCACGCTCGCTCCATCGCCGAAGCCCTTGATTTCGAAGCATTTCTCACCAAGTGTAATATTATGTTTTGGGAACTGCTGGTCCATTTTCTTGCCGAGCATGTATTCAACAACTTGGTTCTGAACCAGATTTCCTATCTTCTCTTTAATGACAAACTTGCCGTCCCGCATGATCGTAATATCATCACAAATTTCAAACAGCTCAGGCAGGCGGTGAGAGATGAAGATCACGCCTACATTCGCTTGCTTCAAATCTCTGACTATTCGAAACAGTTCTTCCGTTTCGGCATGACTTAATGGAGCTGTAGGCTCATCAAGAATCAAATATTTGCATTCCTTGGAGATCGCTCTTGCAATAAGCACCATTTGCTTCTCAGCCAAGGTTAACTCACTGGCAAGCTTCTTGGTGGAGACAGGAACATTTAGTCTGGCCAGCACTTCCTTCGATTTACGATGAATCTCCTTCCAGTCCACGAATTGCCTGCCGCCCATATCATTCACAGTCTCATCCAGCATGATATTCTCGCCGACGGTAAGATAAGGGATTAAGGCTGTATCGACCTCCTGATATACGATCTGAATGCCGAGATCCTTGGCATCCTTCGGAGAACGAATATTAACCAGCTTGCCATCCATTAAGATTTCACCTGTATAGTGGTTATAAGCGCCGGACAGCACCTTCATCAGCGTTGATTTGCCAGCGCCGTTGGCACCGATCAAAGCGTGGCTCACCCCCGACTCTGTAGCAAAATCAACTTCCTTTAACGCCTTCACCCCAGGGAACTCAATTGAGATCTTCTTCATTTCGATTTTGGATCTTTTTATATCGCCCATTCTTGCCACCCTCTAGCCCGCATCGTTGTAAGGAAGCGCCCTCTATAGGGAGAGCGCTTACAATCGGGGTATTAGTAACTCTACTTCTTATAAGCATCCTTAAGCGCTTTCATCCAGTCTGTCAAGAATGCATCTGTCTCGCCCCAGCCTGGAACAATCTTCGACAGGTTGACCATATTAACCGGCTCTGTGGACTCCTTAAGCTTCTCTTGTGTAATAAGATTTGCTTCCATGTCATAGGTTTGCGGCGTTTCTTCGCCGGCAATTTTATTAAGTAGAATACGGACGTTAACGGCACCAATCATTTTAGGATCAACTGCAGCCGTGGACACCCATGGACTTCCATCCATTTGCAGTAGCTGAAGGTCACTGTTCGATACGTCGATGCCATAGATTTGAACCTCATCACGCCCAGCTTCCTTAATAGCTCTGGTTGCACCGATTGCGAATGCGTCCCAAGCTGCAAATACAGCGTCAACTTCGCCCTTCTTATGTTTAGTGAGCATCGCGGAGACCGCGTTTTGCGTTTGCACGGAAGTATCGCCAGCCGCTACGCCAAAGCGTTCAACTTCTACGATGCCAGGGTATTTCTTCAAGTACTCCTGATACACATTGTTACGTCTCACCATTGGAGGGAAGCCGTCAACCCACAGGTAAATAATCTTCGCGTTTTCGCCCTTTTCCTTGATCAGGTTATCAAGCGTCAGCCTAGCCAGCGCCTCGTCATCCTGTGACGTCAAGGTAACACCGGGAATATTCTGCAAGTCGGGATTCGAGTCAAAGGTTACTACAGGAATCCCCTTGTCGACGATCGACTTCACTTCATCCACTGTAGCCGCGTCATCACCATGAGAAATAATAATTCCGTCATATTTTTTGTCTACAGCCTGCAAAATCGCATCATGGAATTTGGCCGTATCTCCATTGGCTGTGAAAGTATCCACTGTAACCCCCATCGATTCGCCTTCTTGCTTAGCGCCGGCCAGGTATTGTGCAGTATGATCATCCCCTCCGATTTTACGGACCACCATAAGTTTGATGTTATCCTTGTTCTTGATAGCATCCGGCAGCCCTTCGACGGTGACTTTCTTCTCAGCAGTATTTTTGGAGGAATTGGAGCCCTCATTCGTCCCTTTTTTAGTTCCTCCTCCAGCTGAGCAGCCAGTAACCACCAAAACGATGGCCAGCAAACTAATGATAAGCGTTTTCATAAATTTGTATTTCACATTTCCAGCCCCTTTGTTTTGATATAGATTTCTAAAGGATTACATCCAACAAATTTCCAATTTCATGAGACTAAATCATTGTAATTTGCTGTTTGTAATCAAATATTATCATGTTCATCCCAACATTGCAATCAGTATTTATTGTTTTGTGTTGTATTTATTCTTGTTTTATTCATTGTTTTTATTGTTTTTGTTTTCTAATAAAGACGAATTCCATATTTTGCTAGTGATGTGTTGGATAGCAGATTAGAAATATGGGGACATTACTTCTATTCATTAGGGACAAAAAAAAGAGGCACTCCCTTATCTCATCCGTAGATGACATAAGAGATTGCCTCTCTTAGGTTATATTCGATTACCTTTTTTGAATTAAGCCCAGGTTGGCTGAATCTTCAATGAAGACAATTCATTCTGTACGGTATGAGCCGCTTTCTCTGGCTCTACAGCTGTCTCCTCTTGGCTAATACGCCAGATGTCAGCACCAAGACCCGCCAGCTTCTCAGTCAGATTGACGTACCCACGGTCGATATGATGCGTACCGCTCACTTCCGTCGTGCCCTCAGCTACGAGACCTGCGATAATAAGCGCAGCTCCCGCTCGCAAATCTGTCGCACACACTTTAGCACCGCTAAGCTTGGAACCGCCTGAGACAATAGCACTTCTTCCTTCCACCTTGATCTCAGCGTTCATCAGACGGAATTGGTCGACATGCATGAAGCGATTCTCGAACACGGTCTCTGTTACTACGCTTGTGCCTTCCGATACGAGCAGCAGAGCCATCATTTGTGACTGCATATCTGTTGGGAAGCCTGGATAGGGCAATGTCTTCATATCTACCGCTTTGAGTGGCTTATCCGCAATGACACGCACACCGTTCTCTTCCGCTTCGATCGTTACGCCCATCTCTTCAAGCTTGGAGATAATCGGACCTAAATGATCGGCGATAGCACCTTCTACAAATACATTGCCGCCGGTAATCGCAGCCGCTACCATAAATGTTCCAGCCTCGACCCGGTCAGGAATTACTGTATGTTCAACGCCATGCAGCTTCTCTACGCCTTCAATGCGAATTACACCAGTGCCTGCGCCACGAACGACCGCACCCATGCTATTTAAATAGTTGGCCAAATCGACGATTTCCGGCTCTTTAGCCGCATTCTCGATCACCGTTGTGCCTTCTGCCAAAGTGGCCGCCATCATAATATTTTCCGTTGCACCTACGCTTGCCACATCCAGATATACCTTCGTACCATGCAATCTGCCGGTGGATCTAGCCTCAATAAAACCTTGTCCCAAATTAATCTCTGCACCCATTGCTTCAAAGCCCTTCAGATGCTGATCAATGGGTCTAGTGCCAATCGCACAGCCCCCAGGCAGTGAGATTCGCGCATATCCGGTTCGGGTTAGCAATGGCCCCATTACGAGAAAAGACGCCCGCATTTTACGTACCAAATCGTACGGTGCTTCACAGGAGGCGATAGTTCGTGCATCGACCGTGATAACCTCACGTTCATATGTAACGCTCGCTCCTAACGATTCCAATACTTTATTAATCGTCATCACATCATCCAGAGGCGGTGCATCACGAATGATGCTCACGCTATCCTCTCCCAATAAAGACGCTGCGATGATCGGCAGCACTGAATTTTTAGCTCCGCTCACTTTTACGTTCCCGGCCAAGACATTGCCACCGCGGACGATAAATTTACTCATCTCGGTTCCCTCCGCGTGTTCATTTTCACTATTTTCCCCGACATAAAAAATAGTATCCCGCTTAATTTCCCTAAATTTCATCATATCAAATTTCATTCAGACCATACAAGAACTATTTGTGTCAATAAGAATTATCATAACAATAAACCTACGTCCAATCAACGAATCAATTGATATTCTTATCCACATTGTTGACACAAAATTTTGATGTTATTCGACAAATTCATACCCCATCATATTCTAACACAATTAAGGCGTGTTTGCCTTCCTGTTAGAACATATAACGCAACATCTGCGTATATCCCCAATAGTCCAGGACAAAGGCAGCTACAAAACGACCCAACACTACAGCAAGCAGTAATTGGAGCAGCTTCCCTTGCGGTCCTTTCGGATTGCGGATGATCAGATCCAACTTGAGATTTTGTAGCGCCCACCAGGATATAGCTATACAGACTAGCGATACAATAATCCCCGTTAGCCCACCGACCCCGACCGATGTAGACACTGACTCGACCGGATTCACATGATTTTCCCCCTGTCACGTTATATTTATGCTGTAGGCCCCTAATCGGTTAATAAGTAACCAAATAAAAGTGCTGTTTAAAAATATAGACCTTCTATATCATACTTGGCAACGAGACAATAATCCAGCACTACTTTTCATTGTAAAGGCTTCCAGTAGAATCTATTTTGTAATCTTTACCTCTGAATTATGCAGCAATGTATTTACCCTCGCCTTAAGAAAAATAATATAATGATCTTAACTACCTATGGAAAGGGAGAATTCTACTATGATCATAGAAGTTATTGCCTACACGCTGTCAGATGCCCTGATCGCAGCCAGGAACGGAGCGGACCGCTTGGAGGTTATTACTGCCCCTGCGGAAGGAGGTCTCACCCCAAGTCTCGGGCTCGTCCAATCAATCCTGGATCAAGTCGATATAGACATCCGGGTTATGATTCGCCCGCACAGCCGCAGCTTCGTCTATTCCAAGGAAGATATCGAAGTCATGGAACGTGATATCGCCAACCTTCGATCACTCGGAGTATCCGGTCTTGTAACCGGCGCCTTAACGCCGCAAGGAGACGTTGATACCAGCGCGCTTGAAAGACTTCTCGCCGCAGCGAATGACCTGCCAATCACATTCCACCGGGCCATAGATGAGGCCGCAGATCTGGAGCAAGCTATCTACACGCTAGGCCAATATTCACAAATCACTCATATTCTTACTTCCGGCGGCCGCCCTTCCGTACTTGAGGCCACCGACATCATAGAGCAATTAACTCCTGTCGCGAAACAGCAAGGCATCACCCTACTACCAGGCGCTGGACTCCACATCGATGCCCTTGAATCATTTCTACGCCAGACATCGGTTCAAGAGTTTCACATTGGCTCAGCATCAAGGCAGAACGGCAGCATCATGAATCCTATCGATGTGGACAAACTCTCTGCAATACGTCGCATCGCGGATCAGTTCTCGCATTGATATCGATAAGGCTATCGGAACTATTTTCATAGCTAGTAGGACCTCAGATTCTCATATAGAAACAATATAGGCACATCATCCCGGTCCAATGGTCTTTCAAATTGAATTAATTTCACTATAAGATGAAAAAAAGACCGAGCATCGAGAAGAGATGTTCGGTCTTTTTCTATTTTATTTGGAGCTGCTAGCGACACTAATCCGCGTTACCGCTCTTTGCAAAGAAAGCTCGGCACGGCGTTGGTCAATCCGATCCTGGCCTCCGCGCGCCAATCGACGCTCAGCACGTTCACGGGCAGCAATAGCCCGCTCCAGGTCGATATCCTTAGGCATCTCTGCACTTTCGGCAAGAATGATCGTCTTATCCCCTTGCACCTCAGCGAAGCCCCCATGTACAGCGATCGCAAACTTTTTCCCATTGATTTTCGCCTCAATCGGCGCAACCTTTAGTGGAGTCACGAACGGAATATGTCCGGGCAAGATACCAAGTTCCCCTTCAATTCCGCGGATGGTCAGACTGTCCACCTCTTCCGTGAACACAACATGCTCCGGTGTAACGATTTCCAGTGTAAAGGTACTCACTTTTCATCCCTCCTGTTCGTGGGACGTTCATTTCTGAAGCATCCGACGTAAGCGGTGCGATTACAACGTCTTCGCTTTTTCTACAGCCTCTTCAATAGTACCGACAAACAGGAAGGCCGCTTCCGGAAGATCGTCATGCTTGCCTTCAAGGATTTCCTTGAAGCTGCGAACCGTCTCAGTAACCGGAACATACTTCCCTTTCAAGCCTGTGAACTGTTCAGCAACGTTAAACGGCTGCGACAAGAAACGTTCCACCTTACGCGCACGAGCAACGATCACCTTGTCATCTTCAGACAATTCGTCCATACCAAGGATTGCGATAATATCTTGAAGCTCTTTATAACGAGCCAATAATTGCTTAACCCCTTGAGCTACGTTGTAATGTTCTTCCCCCACTACTTCAGGAGAGAGCATACGAGAGCTGGATGCGAGCGGGTCCACGGCCGGGAAAATACCCTTCTCGGAAATTTTACGGTCAAGGTTCGTCGTCGCATCAAGGTGAGCAAATGTTGTTGCTGGAGCTGGGTCAGTATAGTCATCCGCAGGAACGTAGATCGCTTGGATCGAAGTAACCGAACCTTTCTTCGTCGAAGTAATCCGTTCTTGCAATTGACCCATTTCCGTAGCCAGTGTAGGCTGATAACCTACTGCAGAAGGCATCCGTCCGAGCAGGGCAGATACTTCTGAGCCCGCTTGTGTAAAACGGAAGATGTTATCGATAAAGAGAAGCACGTCGCGGCCTTCTTGGTCACGGAAATATTCAGCCATTGTCAGACCTGTCAGGGCCACGCGAAGACGCGCACCTGGTGGCTCATTCATCTGACCGAATACCATCGCTGTCTTATTAATAACGCCAGACTCAGACATTTCCATGTACAAGTCATTACCTTCACGGGTACGTTCACCAACGCCCGCAAATACCGAAATACCGCCATGTTCTTGAGCGATATTGTGAATCAATTCCTGAATCGCAACCGTCTTACCTACACCCGCACCGCCGAACAGACCGATTTTACCGCCTTTGGCATAAGGAGCGAGCAAGTCTATAACCTTAATTCCCGTCTCCAGGATCTCAGATTGCGTGGACAAGTCTTCAAATGCAGGAGGATCACGGTGAATCGGGTTTCTCACTTCAGTTTCCGCTTGACCTTTATTGTCGATGGTCTCGCCAAGAACGTTAAATACCCGGCCCAGCGTAGCCGAACCTACTGGGACAGAGATCGGGGCACCCAGATCAAGTGCATCCATTCCACGTACAAGACCGTCTGTTGAAGCCATAGCGATACAACGTACCAGGTTGTCACCCAAATGACTGGATGTCTCCAGCATCAGGTCGCCTTGGTCGCCTTGCTTCATAATTTTAATAGCGTTATAAATTTCCGGTAGCTGGCCGCGTTCGAATTCGATATCAACGACCGCACCCATTACGCTAACAACGCGTCCTTTGTTCATCCTTTTTGTTCCCTCCTAATAAGTTTTGCGGGAAGCCCTGACACAAGCCTTCTAGCATAATGCATAGCAACGCTTCGTAGAGGGCCGACTATTACCGCAAACTATCATCGTAACCGTAACAGGCCGCCTTCATGAGTTATCCTTGCGCATTTGCTCCGGCAACGATTTCTGTAATTTCCTGAGTAATCGCCGCTTGACGAGCGCGGTTGTATGTCAGGGTAAGTTCATTAATCATCTTCGTAGCATTCTTCGTCGCGCTGCCCATTGCAGTCATCTTCGCGCCAAGCTCACTTGCTTTGCCTTCCAAAAGTGCAGCAAAGATAAGCGTCTCCGCATATTTCGGCAGCAGCACCTCAAGCACACGTTCTGGTGAAGGCTCATATTCATAAGCTGCTGTTACCCCATCATGTTCTACACTTTCAAAAGGAAGCAAACGGTCGATCGTCGGTTTTTGAGTGATTGCGTTGATGAATTTGCTGTAGCATAGATAAACCTCATCGTACTCCTCCAGTTCAAAGCCTTGAACCGCTTGGTAGGCGAGAGATTTAATGTCAGCAAAACTCGGGGTATCGGATAAATCTGTCACGTCGAACACTACAGGATACTGGCGACGATTAAGATAATCACGGCCTTTACGGCCAATCACGAACAGACCATACTCTTCCTTGGAAGCATGCTTATTCTTAATAAAATCAGTCAACGAACGCAACATATTAGCATTATAACCGCCAACAAGCCCGCCATCGGAAGTAATAACAATATAAGCGGTGCGTTTTACAGGACGAGTGACAAGCATCGGATGAGAGATTCCGTCTGCACCGTTCGCGATACTAGACACTACTTCACGCAGCTTCTCAACATAAGGACGGGAGGATTGTGCTTTCTCCTGGGCTCTTCTGAGCTTAGCGGAAGCAACCATCTCCATCGCTTTCGTAATCTGCCGGGTATTCTGAACGCTCTTGATCTGGCGTTTTATTTCGCGCATCCCTTTTGCCATGATTTCACCACCTTAAAGTTTTGGCAGAAGGCCAAAACTGACATCGTAAGCATAAGCTTAACTTTGGCGAAGCCAAAGTTACTTCGAAAGCACAAATCTACATAATCACAAACCGGCGATCCGGCAAGAGGCCAGGGCCGGTTCGTGAATCAATGAATCAACTATATGAGATTACTCAAAAAGTCCGCTTCGTGAACTCGTATTACACGGAACCGGCAAAGCCTCTCTTGAACTTCTCGATGATTTCCTTCAGCTTCTCTTCGTTATCCGCAGTTAAGTCCTTCGTATCGCGAATCGACTGCAGCACTTCATCATGCTGGCTCTTCACGAAGCTAAGGAATTCGGACTCGAAGCGGCGCACATCGGCAAGCTCGATATCATCAAGATAGCCTTTGACTGCCGTGTACAAGCTGATAACTTGCTCTTCTACAGCGAGTGGCTGGTGAATACCTTGCTTCAGAATCTCCATCATGCGCGAACCGCGTGTCAAGCGCGCTTGCGTTGATTTATCCAGATCGGAACCAAACTGGGAGAAAGCTTGAAGCTCGCGGTATTGCGCCAGATCCAGACGTAATGTACCCGCAACCTTCTTCATTGCCTTGATTTGTGCGGAACCGCCTACCCGGGATACAGAGATACCGACATTGATCGCCGGACGTTGACCGGAATAGAACAGATCGGATTCAAGGAATATTTGACCGTCCGTAATCGAGATTACGTTCGTCGGGATATATGCGGATACGTCTGAAGCTTGCGTCTCAATGAAAGGAAGCGCAGTAATCGATCCGCCGCCAAGCTCGTCGCTCAGCTTAGCTGCACGTTCCAACAGGCGGGAGTGCAGATAGAATACGTCACCTGGGAATGCTTCACGACCCGGAGGACGGCGAAGCAGCAAGGACAATTCGCGGTAAGCCGCAGCTTGCTTCGACAAGTCATCATAGATAATGAGGACATGCTCGCCTTTGTACATGAAGTACTCAGCCATAGCAACGCCCGCGTAAGGAGCGATATACAAGAGCGGTGAAGGTTCCGAAGCGGAAGCCGTTACCACGATGGTGTAATCGAGGGCTCCATAACGGCGCAAAGTCTCAACTACGTTAACAACCGTAGATTGCTTCTGGCCGATAGCAACGTAGATACATTTTACGCCACTGCCCTTCTGGTTAATGATCGCATCGATCGCCAGAGCCGTCTTACCCGTCTGACGGTCACCAATGATCAATTCCCGTTGGCCGCGGCCAATCGGAACCATCGAGTCAATCGCCTTGATCCCGGTTTGCATCGGTTCATGAACGGATTTCCGGTCAATAACGCCTGGTGCGTTATTCTCTACCGGACGGAATTCGGTATTCTCAATCGGACCTTTGCCGTCTACTGGCTGTCCCAGAGGATTTACAACGCGTCCAAGCAATGCATCGCCAACCGGAACCTGCATGATCTGCCCGGTACGTTTTACTTGATCCCCTTCGCGAATTTCGCTGTATGGTCCCAAGATGACAACCCCGACATTGCTTTCTTCAAGATTGAGTGCTAGACCATACACACCATTTTTAAATTCCAACAATTCGTTGGACATGACGTTCTCGAGCCCATATACACGGGCAATACCGTCACCAACTTGAATGACTGTGCCGACTTCGGCAACTTCGATTTCCGATTTATATTGTTCGATCTGACTTTTAATCAGTGTACTGATCTCTTCAGGTCTGATACTCAAGACTTTCACCCCTATCTACAGTGCTTGTCTTCGAAAAGACTTTTCAAGCCGTTCCAGCTTGCCGGATAAACTGCCGTCATAAATCACATCGCCGATTCTGACTTTGATTCCACCAAGCAATTCCTTATCGATATGGCTCTGAACGCGAATCTTCTTATTCAGCATAACGCCAAATTCGGACTCTATAGCGCGCTGCTCCTCATCGGTTAGAGGATGGGCGGTATAGACGATTGCATCAGCCAATCCAAGGGCTTCACCGGTTATTTTGACGTAAGCATCCAAAATTTCCGGTAAAACATCGGTTCTTTCACGTTCCACCAGCAGTCTGGCCATAGAAACGACAGGCTTCGACAACTTGCCTTCAAGCACACCTTCAAGCACATTCCACTTCGCTGTCCTGGAAATGTTTGGACTTAACAGGAATTTCTGAACGCTTTCATCATAATTCAGAGCGGACACCAATGTCTGCAGCTCTTGTTCAACTTCAACTGTACGTCCATCCTGAAGGGCAATCTCATATAGTGCCTTGGCATATCTGCGCGCTACGACTAGTGCACGGCTCATGACTTTCTACCTACTTCTTGCAAGTATTGATTCACAAGCTTCTCTTGATCCTCCGGATTGCTCTCAACCTCACGTTCGATCAGTTTGGATGCGATATTTACGGAGTAAGAACCAATCTCGCCACGCAAAGCCTCCATGGCCTTGTTTCTTTCGCTCTCGATATCACGAACGGCTTCATCCTTCAGACGGATCGCATCAGTTTTCGCTTGTTCCAGCAAATCGCGCGCTTGTTTGCTGCTGCTCTGCTTCGATTGTTCAATAATTTCGAAGGCCTCTTGCCGAGCTTGCTTAAGAGCTTCCTTCTGCTCTTCAACATAGGCCGTGGCCTGTTCTCTGGTTTGCCGAGCTTCTTCCAATTGGCCCTGTACCAGCTCACGGCGTTTCTCCATGACCGCGAACAATTTGCCAAAAGCGTATTTGTTAAGCAGCCAGTAAAGAATCGAAAACGCAACCATGGTAAGCACAATGTTTTCCCACAAGACTTTCACCAATGTCACTCCTTCCATCAACAAAACTAGCACTGCATTTCAGTAAATTTTCACAAAAACGAAGGCGCGGATGGCATCGGCCCTCCCCGCCAAACCGTAGCTATTTATTAAGCGAACATGATCAAGAATGCGATAACTGTTGCCGCAAGAGGCACAACTTCGACGATACCAACACCGATAAACATTGTTGTTTGAAGCTTGTTAGCTGCTTCTGGCTGACGAGCGATGGACTCAACTGTACTCTTTACGATCATCCCGTTACCAAGACCTGCGCCAAGCGCACCCAAACCAACTGCAATAGCTGCTGCCAAAAAATTCATTTAATTATCCTCCTTAGTATCAGTTCATTTTAATGTGCTTATAATAGATCTCTGACGGATGCTCCTTAATCGGAAATTACCGACAGAGCCTTATTAATGCTCTTCCTCGTGAATCGTTGTCTGTGCAATATAAACCATCGTCAATATTGTAAAGATATAGGCTTGCAGTGCACCGACAAAAATACTGAATCCTTGCCATACTCCCAGAAACGGGATGCCGAGCACTCCCATTTTGAGAATAACCGTGATCAACACCTCGCCTGCAAAAATATTCGCGAACAACCGAAGCGCTAAAGCGATCGGTTTTGCAAGGTTTTCAATGATATTAAGCGGCAGGAAAATCGGGAATGGTTCAATATAGTGCCTAAGATAATGCTTCCGATTGTATCGTAGACCTAGATAGTTCATCAGTATGAACACGACAATCGCAAGTCCAGCTGTCACGGAGACATCTGCGGTCGGAGACTTCCACCACAGAAGCTCGGCATGTTCGCCATCAGCCAGGCCACGTGTTGCTTCAATAACATGCCCAAAGATCATTTCCGGCTTATGAGCTTCTGTAATAATGCCAAGTGGCAATCCTAGAAGGTTGGATACAAAGATAAAAAGAATTAGCGTTAGCCCCAAGGAGAGGTAATGCCTTCCTTTCTTAAGATCCATAGTGCTTCCAATAATCCCTTGAACGAATTCGACAATCCATTCCATAAAGTTCTGGAATTTCGACGGATTCTCTACAGACAAATTAGCCACTGACAGTCTGCAAACAAGAAATACGATCGCCATACTCACCAGAAGCATGAATACTGCGGATAAATCAAGCTGAAATCCTCCGAGCATAATAACGGGCGCATCATGCATTTGTATTATTCACCCCTTTCCCCTAGGTAGCTGTTAAGACTTATTTCTGGCCCCGATCACAATGCTGATCGGAATCGTCAAAAGTTGAGGAACGAAAAGTCCAATCACAACACCTAAGACCGATACCTGTTCAACCTTGACCGCAACCATAATAACAAGTAAAACAAGACATATCCTTGTTAGAAACCCGAAGCTGAAGCGTCCCTCCTGCTGGCTGACAACATACTCAGCCAGGCCACGCACCTTCATGGAGAGAAAGCGGGTATAGACCAACCCAACAGCAAGACCAAGGATTAAGCCAGAGATGTCTGACCTGTAATCCGGAAAGAAAGCCCACCCAAAAAACAACGCGGATAGGATGAGGAAGGTCGTTCTGGTCACAGCTGACACAATCGAGTTCAAGTCATCCATCCTGCTCCCCCATAAACTTATAGATTAAGATAAATATGTTGGCGATTCCAAGGATCAGACCGACGATCGATCCGATAGCAATCCAGTAATTCGGACCATCGAACCTTTCGGCCAACCATCTTGAAACAAAAAAGCCAGCGACGATATAAAAAGCTAGCAAAATACCCGCGCCGCTAATATAAGCAGCGATCATCCAAGGATTTGCATTTTTATCATGATTCTCCATATTGTCAATTCCCAATTCATTTTACTGAATTTTAAGACTTTTTGTCAAACAAGAGAACATCTTATCGACGGCCAACATATAAGCAAACCATACAGTAATACTGTATGCTATCTTGCAAAAAAACACAATTATTGATCTTTCTAAATTGTGAACTTTTTGTGAAATTCTTCTGGTCGTTCATTAATAACACCGAAATGGTGAAGAATCGCATTGACAATTCTTTGAGATGCCTGCCCATCTCCATAAGGATTAGCCGCTTTACTCATCGAATCATATAGTTCACTATCTGTCAGTAACGCCCTCGTCCGTTCATAGACCATCTCCTCATCTGTGCCGACAAGCTCCAGCGTCCCCGCTTCAATCCCTTCCGGACGCTCGGTTGTGTCGCGAAGCACAAGTACAGGAACGCCAAAAGACGGCGCTTCTTCCTGTAAACCGCCGGAGTCCGTAAGGATTAGATGTGTATGTGGATAGAAATTATGCAGATCTACCACATCCAAAGGATCAATAAGTTTAATACGAGGATGGCTGCCCAAAGTTTCATACGCCGGTTCTCTTACCGCTGGGCTCAGATGGACAGGATACACGATCGCTACGTCTTCAAATTCATCAGCGATACGTCTCACAGCACGGAAGATGTTCATGTGAGGCTGCCCCTGTGACTCGCGGCGATGAGCCGTCATCAGAATAAGCCGCTTACCGGCGGCCCATTCCAGCACAGAATTGCTATAATTCTGCTGTACTGTATATTGAAACACATCCGTTACCGTGTTGCCTGTGATATATATGGTTGACTCTGATTTATTCTCTTTGCGCAAATTGCTTGCAGACCAGCCTGTTGGAGCAAAGTGTAAGTCTGCAATTACGCCGGTTAATTGGCGGTTCATCTCCTCCGGATAAGGCGATAATTTATTCCAAGTACGAAGTCCAGCCTCTACATGGCCCACCTTGATTTGCTGCAAAAATGCAGCATAGCTTGCCAGGAATGTCGTGAGGGTATCCCCGTGAACGAGCACGATATCCGGTTTTGCCTCACGTAACACACCCTCCAGACCCTCAAGCACCCGAATCGTAACCTCATTCAGACTCTGATTCGGTTTCATTACATTCAGATCATAATCAGGAACAATTTTGAACACATCCAGCACCTGATCAAGCATTTCGCGATGCTGGGCAGTTACACAAACCACAGACTCAATGTCCTCAGGATGCTTGTTCAGCTCCAGGATAAGCGGAGCCATCTTGATTGCTTCAGGTCTGACTCCGAAGATCGTCATTACTTTAATTTTAGACATGTTCGTTTCCTTTCTCATGATCAAATCATGATCTATTTTGTTCCGTACAAGCGGTCTCCTGCGTCGCCAAGTCCAGGAATAATATACCCATGATCATTCAGACGCTCGTCCAGTGCAGCTACGTAAATATCTACATCAGGATGGACATCATGAACTGCCTTGACTCCTTCTGGAGCAGCGATCAGGTTCATCATCTTAATCTGTGTGCAGCCGCGTTTCTTCAGCGCATCGATCGCAGCAATAGCCGAGCCGCCCGTTGCCAGCATCGGGTCAATGACAATCAACTCACGCTCCTGTACATCGGTAGGAAGCTTAATGTAATATTCCACAGGCTGCAGTGTCTCAGGATCGCGGAAAAGACCAACATGTCCTACCTTCGCTGCCGGAAGCAGTTTCAATACGCCATCAAGCATACCGAGACCTGCACGTAAAATAGGAATCAGACCGAGCATACGCCCAGAGATAACCTTGGCTTCTGTCTCGGTCACAGGAGTCTGAACTTTAATTGTCTCAAGCGGAATTTCCCTCGTAATCTCATAGGCCATCAATGTAGCTACTTCGTCAACCAATTCACGAAAATCCTTCGTATTCGTGTTCATGTCTCGAATGAACGTTAATTTGTGCTGAATTAAGGGGTGATCACATACTATTAATTTTCCCATTATATCCCTCCGGTGGTTGTGTATAACAAAGAATTCTGGTTGCGGCGACATACTCCGAGTTGAATGCTCCACAAATCTCGTATATTATATCACTTTCGCCAATGCATTTTCACCCAAACTTATTCATGTTGCAAATCTTTCAGAAATTAACTATCTTCTATAGTCCCCTGATATATCTGCTTGCATTCAACTTTTCATAACCTCTAGGAGAATATTAAGCATTAAAAAAATGATATCCAAGCGCTTCATATCTATATAAATAGCCGAGAAGCATTGCTTCCCGGCTGGGCAATTCCAAATGAATCTTCTAATTAATAAGTAAGTTCTGAATATAATGGGTAGCGGTCCGTCAAATTGGACACACGGCTACGGCATTCGGCAAGTACTGCTTCATCTTGAGAAGACTTCAAGGTTGTAGCAATAATACGGCCAATCTCCTTCATTGCTTCCTCGTCCATGCCTCTGGAGGTGGCTGCCGGAGTTCCGATGCGAATACCGCTCGTTACAAAAGGACTCGTTGGATCGAAAGGAATCGCATTCTTGTTCACAGTAATCCCGATAGAATCAAGTACATGCTCCGCATCTTTACCCGTGATGTTCAAATTGCGAGTATCAATCAACATCAAGTGATTATCCGTTCCACCGGAGACGAGATTCAACCCTTCAGAAACCAGCGTCTCGGCTAACACCTTCGCATTCTTCACCACATTCTCGGCATATACTTTGAACGAAGGTTGCAGCGCTTCACCCAAAGCGACAGCTTTAGAAGCAATAACATGCATCAACGGCCCGCCTTGTGTACCTGGGAATACCGCCTTGTCGATAGCAGCAGCCCAAGGCTTGCGGCATAGGATCATCCCGCCGCGTGGTCCGCGCAATGTCTTGTGAGTGGTTGTCGTCACAAAATGAGCATGAGGCACTGGGCTTGGATGCAAACCAGCAGCTACCAATCCGGCGATATGCGCCATATCGACCATGAATAATGCGCCTACATCATTAGCGATCTGTGCAATTTTCTCGAAATCAATAATGCGTGGATAAGCGCTCGCTCCAGCAACGATCAGACGAGGGCGATGCTTGAAGGCCGCTTTACGGACTTCATCATAATCGATCAGGAAGCTATCTTCTTGCACACCATAGGCTACGAAGTTATAGAGCAAGCCAGATGCGTTAACAGGACTTCCGTGCGTCAAATGGCCACCATGGGCCAGATTCATACCAAGCACCGTATCGCCAGGCTTCAAAGCGGCAAGATAGACGGCCATGTTCGCTTGAGCTCCAGAGTGCGGCTGCACATTGGC
The DNA here is from genome assembly GCF_003991425.1 of Paenibacillus lutimineralis. Classification (NCBI taxonomy): domain Bacteria; kingdom Bacillati; phylum Bacillota; class Bacilli; order Caryophanales; family Paenibacillaceae; genus Paenibacillus; species Paenibacillus lutimineralis. Next base: position 5,971,340 of record NZ_CP034346.1, read on the forward strand.
GTGCTCAGCACCAAACAGTTCCTTGGCCCGATCGCGAGCAATGTCCTCAACAATGTCAACATGCTCACAGCCCCCGTAGTAGCGTTTGCCTGGATAACCTTCTGCATATTTGTTCGTCAGAACCGAACCCATCGCTTCCATAACCGCCTCACTAACGATGTTCTCCGATGCAATCAATTCAATGTTGCTCTGTTGACGCTTCAGTTCCAGGTTCATCGCTTCCAGTACAGCCGGGTCTTGCTTTCTCAATTGATCCATAGGTAAATTGCCTCCTTATAATATAAAGAATAATTTTCTTAATTCCTATTAATCACATACGTTTGAGTCTGTTGCTGCTGGTAACTGATATACTGCCCGCTCGCCACCGATCAGCTTAGGACGAGTCCATGCAGCTGTGACACGGGCTTCACCAACGTAACGTCTTGTAGAACGGAAAGGAATGGCAACACGACGCAGATGCATGCCGATAAGCGTCTCGCCAATATCAATTCCGCCATGAGCCTCTATGCTCTCCACCAGACAAGGAGCTTGCAACTGCCTGTAAGCGAAGGCTGCCATGGAACCTCCCGCTTTCCTCACCGGAACCGCCGATACTTCAGTCAACCGTAGACGATCAAGTACTGCACGTTCTACGACCAGAGCCCGGTTCAAATGCTCACAGCATTGGAATGCAACATCAAATCCGTACTTGCTTCGAACCTGCTCGATCCCGGCATACAAGTCGGCTGCGACCGCCTCCGCCCCGGCCGTGCCGATCCGCTGACCGGCTACCTCGCTGGTGCTGGCGCCAACAACGAGCAGATGGCTCGGGCCGAACTTCGCCGTAGCGCATAGCTCTTCCAGTATCTCCACGACCTGCTGTCCAATCTCTGCAATATGTTTCGTTTCCATGATGTTCTGGCACCCCTTCTCTGATTTGAAGTTCGAAATTCCTTGATAGCGCATGTCCTTATTATATACCTAAACCCGGCAAAAATCGTGGCGACAATCTACTATGCAGAACAGCCTCTTATAGTTAGACTATCTTGGCGGATACAACTGCCTGTGCCGGGTTTATGGTTCTTGAACTTGCATGGAATTGGATAACTAGAGAACTTCGGTTCCCAGAGAGAAGTGTGTCATGCCAAAACAACGAAAAAAGAGCATGACAATCACAAGTGACGTCGTGCTCTTTGCCCAGGCGACCGGCCGTATATTCCGATGCTCCATTGTGGTTTGGTCCACTATCGTCGCCAGTTACATCGGATCTTCGTAAAGGTAGTTCAAAAAGTCCGCTTTTGATCACGAAGTGAATCAAGAAGTGGCTCGGCATCGAATCTTGAATTCACCCGGGCCTTCCGGTGCTCACGTACCAACTACGTACGCTCCGCTCCTCACGCCCTAGCTTCATCCAACCTTCTCGGTGCTGAAAACCGGCCTTTTTGAACACGCACTTTTATGACTTTAGAATAAAGCATCCCTTGAATAAATGCAACTGATTATTATGATCTATATCACTATGCCTCGCCGGAGTTCTTGAAGTCAGTCTTCTCTAGCTTGTCCAGCAGTTGCTCCAGTGCGGATCTAATCTCTAGCGCAGTCGCATTATATTCCATCCGGGAACCCCCGAATGGATCGGAAATGTCGTAAGCCGGCATCTGCCGAAGCAACTCCGCAAGCCTCCGTTGTCTTGCCGTATCCAGTTCCTTACCAAGCGCCCGGTCAAGCTCAAGCTCAGCGACCAGTTGATGCAGCTCATCTTGGGCCTCAAGCACTTGTAGATCATTCTCTACATACTCTTTTAACGTATATATTTTATCAGCTGCTACAGGAAAATATTGAATGACATGCCGTCTATGTCCACCAGTCAGAGTAAGAATCAAATCAGCCCAATCAACCAATCCCTCACTTAGCGGTGTTGAAGTAATACGATCCTCAATCCCCTGGTCCCTAAGTACAGCTGCGGCGTGTGCAGACATCGAGGTTCCTTCGGAAGCGGCTACCCCGGCCGAGCGTACATCCAGCGACATCCCACGATCCTTGGCCAGCTTGCGAAGCATTCCTTCCGCCATAGGGCTGCGGCAAGTATTGCCCGTGCATATAAATAATATTCGCATCCTCATGCACCTCCGTTAAAGCCTGACTTCATAGGTTCCTATGAAGTGTTCGTGTTCATTGTATCAAAAGATAAACATCAGTCCAAATGCAAATAGAATCGATCCGCCAACAGCTTCTCCGTAATCCCCCAGACTGCGGCTGACCCCCCGACCGAGCGCCAGCCCGAACAGGGACATCAACCCACCGAACAAACCAAACGTAAGCACCGTTAATAGCAGCTCGCTATGGAACATTCCCAACGAGACGCCAACAGAGAAGGAGTCCACGCTGACGCTTAGGGAGAACAGAAATATGCCTGGCCAGGAACGGTAGTTAATGAACTGATTCGCCCCACTCTTGAGCGAGCTATATATCATATGTCCCCCTAGCAGCAGGAGCAGACCGCCCGACACAAATTTGGTCAAATAGCCTAACAGTTCGCCTACATAATGACCCGTCAGAATACCCAACACCGGCATCAGAATATGAAAGAAGGACACCGTCATAACGATTCGCAGCACATCCCTGCGTCGTACACCATTCACTCCGACACCGATTCCTAGAGAAAAAGCATCCATTCCTAAGGCAATTGCCATGAACAGGATCGTCAGTAACTCTCCGATCCGCTCCAAGGCCTCGTTCATGCAGGTCACCACCTATCGCCGTTGTCCAAAATCACTTGTACAACCATATGCGACAAGCCGTGAATTCATGACACAAGCTGAACCAAGCCTCTGTAATTATTCCTCTCCAACGGTCAAAATTCCCGCCTCGGAGTAATTGATATACTGCCGCAGTTTGCTGGCAGATGTCCAATTAATTTCCCCATTCTCGAACATCGATTGAACTTCATTCCGCTGTGCCTGAATTCCTCGGATTCGAAGCTCATTTTTGTATTGATCCAACAGCTCCTCGTCTTCAATATCTACGGTAACGCCCTTCATACGCTGCTGTACTTCATCGTATTGGGCTAGAAGAGTCCGAGCAGCCTGGCGGTTGTCATCATTCATCGATTCCTGAATTGCCTGGATCGCCGCCTTGGACGTACGTGCCCGAAGTGCGCGAATCTGATCCAGATTCCCGGCTGGAATACGCTTCTTATTGCTCTTCAGGAACAGCTTCGATAATAAGCGACGGAGCCGATATACCGAGATCAGCATGACGACCTTGAACTTGTTGGACATGAGCATCTCCATCTGCTTCATACCCTCTTCGATCTTCGTAGCCATCTCGCCTGCGATCTCTCCGCGATCGAGCATATTCTGGATTTCCCGGCGCTCCGCCTGAAGGGCAGTCATCCGCAACTTCATTAACTGCTTATCCCACTTGCTATCCATCCAATCCATATCCTCATCATTATGCAAAGTAAGCAACTGACGACGGTAATCCGCAACAATATAGCTTGCCGCTGTCCGATTCTCATCGGTCGTCGCTTCTTTGACGGCCTGAATCGCCGCTTTAATAATACGTGCTCGCGCTTCCCTCTCTCTGCCCTCCTCATTCTCTAGCGCATCTTCATCGGTTTTGGACAATATAGGCAACATGATACTGGCGATAATTAGCGAACAGAGGATTACCCCTGCTGCGAGGAAAATAATTAAATCCCGTTCCGGAAAATAACTACCGTCCTGTAAAAAGTAAGGAATAGAGAATGCCGCGGCTAAAGTCACCGCTCCTCTAACCCCAGATAAGGAGAGAAGCACAGATGAATTTAGCTTCGGTCTCTCTAGCGTATCTCCGCTGCCTAACAGCCAGGAGCCTTCCCAGAATAGATACACCCAGATGAACCGGAGAAGAATCAAGCCTATCGATATGATTCCAATGAAGCCAAGTACCTGAAGATTGCTATAATGTGGGCTGTGCAGAATGGTCTCTGTCGCCCCAGGGATCTGTAGTCCAAGAACTACGAATACAAGTCCGTTAAGGATATACAGAATAACCGACCAGGTATTTTGCGATACCACTTGAAGCTCCGCCTGCATCGATTCCGTACGGTCCTTCTCAATGGCGTGCACAATTCCCCCGGCAACAACGGCCAAAATTCCAGAGAGTCCGAATCCCTCCGTAATCAAGTAGATGGCGAACGGAGTCAGAATCTGAATGAGCATATGGATTGTGACATCCTCCATGCCTAGACGTCTTATGAACATTCGAAGCCATACGATCAAGAAAGCAACAATCGTTCCGCAGACAAGTCCCCCAATAGAAATCAGCAAGAAGCTGCCAGCGGCTTCCGTAATTGAGAAAACTCCCGTAACTGTGGCCGCTATAGCGAATTTAAATGCGACCAAGCCAGAGGCGTCATTCATCAGCGACTCTCCCTCTAGCAAACGGAGAATACCTTTCGGCAGATTGATCCGCCCCGCCAGGGAAGAGACCGCTACAGCATCGGTCGGAGATAATATGGCTGCCAAGGCAAACGCTGCAGGCAGCGGTATGCTAGGAATCAACCAATGAATGAAGTAACCTCCGGCAAATACCGTAACAAATACAAGCCCTAGCGCGAGCAGCAGAATTGGGGCTCTTAACTCCCATAGCTCTTCTCTCGGTGTCCGCTTCCCATCGTTATATAACAGCGGTGCGATGAATAGAACCAGGAACAGCTCCGTATCCAGCTCCAAATGTAATCCTAGAGGAAGCAGCGCAGCGGCTGTCCCCAAAATAATCTGCAGCAGAGGAACCGGAACGAACGGGATGAAGCGATTAATTACATTCGATACTCCAATCAAACACAGCATAATTAGTACAAGTTCTAATATTTCCATAGATTGTCCTCCCATAAAAAAATCTCTAACGAGGCCACTTCTGGATAAGCGACCGTGATCTCTCCCAACTAATCTGAGCCGTTATTATGAGTCACCCTCTGCGAACAAATCCATCTGTCGTGGTGGTAGTTCAGCCGTATCTAGCCCAAGAATAGACATCATCTCTCTGGCATTCATCGCTGCATCTCCACCGGAATTGTTATTGAAGATCATGCAGACCTCCTTGGTGCCCAAGGCTTGAATTTCGGCCAGCTTGCCCTGCCATTCCAGCAACTCTTCTCTACTATAGCGATATAAATTGCGTACCTCCCGCCAATTCTCGGCCCCGCTCTGGGCCCAGCCCTCATCGTTGCGTCCGTGCAGTCTGATAAATGTCAAATCGGGATCGGTTGGGACGAGCACCGCAGGTACGGAACCTTGTCCCACCTGAGGCTCGTCACATATGGTGTGAATCCAGCCCTGCTCACGCATGATGGCCAGCGTCCCTTCCTGATGCTCTGGAGAATACCAGCTCTGATGGCGGAATTCGAGGGCGAGGGGCAAACTCCCCATCCATTTGCGGATCGCCCGCAATTGTCGCACATGCTCCTGACAGCAATCAAACCATGGCGGGAATTGAAACAATATTGCCTTCAAGCGTCCCGCTTCTACGACTGGACTGATCGAATCCAAATAGGCCTGGAACATTTCCCCGGGGCTGTTATAGTTCGTTCTGCCGCGGGAATGCCCGGTCATCCCCTGAAATGCTTTGAGAAAAAAGGAAAAAGGAGTAGGAGTCTCGGCCAGCCAACGACGATATGTATCTGGGTTAAGGATTGCATAAAAGGAGCTATCCACTTCCACAACAGAAAAATGCCGTGCATACATACTGAGTCTCCGACTCGCCGGTGTCCCGGCAGGGTATAGATCCTCTTGATCTCCCCAGCCCACAAGACCAATTGTAATCATCGCTACTGACCTCCCTCCTCTTTCGTCCATCTATTTTATACCCATTCTATAAACAAAATTTAAACATGAATTACTTGATGGCCGGCGGCCTTCAAGAGCCGATTCATCACGGCGGAGCCGAGTCCTTCCTCTGAACAGGACTCGGCCATGATGTAAGTGACGCCGCGAGCATCGAAGCGGCGCAGCGCCGCGTACAGACGGTGCGCCGCCGTCTCCAGCGCAGCCAGGCTGCCGAGCGAGAGGACCAGGTCAGCGCGGTATTGATCGATGTGCTCGTCAAAAGCGAGCACACCGGTCACTTCCCCGCGCTGGGCCGCTGCGTCGAGCTCGGCCTGGATCTTGGCCGCCACCGCTTCCGGGGCGGCCCCGCTCACGATGCGCATTGCGCCCTGCGGCGCATAATGCGCATACTTCATTCCCGGCGCGCGCGGCGCTGCCGGGATGTCTGTGCCGCTGCCCGCCTGCTGCAGGGCGGCGTCCAGACGCACGCCCGCCGTGTAGCGGGCGAGCTGTTCGATCGTGATCCCGCCGGGGCGGAGCACGGTTACAACCCCGTCACGGCCGACTTCCGCAACCGTCGACTCCAGGCCCACGCCCGTGGGCCCGCCGTCGACGATGCCATCGATACGGCCGTCCAGATCCTCGCCGACGTGGCTCGCCAGCGTCGGGCTCGGCCGCCCGGACCGGTTGGCGCTCGGCGCCGCAACCGGGCAACCCGCTGCGGCGATGAGCCGCAGCGCAATATCGTGGGCGGGCATGCGCACGCCCACGGTGGACAACCCCGCCGTCACGCGCGGCGAGACGGCGCCCCGGGCCACGGGCAGCACCAAGGTTAGCGGCCCGGGCCAAAATGCCTCCATCAGCCGTCTTGCGGTCTCGTTGACCTCTGTCACTAATCCGTCTAACTGTTCCATATCGGCAATATGAACGATCAGCGGATTGTCAGACGGTCGGCCCTTGGCGGCAAATACCGCTTCAACCGCCGCCGTATTTCGCGCGTCAGCACCAAGACCATAGACCGTCTCGGTCGGGAAGGCAACGACGCCACCCTCAGCCAGCAGCCTGCCTGCTTCCTCGATCTGCTCCCCGGCACGCTTCCGTTCATACTCAGCCGATACCGCTCCGCTTAGAACGTTGGCCCGACCATAACTTTGTCCCTGATCTTGTCCATTGTCGATTCCCTCGCTTTGGCTTTTGCTCTCGCCATCAAGACCGACTACCAGCGATTGTACATCCCACCAACGCGTGATCTTTACTTCAGCTGAATCTTCCTCAGCAGCCCTATTTTCCGATACTTTATGATCCGGATTTCCCATACTCGCAGCAGTTGCTTCCTCTGAACTCACTTCCCCTGTTCCCTGCTTCTCTCCGCTAGGCTCGGAATAGGAGATATCCTTGTCCACTTCTTGATTATGATCTGACTGATTCATCTTATTATCATCCCAAACTTTTAATATAGAATATGCCACCTATGAATAATGACCATGCAATACATCGCACTCATTTTTTGCCTACCCTCTATTATAACCAATCCGAAATACGATCTCACCCCGTAATTAATCTACCACCGTTACCTCGACCTAATGACTGTACATTCATCTCATAAGTAACGTCTTGAGCAATAAATGAATGCAACAATACACTTATTAAATCGAGATTCTCCCAAACGAAAAAAATAGCTGCGTATAGGCAACTATTTTCTAATTTTGGCGGTAATCACGGCGAAAATCTATCCAATAAGTGTTTATAAGAAATTATATTTTATATTTGGCTTCGAAAGAGTCCAGTCGGTTATAAATAATCTATTCACTGCGATCCGCTCAGAGATTTTAGTTGTAATTTTTACAATCACTTGGGGTTCGCATTACGGAACTGTATAAGAGCTAAGAGTTTGCCACCTTAAAATAAATTCACGATTCCCTTCCACAAACTTACCAGCGCGTCCCATAAGAAAAAACGTACCTCTGTCTCTTCAGGCTGTACCTGCCTCGGCTCGTCAGAAGCATCGACGGTATCAGAAACTGTCTTTGCTTTTGCCTTTGCCTTTGACTTCTTGACGGTATCCGACGGAGCGGAAGCATCCTTCACCTTTTCCTCTTCCTTCGCCTTTTCCGTCTCCTTGCCCTTATCCTTAGCTAGCGCATCCCCACTGCCTGCATCCACGAAGCATAGCGGTGGAAAAAGCACGCACCACCAATTCTTCCCTTTGCCTTCTCCCAACGTAATGCGCAGTGCCTCATAGTCACCTGCCGGGTATACAGCGCCTCCGTACATTTTAGTCGGGAACGGAACAACCCCCAGCTCGACTTGATAACTGTACTCTTTACCATTATCAGCTAGCGTCTGCTGGACCTTATCACCGATTTCCGGCAAATGGTCCCGGATAATACCTCTAGCTGCCTCCAGACTCTGCGGATCCTCCAGCTCGCCAACCCAAGCATTCATCTGTTCAACTACAGCGTCGCGGACCTTCCGCTTAACCGCTTGATCACCCACTCCATCGGAATTGGCCAATATCCTTAACCGGATCGACTCTTGAGGAATCAGTCCCTCGGCAGCAGCCGTATCCACCTTCTGCCCTTCCCAAGACATAAATAGAATAAGAACACTAAAAAATATGAGTGCAATAGATTTCCGGTTCATCCCCATACCGTTTCTCTCCCCTTTTTGTATCCCTGATGTTTATTAGTATGGGCAGGTCAGAAGGTACATAAACCTAGCAAACTACTAAAATAGCAAATCCATCAAAAAATAATAGGACCGCTTCAAGAGAGAAGCGATCCTGTGAGATATTTCTATATTATAATCGGCAAGCTTACTTTAGCTTGGTTCTCCAAGCGTACTTGTATTGCCGAGGGGACAACCTATTTTCTAACGAAACGTGGTATCGCTATTTCCACCAAAAAGGGCTTCAAAGTATTCTAACGAAACAGGGTATCGCTATTGCAATAAAAAAGCAGCCTAAAACGGATATTTAACCCAAATAAGGCTCCCCAGTTTCGTTAGATTCTCAAACCCCTTGTTTTCGCGATAATAACGATCTGTAGTTTCGTTAGAGATTTCCCACTGCGGAAACATTGCGCTTGGCACCACGGTCGCCCGCACCAGCGGACTCCGCCCGTCAAAGCTTGGTGGCCTTCCTGCCTCTCGGGCCGCAGAGTTCACCTTCAGAGAGAAGGTTGCCCAGCAGCCGTTGCTTAAGCTTCGTTAGAGATATAGCCCGGGAATCACTGCGACTTCACAGCCGGCTTCCGCGTTGCAGCAGAAGTCGTCTGCTGTTCTTCTTCCACTTCATGTCCATGGATTCGGATGCTCATCGCGACGCCGATACTTGCCATATTGATGACCAACGAGGTCCCGCCGTAGCTTATGAATGGCAGCGTAATTCCGGTCAGCGGCATCAGGCCGATGAACATGCCGATATTCTCGAAGATCTGGTAGAGGAACAAGGCGACAATCCCGACGATAATCAGCGGCCCACTTCGGTCCTTGCATTCCAGTGAGATCAGAATCAAGCGATGAATCAGTACAAAATAGAGCAGCAGCAGCACCGAGCTCCCCAAGAAACCGAACTCTTCAGCGATAACGACAAAGATCGAGTCCGAATACGTTAGTGGAACCCGCTCCGATTGCACGGTTGCCCCTTGCATATAGCCTTCTCCTGTCATTCCGCCAGAAGCAATCGCGAGCTTGGCGTTCCTCGTATGATAGATCGCCTTCTCCGTTGCTTTATCCGGCACAAGCCAAGGGTCAATCCGCTCAATCCAGTGCTCACGGCCAATATCAGCAAAAAATTTATGAACTTCATCATAATAAATTTTATAGGCGCTTATGCCCCCGATGACCGATCCGGCGAAGATCGCCAGTGCAATCAGAGCATGGGAATACTTCATGCCACCGATCCACAGCATTCCGGTCAGGATGACCAGATAGCTGAGCGCATTACCAAGGTCATTCTGCGCCATTACTATCATGAATGGTACGAAGGTAAGAAGACAAATCGGGATGACATCTCTCCAGAAAGCTAGCTGGGTCTTACGCTTCCGATATAGAACATGAGCTAGGAATACAACAAGCAGGAGCTTGAAAAACTCAGCTGGCTGGAAGCTTAGACCACCCGGGAGCGTCATCCAGCCTGTCGCATTGTAATAGGTATTCCCGATGAACATAACGACGATCAATAATCCAACCCCAAGCAAATAAATGTAGAGGCCGTACTTCACAAGCAAGCGAAAGTCTACCAAAGACAACGCGAAGAAAACTACAAATCCTATAGCATAATACATGGCCATCCGCAGATGGTACCCATGATACTGCGTATTCGAGGTAGCGCTATACAGCACAGCAATGCTGATGCCCATCAGGAGCAATAGGATGAACACGATCGTGTAATCTATTTTTTTAAATTTATTAAGCATGGATCCTGTCCCCCGTCCGCTGGATCAATCTTGTTGGCTGTTACCGCAGGTAACAACAATATTGCACACAAAAATAGGCCTATTCTTCACATTGTAAAAAAAACTTCGCTCAAAGTCCATTCGTCAAAGGACACCATATTTCGCCATACTTCACATCTCAATCCAAAAACGTATAAATAACTTAATAAGTTACATCTCTAGTTTTGTATAGCAGAAGGTCCTAAACTCCTGAACACTCGGCAACTCATTATGCCATGCCGATCACATGACGGTCGATGCCAGCCAAGTCCGTAATCGTCAATATCTCGCGCCAATGTCCTGCGGTACGCAGCATATCAGCCACATCTGCCGCTTGGCCCATACCAAGTTCGAAGCCGATCAGCTTCGGTGGCTCGGGCAGCAGAGCGAGCTGCTGCATCATGACGCGATAAGGGTACAGCCCGTCTGGACCGCCGTCCAGCGCGCCGCGCGGCTCATAATCGCGTACCTCCGGCTGCAGCTCAGCGATCGTATCCGCCGGTATATACGGCGGATTAGACACCACGATGTCCAGCGGCTCGCCAGCGAACGGTCCAAGCAGATTCCCCTGCTTGAACTTGACACCCAGGCCAAGCCGCCGGACATTGTCCTGCGCCACTGCTAGCGCTTCCGGCGAGATGTCACTCGCCGTGATGCTCCAGGCTGGGCGCAGATGGGCCAACGCGGCAGCAATCGCGCCGCTGCCGGTACCGATATCGGCGGCCTGCGGAGCGCCGCCAGGCCACAACAAATCGCCAAGCTCAGCGATTTGCTCCACCAGCAGCTCCGTTTCCGGGCGAGGGATCAGCACCGCCGGCGTGACCTTGAAGGTCAGGCCGTAGAATTCCTGCTCCCCGATAATATACTGCGCTGGCTCACCTGCGGCCTTACGGTTAATGGCCGCCTCCCAGGCCTCCTTGCTCTCTATCGGGAACGGATCGCGAAGGCCAAGCAAATACTTCGCCCCCTCAAGCCCGAGTACGTGGCGAAGTAACAGTTCCGCATTGGAGTCCGGCTCGTTTACACCAACATCCGCTAAAAAAGAAGAAGCCTCTTTACGGGCTTCCAGAATAGTGAGCGCTCCAGATAGTTGATATCCGTTACGTTTCAAGGCATTATTCTCCTTTGTCCATGAGCTCCGCTTGCTCAGCAATGGTCAGGGCAGACACAATCTCTTCGATCTCCCCGTTCATTACTTGATCAAGTTTGTGCAGAGTCAAACCGATACGATGGTCGGTCACCCGGCTCTGAGGGAAATTATAGGTCCGAATCCGTTCGCTCCGGTCTCCGGTTCCTACCTTGCTCTTACGCTCGCCAGCATACTTCGCTTCCTCTTCCTGACGCATCATGTCCATGATCCGCGTCCGGAGTACTTGCAATGCCTTATCTTTGTTAGAGTTCTGCGATTTGCCATCTTGGCAGGTCGCTACGATCCCCGTTGGGATATGAGTTACACGCACCGCAGATTTCGTCGTATTAACAGACTGTCCGCCAGCACCGCTGGAGCAGAAAGTATCCACGCGGATATCCTTATCGAGAATCTCCACATCTACTTCCTCAGCTTCCGGCATAACAGCTACCGTCGAGGTTGAAGTGTGGATACGCCCGCCAGACTCTGTTGCCGGAATCCGTTGTACACGGTGAGCTCCGCTCTCATACTTCATTCTGCTGTACGCACCGCGACCGTTAATCATGAAAATAACCTCTTTGAAGCCGCCAAGGTCACTTTCGTTCACATCCATAACCTCTACGCGCCAGCCCTGAGAATCGGCAAACCGGGTATACATCCGATATAAATCAGCCGCGAACAGCGCAGCCTCATCACCACCGGCGGCACCACGAATTTCTACGATTACGTTTTTATCATCATTAGGGTCCTTCGGCAGAAGCAAGATGCGGATTTCTTCTTCCAGCTCATGCATACGTGCAGAAAGCTCCTCGATTTCCATTTTGACCATTTCACGCATTTCATCATCCAGCTTCTCCGCTTGCATCGCTTTAGCGGCATCAAGCTCCTCGATTACGCGCTTATATTCGGTGTAAGCCTCATAAGCCGGCTGTAAATCCGATTGTTCCTTAGAGTAATCACGAAGTTTCTTCGTATCATTGGCTACATCCGGATCACAGAGCAACTCACTAAGCTTCTCGTAACGATCAGCCAGGGATTGAAGTCGGTCCAACAAGGAAATTCACCTCTTTCAAATGACAATGTCCTTAAAATTCATATATAATGCGTGTTTAAAAAGTCTGACTTTCAGCACCGAGAAGGTTGGATGAAGCTAGGGACTGAGGAGCGCAGCGTACGTAGTTTGTACGTGAGCACCGGAAGGCCCAGCTGAATTCAAGATTCGATGCCGATTTAGCTTCCTGATTCACTTCGTGATCAAAGGGGGACTTTTTAAACAACCTCATATACAAACAGAATTCAGCTATTCAGCTGACATTTCATTATACCATAATGGATATGCTCTTGCATAGATGACGCTGTTGAGGTATTTAGCCCAAACTACAGATCATCTGTATACGATTTACAGCAAATATATAAAAAAATAACCGTGAACTCAACTGTTAAGTCAAGTTACACGGCTATACGGACCACCTCTTAGTTGTACTGACCTGTACCCGGATGATTCATGGGATCTCCTACCGGTCTAAGCGCAACAATCTGGGCTATCAGCGTTTGCTCCAGGTTGCTGTTCCAACTCCTGACGATTCCCGGCAGAAGGCAGGCATCAACAATAACCCAGATCGTCAACGCAATGAAACCGACCAATGCAATACCCGCGGCGATAAAGCCCGGTATGTATAAACTCGAATCCGCAAGAGTATCATCAATACCAACCAACACAATAAATAGGATGTAAGAAATAAACATAACTAGAAATAAGGCCAGTTGGATAATGCCGGAGACCGTTCTTTTCAAATACAAGCGATGTATGCCCAGATGCCCCATGAGAAGCATGAGATAGGCGAATACAAGCGATTTCTCGCGCTTGCGCATTTCTGAACTGAGGACGATCAACTCATTCGTTGTCAGATTCTGTTTACCAAACTGCATTAGATCGGGTACCTTTCAGAGATACCTCTGTTGGCCAAAATGTTGTCAATAATGCGATTCTCAACAATGGCATTATGTTCCTTCACCCAAGTATGAACGAGGAAAGCATCTACAATCCACCAGATAAAGGTAGCAATCATACCAAATACAGTAATCGAGAGAATTAATTGTGCAACCGCAGAACCGGTCTTGCCAAAATAAAAACGGTGTCCGCCAAACAGACCGAGGAAATACCAGAGCACATAGGCAATGACCATATTTTTCCCCTGATTCTTCACTTCGGATTCGAGCAGCAGTAATTCTCTGGAATCAAGTTGACTCTTTCTTGCTACTGAGTAATCCATCCCCATAAAAAAATCCCTCCTAAAAGTAAAAAAATAATAGGTAGTTCAAAAAGTCCGCTCCAACCTTCTTCATGCTAAAAACCGACCTTTTTTGAACACACGTAAAAATATCTTTTTCAGTATACTAAAGTGTTACATTTCCCCTCAACACAAATTTTGGATATTCGCCCTAATAATCACGAAAATTTAAATGAATTATTAAAAAATAAGAAGTCCACCAATAAATGGCGGGCTTCTTGATCCAATTACAGTATATTTTTTCAATTAACACATGTTATTACACATTAAAGCGGAAGTGCATAACATCTCCATCTTGTACTACATACTCTTTACCTTCAAGACGAAGCTGACCACGTTCTTTCGCTACGTTCATCGAACTTGCAGCGACGAGATCTTCATAGGATACAACCTCTGCACGAATGAAGCCGCGTTCGAAGTCAGAGTGAATTACTCCTGCTGCCTGCGGAGCCTTCATGCCTTTGCGGATGGTCCAAGCGCGAACCTCTTGTACCCCAGCAGTGAAGTACGTATACAGGCCAAGCAGACGATACGCCGCTTTGATCAATCGATTAAGTCCCGATTCCGCCAGACCTAGCTCTTCTAGGAACATAGCCTTGTCCTCGCCTTCCAGTTCAGCAATCTCTGACTCAACCTTCGCGCTGATCGGCACAACCTCTGCATTCTCGGCAGCCGCGAATTCAATCACCTGCTGTACGAACGGATTATTATCCGTATCAGTAACTCCGTCTTCGCTAACGTTAGCTGCGTAGAGTACTGGCTTCAAGGTCAACAGATGCAGGTCGCGGATGATCAGCTTCTCATCATCAGTCAACTCCACGCTGCGCGCTGGCATATCATTATAGAGCGCCTCCTTGATACGTTCAAGCAGGGCTACTTCTTGTTCATACTGCTTATTGCCGCCCTTCATATTCTTGCGAGCACGTTCAATTCGCTTATCTACGCTCTCCAAGTCAGCGAGAATCAATTCCAGATTGATCGTCTGAATATCGCTGATCGGATTAATTTTCCCGTCTACATGGGTAATATTCTCATCTTCGAAGCAGCGAACGACATGAACGATCGCATCCACTTCACGAATGTGAGCCAAAAATTTATTACCAAGGCCTTCGCCTTTACTTGCCCCGCGCACCAAGCCTGCGATGTCTACGAATTCAAAGGCAGTCGGAACCGTCTTGTTCGGGGTAACGAGCTCAGTAAGCTTGTCCAAGCGCTCATCCGGTACCTCTACAACGCCGACGTTCGGGTCGATCGTACAGAAAGGATAGTTCGCGGATTCTGCACCTGCTTGGGTAATTGCGTTAAACAATGTGGATTTTCCAACGTTCGGAAGGCCCACGATACCTGCTTTTAAAGCCATATCTATGACAACTCCTCAGTATTTAATAACTTTGTTCACCTTCAACCATAGTACATATCCGCAGCATATATTTCAAGAATATCATTTACCAATGAACATTCATCCTCAGAACAGATACCGGAAATGCTGGATCACTTCTGCTTCAACAGGATCGATAACGTCAACAGAACTGCGCAGAGAACCAGCACCGGCTTATCGCTTCGCGAAGTAGGAGTCCCCATATACCAGGTACGCTCGCGCTTCGTGAGCAGGATAAAATACGGTTAATAATGAGGAAGATCATCATCAGCCCGAATAATATCGCCATTCTTTTGAAGGGAATCCTCTGCAATAATTCGGCCTCCTGCCATCACAACTGTACGGTCCGCATATTCCAAAGCCAGGTGCTTGTCATGTGTAATGAATAAGAATGCTCGGATTTATCGGATATTCCGGGAAATTAGCTTCTACGGACCAGTCGGGACGTACTTCTCAGCTCATCGATATTGGCTGCGCCAATCCCGAACATGACGGTGCGCAGCTCCAGTTCGACCCGTTCCAGCAGCTCATCGAGCCGCCGCTCTGAATTAACGGCTGGCTCCAGTACCGCTCGTCCGAACCCGGCCAGATTGGCCCCAAGCGCCAGCGCCTTGGCCGCATCAACCCCTGTATTCAACCCACCACTGCCGATGATCGCTGCGCCAGGAACATTATCTCGTACATCAACGATACATTCAGCTGTCGGGTTGCCCCAATCCGCGAAAGCCTCGGCGACTGCGCGGCGTATATGATCTTTATTGCGGAACTTCTCAACCTGGCTCCAGGACGTGCCCCCTGAACCAGCGACGTCGATAAAGGCCGCACCGGCTTCGTGGAGCCGGAGGGCTGTCTCGCCGTCGATTCCCCAGCCTACTTCCTTGACCCCCACTGGAATCGGCAGAGCTCGACATACCGCTTCGATTCGTGACAATAAACCAGCGAAGGCGGTATCTCCTTCTGGTTGGAACACCTCTTGCAAGCTGTTCAGATGTAGAACAAGCATGTTCGCACCGGCAATCTCAGCTACCCGCATGCATTCCTCTACACCGAAGCCGTAATTCAACTGCACCGCTCCTACATTGGCGATGATTGGAATGGTCGGAGCATAGCGACGAACGGCGAAGGTTGAAGCCAGTTCCTGCTTCTCCACCGCAGCCCGACCCGAACCAACCCCCATCGCCCAGCCTCTTCGCTCCGCGGCCTCGGCAAGACGTTCATTGATCGTTCCCGCCAGTTCACTGCCTCCAGTCATCGAGCTGATGAGCAGCGGTGTCCTAACCGTGATATTTAGAAATTCCGCATCAAGGCGAATATCATGAAAATTCAGTTCTGGGAGAGCTTTATGCCGGAACGCATACTTCTCCAAGCCGGTAGTGATTCCAGTTCCGTTCACCTGTTCTTCCAAGCAGAGCCTGATATGCTCCGTCTTGCGTTCGGATGTAGCGCCCATATTTATTCCCCCTTCTTATATATATCAACTATATTTACCTAAATAATGCTTGCAAATCCACTCATCAGCCCATCTCATGCGCAATATACCCGGCGACCAAATGGCCTGACAGAGCCACATAAGGTACTCCCCCTCCGGGATAGGTGGAACCTCCAACATACCACAGTCCTCCTACATCATTACTACGATTGCTTGGCCTGCGAAGGATCTGCCGCAGACTGTGCGTAGCGAGTCCATACATCCCACCGCGGTAGGCTCCAGTATTGCGGGCTAGCTGGTCAGGCGCATATGTCTGGAGTACATGGCTTTTGTGAATCCCCTGCAAACCATATCCCCGCAAAGTAGATAGCACATTCTCTGCGTATTTGTCTCGCTGCTCCTCCCAATCCCAGGCATCGGATAAATACGGAGCATATGTCATGATGAACAGATTGCTATGTCCCTCCGGGGCGGCCCCTTTCTCGGAATAAGAGGAATTGCATATGTATACGGACGGCTTGGAAGGCGGCCTCCGCTGATTGAATATTTCGGTGAATTCTTGCTCATATCGGTCTGAGAAGAAGACGGTATGGTGAAGCAAACGATCATATAATGAGGGGACCCCGGCTAATTGAACGAATGCGGATAATGATGGTTCCATGGAGGCGATCCTGCGATCATTAAGAGAAGGCCTGAGCTTTTCGCTCAACAGCTGTTGTGTAGTAGACAATAAATCCCCGTTAATGACGATCAGCGGTGCTTCATAATATCCCTCACTCGTCTCTACCCCACGGGCTCGTCCTCCCTGAACGTGAATCTGCCTTGCTTCGACCCCCGTTTTAATCTCAACGCCCAATTCCTCCGCAAGTATCCGCAGCGCTTCAACCAAGGCATAAGTACCTCCGCGAATGCTATAAGTACCATGATCTACCTCGCAGCTGTGCATCATCCCATATAGCGAAGGAGCGAGGAAAGGAGAAGAGCCGACCCGAGCCGCATACCTTCCGAACAAGGCCAGCGAATTGGGATGTGTGAAGAAGTGGCGCAGCTCCCGGTTCAGTGATCTCCTGAATAGAGGGACGACGCTTAACAGCTCCATCACCACGCTGAAGTTCCACTTCTCCCTGTGCCCGATCGGCAGTTGATTCATCAATCTTCCCTTGATGCTCTGGAACATCATCCGCGATTCCTGTAGAAATGCTGGATAATGAAGTGCATCTACCGGACTGTAGGTATCAATCTGATGCTGCATCGCCTCAACATCACCGGTCATATCAACAACGCTTCCGTCTGTAAATATGCTCCGTGACCTAGGTTCCAACGGAATCAGAGTTACATAATCCTCCATTCTGCGCCCCACGCTGCGAAACACATTTCGGAACACATAAGGGAGCTCTATCGTGTTCGGCCCGCAATCGAAGCGATAACCGTCGATGGCAATTCGCTGTAACTTGCCACCTACATGTTCCTTACGTTCCAATATAGTCACCTGATAGCCCCGACCCGCCAGACCTATTGCGCAAGCCAGTCCCCCGAAGCCCGATCCAACAATCAAGACCTTACCCTTCGCCGACATGATACCTGCCTCCTCTTGTATCTCTGCTTCAATAAGCCGCAAGCTATAGAAGTTGTTCAAGTCCACTTTTGATAAGAAAACCTGATCGAGGTCCGTTCAAGGATGAGCGACCGCGATTCAAAGGTAGGTTTTCTTGCGATATAGAATTTCATCAGCTACGCTGATAACTTATAAATTCTATATCTAACACAAAGTAAATCATGAAGCTATTCGACATCGAATCTTGAATTCAGCCGGGCCTAAGCAAATGCTTACGAAGCCATGTTTCCTACGGAAACATCTCAGGTGCTCACGTACAAACAAAACGTACGCTACGCTCCTCATGCCCTAGCTTCATCCAACCTTCTTGGTGCTGAAAACCGGCCTTTTTGAACAGGCACTTATAGCAATGGTGACATTAATCTAGCTGCCGATTCCATAAATCGTACATATATTTTTTTGTTCATGAAGGACTTCTTCTCAATCAGCTTGGTAGAGAACAAATCCCGCTCGAAATCCTTCACCATTTTGGCTACACTATCGCTCTGAACGAGCAGCGCATTTACTTCAAAGTTCAAGTGGAAGCTGCGCATATCCATATTGGCTGTGCCTACTGTTGCCACTTCTCCATCGATGATGAGCAGCTTGGAATGAAGGAAGCCCTTCTCATACTCGTAGATCTTTACCCCAACCTCAAGCAGAGCTGGGAAATAGGAGTGGGAAGCGAGAAATGGCAGCCATTTATCCGGTCGTGCCGGGAACAGGATGCGTACATCGATCCCTGACATCGCCGCAACTCGCAGAGCCGAGAGAATATCATCATCCGGTATGAAATATGGGGTGGCCAGCCACACCGATTTCTTTGCCGAAGTAATCATAGCGAAGAACAGGTTTCTCAATGTCTGACTTTCATTATCCGGGCCACTCGGAATAATCTGAATCGCCCCGCCACAGCCGGGAACCAAATTGGGCGATAAATACTGCTGATCCATAATTCGTTCACCATACACGTAATGCCAATCCTGCAGAAATATAATTTGTAGAGACCTTACGGCCTCCCCCTTGACCAGCATATGCGTATCGCGCCAGAAGCCATAGTTCTTATTGCGGCTTAAGTATTCGTCTCCCACGTTAAGCCCGCCAATAAACCCCGTCGTCCCGTCAATGACTACGATTTTACGATGGTTGCGATAGTTCACCCGGCTCGATAGCGCCAAAAAGCGCATCGGACCGAATACACCGACTTTGACTCCAGCAGCCCGCAGTTCATTAATAAATGACTTCGACAGCCCAATGCTGCCAACAGCATCATACATGAAGCGTACCTCAACACCTTCGCGAGCCTTATCGATTAATGTCTTCTGAATCTCCCGACCAATTGCATCGGCGCGGTAGATATAATATTCCATATGGATATGGTGCTTTGCCTGCTTCAGTTCCCTGAGCAGTGTCGAGAACGTCTCGTCCCCATTCGTCAGCACTCTCGTTCTGGAAGCCATGGAGAACGGTGTGCGGGCCAACCGCTGCGACAATTGCAGCATTCTTTGCTGGGCAGGTGTGAACTGGGATAGATCACGGGGCAGCATGCTGCCCCTATTATCAATCCGATCGTGGCTCAATTGATCCTGCTCCGCCTTGCGGTCGAATTTCCTTCTCTTGAAATAATTTTGGCCAAGCAAGAAATAGAGCACCAGGCCGACTACCGGCAGCAGTGCCAACACCAGGATCCAGGCTAAGGTACTGGAAGGATTGCGATTCTCCATGAATATAGCCAGACTGATCGTAATTACCGTCAGCGTCTGAAAAATACTGACTAACATTCCTCCAAATTTACCAAAAATGCCAAATCCGAAAAAATAGAACGCAAATAATATGATTGCGATCAATATGATCTGTAATCCACGTCTCATAACGTACCTCTCTTTAAAAATGCATGATTCTATTGTACATGAAGCTTGTCTTTCTTCCCACAGAATTTATGGTAATCCCTTGTACACCGCCAGTTCCGGCTCATGGGTACAACGAATTTGTATCCGTCATTTTTTTATACTATAATTGGTCTGACCCAAGAGTCATAATGAGTACTTACAAGTCACATTGGGAAGGAGGTCACTCATTGTCTAGCAAAACCGACGACAAAAAACAGTTAATCTTGAGAACCGCCATGCAATTGTTCGCCGCAAAAGGTTCATCTGCAACATCAATGCAAGAAATTGCAGAATTATGTGGAATGTCCAAGGGGAGTCTCTATTTACATTTCAAATCCAAAGATGAGCTGGAACTTAGCCTCTTTGACTACTGCTTCCAGATGCTACAAGCTGAGTTGCTTCAAGTTGAACAAGACGCCGATTTGTCTTCGCGGGACAAATTAGTTCGTGCGGTCGAAGTTCTGCTTGAGCTCGTTCTTGAGCTAAGGGAGTTCTTGCTCATGCAATTTAAGGAATGGATCATTAAAGGAAACATCTACAAGAATCCCAACATCATGAATAAAAATAACGTCAAGTTACTTCATTATACCAAAAAAATACTAATATCCGCCTATGGAGATGTAATTGACCCTTATATGGCTGATCTTATCATCTTCTCGCAAGGCATGATTGGTACTTACGCTAAGCTGGTATTCGATCATAACATGACCACAGACACGCACCGAATTTCCACCTACCTGATCGATATACTGGATTCAACCGTAGAACATCTACTTAAGACCCGGCCTACACCGTTAATACCAGAAGCGCTTATATACGATTATGGAAAATGCGGAGAGAACAGCCGCGAGCCGGATAAGCATCCCCTGCTCACCATTAAAGAGATGAAGGAGCTTCTGGAAAAAGAAAGCGGAATCGCCAGCGAGCGTGGGCAAGGGATTGAAGCGCTGCAAATTCTTGAAGAAGAATTGCTCCGCCCTCGGCCCCGTCGAGTCATTCTCAAGGGTATGGTCGCCACGCTGGAAGATCTTGATCTCCCTCAGATAGAG
The DNA here is from genome assembly GCF_003991425.1 of Paenibacillus lutimineralis. Classification (NCBI taxonomy): domain Bacteria; kingdom Bacillati; phylum Bacillota; class Bacilli; order Caryophanales; family Paenibacillaceae; genus Paenibacillus; species Paenibacillus lutimineralis. Next base: position 5,992,324 of record NZ_CP034346.1, read on the forward strand.
AGCAGCCTAGACGAGCTGCAAAGATTGCTGCGGCCTTATTATACCCAAGCGTAATAGAAACGACTATTTAAATAGGAGAAACAGAGAGGAGCAGAACCCTGTTTATGAAGAGTGTCATTAATTTCTCAATTCGCAATAAATTTGCGATTTGGCTGTTAACCATTATCGTTACGGTTACCGGTTTATATAGCGGCTTGACTATGAAGCAAGAGAGCATTCCTAATATTGACGTTCCTTTCCTTAGTATTACGACCGTCTACCCAGGGGCAGCGCCAGAAGGTGTTGTTCAGGATGTAAGCAAACCGTTGGAACAGCGATTGCGTAATGTCGACGGTGTTAAGACGATCACTTCAACCTCGATGGAGAATGCATCCTCCCTCTTCGTTGAATTTGACTATGGCAAGAATCTCGATAACGCTACAGCCGCTGTTCGTGAAGCACTGAACGATGTCCAACTGCCGGATGGTGTTCGCAAGCCACAAATTACAAGATTCAGCCTGAGCTCCATGCCAGTCGTGTCACTTAGCGTGTCCGATACGGAATCAGGCAATCTGGAGTCGCTGACCCGACTGATCAACAATGAGATTGGTCCCGCTCTGGAGGATCTTGACGGCGTTGCCTCCGTGCAAATTGCCGGACAATATATCAAAGAAGTCAGCCTGAAGTTCAATGAGGCAAAAATGAAAGAACTTGGCCTTAGCGAGGATACCGTTAAGGGAATCGTACAAGGCTCGGCATTACGTGTTCCGCTCGGTCTGTTCAATATGGAACAGTCACAGAAGGCTGTCGTTGTCGATGGCAACATCACTACCGTGGATGACCTGAAGAATCTGGCCATTCCAGTCATACCAAGCGCATCAGGCGCTCCAGTTGGAAGCGAAGCCGTTGGTGGACAGGGCAATATGCCTGCAGGCGCTCCTGGGGCCGACGCAACTCCACAGGGTGCCATGGGAGCTATCCCAATGGGGATACCAACAGTGAAGCTCGGCGATATCGCTGAGATCAAGACGATCGGCAAGGCCGAATCGATCTCTCGTACGAACGGCAAGGAATCGATAGGCATTCAGATTGTCAAAGATAACGATGCCAATACGGTAGATGTCGTGAACCGTGTTAAGGACAAAGCGGATGAACTGCAGAAGGAATACGGTCATATTAGCTTCTCCGTGATGCTCGACCAAGGACAGCCGATTACAGATTCGGTAAATACGATGCTGATGAAGGCAGTCTTCGGCGCTCTGTTCGCCGTGCTGATTATCCTGATCTTCCTGCGGAACTTCCGTTCAACGATCATCTCGATTATTTCCATCCCGCTCTCGCTGTTGATTGCGGTACTGCTGCTGAAGCAGATGGATATTACGCTGAATATGATGACGCTCGGTGCGATGACCGTCGCCATCGGTCGGGTTGTCGATGACTCAATCGTCGTCATCGAGAATATATACCGCAGAATGTCGCTTACCGGCGAGACGCTCAAGGGCGGCAAGCTGATCGTAGCGGCAACGCGTGAAATGTTCGTTCCGATTATGTCTTCTACGATCGTAACAATCGCCGTCTTCCTGCCAATGGCATTCGTGAGTGGCATGGTTGGCGAACTGTTCAAGCCATTCGCCCTGACGATGGTATTCTCACTAATGGCGTCCTTGCTGGTAGCTATCACTCTTGTTCCGGCGTTGGCCCATACCTTGTTCCGTAAGGGCTTGAAGAGCACTCATGACCATGACAGTAATCCAAAAGGCCTGGCGCTATATTATAAGAAAGCTCTTAATTGGTGCCTGTCCCACAAATGGATCACCTTCGGCTCAGCTATCCTGCTGCTCGTCGGCAGCTTGTTCCTGACCCCGCTGGTCGGCGTAAGCTTCCTTCCTGAGCAAAGTGATAAATATGTGATGGTAACTTATTCCCCAGCTCCTGGCGAGCTGCTTGAAGATGTAGAAGCTAAAATGCTGAAGGCCGAGAAATATGTCCTTGATCAACAAGGAGTAGAGAAAATGCAGTACTCCATCGGCGGAAGCAATCCGCTAGGCATGGGATCATCTAACTCGGCTCTCTTCTACATCGGATATGATAAAGATACGAAGAAATTTGATAAAGCGAAGAATGAATTGATCGAAGGTTTGAAGAAAGAAGTGCCTGAGGGCAGCTGGTCGGATATGTCAGAAGCGATGATGGGTGGCATGGGTGGAAGCTCACTCAGCGTTAACGTATTCGGTGACAGTCTGGAGCAGATCAAGCCAGTCTCTGACCAGATCCTGAAGTGGATTGGGGAAGACACGAAGCAGTTCGAGAAAGGCAAGACCAGCCTCTCCGAGACCTATGATCAATATACATTGGTAGCGGATCAACAAAAGCTGAGCTCGCTCGGGCTTACCGCAGGTCAGATCGCTATGAAGCTTAGCCCAGTTCACGAACGTCCGGTATTAACGGAAGTGGATATTGACGGCAAGAATTATAATGTCTACATTGAAGCGGACAGCAATACCTACTCCAGCGTAGCGGACATCGAGAACGAGACCATTACATCACCGCTGGGTATGCAAGTACCAATCAAGGAAGTAGCAAAAGTCGAGAAAGGAACTTCTCCGAACTCGATCACGCGTACGGATGGCAAGATGGTCGTAGAAGTCAGCGCTAAGGTCCTGACCACTGACGTACAGAAGGCATCTACATCCTTACAGGACAAAATCGATAAGTTGGATTTGCCAGAAGGCGTAAGTGTTAATTTCGGTGGTGTCACCGAGCAAATTAACGACACCTTCGGTCAGCTTGGTATCGCCATGCTTGCAGCGATTGCTATTGTATACTTCGTTCTGGTCGTAACCTTCGGCGGCGGCCTAGCACCGTTCACCATCCTGTTCTCCCTGCCATTTATCGTTATCGGCGCCATTGTCGGTCTGCTGATTGGTGGCGAGACGTTGAACGTATCCGCCTTGATGGGCGTATTGATGCTCATTGGCATTGTCGTCACGAATGCAATCGTATTGATCGACCGTGTTATTCATAAAGAACGCGAAGGTCTTACGACCCGCGAAGCGTTGCTGGAAGCCGGCGCTACCCGTCTGCGTCCGATTCTCATGACAGCTCTCGCTACGATCGGCGCCCTGTTGCCTCTCGTAACAGGACTGGAGAACAGTGCGGGCATTATATCACGCGGCCTCGGCATTACCGTTATCGGCGGCCTCATCAGTTCCACACTACTGACGCTCGTGATCGTGCCAGTCGTCTACGAATTCCTGATGAAATTCCGTCGGCGTGGCCCAGTAACCCACGACTTGGATTAATTCGAATTATTCAGCATAAACAAAGAAGACCACAGCAGCGAATAACTGAACTGTAACCCGTAAGATGGACACTTGAAAAAAGTGACCTCTTACGGGTTTTTGTGTTTTAATCATACTATCGAGAAAACACGGGGAATGAACATCATGAGGAAAATCAGAACAGGATATACTGAAGTAGAGATCAGGCTGTTGGAGTCCAATCCGAACGTAAGCCGCGTATCGGGGAGGAACATCTCGTATGCCCCAGCTTTTAAGCTCGCAGCGGTGCAAGCTAACCAAGCGGGAGAGCCACCAATGGAAATTTTTCTGAAAGCAGGCTTTAATATCGAACTTATCGGTCAGAGGACACCTACAGAGAGCCTATACCGTTGGAGAGAGACCTATGCTAAGTACGGTGAGGCTGGCTTGCTAGCGGAGCGCAGAGGTATAGGAAGTACAGGTAGACGATCAAAACGTGAATCGTCAGCAGAAGAGAAGCTGAAACAAGCAGAAGCTCGGATTAAACTCCTCGAAGCGGAGAACGAGCTTTTAAAAAAGCTAGAAGCGCTCGAAAGGCGAAACAGTAAGGAGTTGACGCCTTCCGAGCGCTTTCAGCTCATTAATCAAACGGTTCGTAAGCATGCGTTACGACGTTTAACACGTTACCTTTGTCGAATTGCTGAAGTTAGTTCGAGCGGCTATTATCGTTGGTGCAGCGCTGAAGAAACACGTCAGCTGCGAGAGACAGCCGATCAATACGACTTCCAGCTTATTAAGGGGCATTTTGAAGCCTTGAACGGAAAAGCAGGCGCATTGGTCATCAAAATGAGGCTGGAGAAATTGAATGGCATAGTAATGAATCATAAAAAGATTCGTCGTATCATGCGCAAGTTCGGATTAGTAGCTACGATCCGTCAAGCCAATCCTTATCGCAAGATGGCTAAAGCGACGCAAGAACATCGTACATGTCCTAACCTTTTGGAGCGCAAGTTTGATCAGGGAGAACCAGAGAAGGTCTTCCTTACAGACATCACATACATGCGCTATGGTAGCGGTCAGTGGGCGTATCTTTCTTGTGTGAAGGATGGTGCTACGAAGCAAATATTGGCGCACTATCTCTCTTCAACTTTGGAGTTAACGTTGGTTGAACGGACCATGGCTCGCTTACTCAAACGATTGGACGGTAATATTCATCCAGACGCCATCTTCCATTCCGACCAGGGGACACACTATACACACCCTAAAACCCGTCTCCTCATCGCCAAGGCTGGGTTTAAGCAGTCGATGTCTCGTAAAGGAAACTGCTGGGATAATGCGTCCATGGAGTCGTTCTTTGGTCATATGAAGGACGAACTTAACTACAAAGATTGTCAATCTCTTAAAGAACTGCGTCTACAGGTTAATGAGTATATGGCCCATTACAATTCAGAACGCTATCAATGGACATTAAAAAAGATGACTCCTGATGAATTCAGAAGCCATCTCTTAGCTGCCTAAGACCATAGTCGCTTTTTCAATGCTGTCCACAAAGGGGGTTACAGTTCAAACGCTGCTGTGGTCTTCTTCTATATTGCCAGAAAATTATTGAAGCTGCGCACGCCAAGCTTGCAGTCTATGCAAATCTTCATTCAGAAATTCATTCATCATCTCAGCCAGCCCGATATACAATGGACTGGTGGTGGCCGCAATCAATCTGGATGTAAATCCTTCCGTCCATTTCAACAAATGGGACTCCAGGAACCTGATTTGCAGATCTAGTCCTTCAAGCAGACTTTCACGCAGATTTAGCTTATCCAGCATCTCCTCGGACATGACAGCCATATACTCCAGCTCCAGGGCGATATGATCATCCCGTTCCCCGTTCAGCTTATTGAAGGCGATACTGCTCTCCATATAGAATGTTCTGATATCCAAAGCACACTCAGAGGCCTCAATGCCTTCCTCTTTAGCCCGATACAAGCTCTCGCAGGTTGGCACCTTCGCGGTTGGACCCATGAACAAGCGTTCAAATTCTTCGACTTCATTATAGCAAACCCGGCGAATCTCATTCTCTGGTATGCTCTCTAAATAGTTAATCAATCTACGACCGCCCTTACTCATAGGTACAGTGTTGTTCAACTCCACTTGTCTATGCCACTGCGCAATCAAAGACATGCGAGGCGGTCTGCCTAAGAAATCCACCAGCAATCGGTATCCCCAGCCTCTAAGCTTCAGCCACTTAGCCTGCTCCTGCGATATGACAGCCTGTTCATTGAACAACATAGCCATTTCGGTCATCTCCCTGTTCTATTCTGCGAAATATATATACAAGTCCAACTTCATTTATGCCAGTTTAAAAAAAGATGACTTCCTTAATCGTTGTCGGAAATCATCTCTCTTCCATATACCGACACATGATTAAGGGGTATCATGTATCCAATTCCATTATATCCTAATGAAAACGCTTTAATCATGATGTTTGTCACAACATTGTTACAGCTCAGAACTGGACATCCTCATTGTGGGAAGTCCCTCCTCGGCTTCTCTCCAGAGAGCATGGCTCTCGCCCATTCATAATCCTCAATATCATTCATATTAAATTGCAACATTCCCTCCGTGTCATCAAACTTATCCGCCAGATCAGCTCCATCAATATATTCAACATGGATGCTTGCCACCCACTCGCTCATTCGGAGTCTGCCACCCTCGAGAGCAAGCTGCAGTCCAGGCAGCACTCCCTGCCTATATGCAGCCAGTAAAGGCTGAATTCTTCCGCCGGCCTTCACAATAATGGCCTGAACACGTTCCTCTTTCTCAATAGAAGCATTCTCCTCCTCTATTCGTGTTACTCGCTCTCTTATCTCTGCAAAGACACCCCTATGAACAAAAGGCAAATCACAGGCCACTACCAGACTCCACTCCGTTGTTGCAGCCGATAATCCGGCATACAGCCCAGCAAGTGGACCCATGTCCGGATATTGATCCATAACAACCTCTGGTCCAAGATGGTTATAATCATGATGCTGGCCGCCTGCGATCAATATCCGCTGCGATACCGACTCTAGCTCCCCGATCATCTTCTCGATCACCGCCATGCCATTCAGCGGGAGCAATGCTTTATTGGTCCCCATCCGGCTTGAACGCCCGCCAGCTATAATAATTGATGTGATATCCACAGATTATCCACCTCCGATTTATAAATAATTGTAAGATTAAAGAAAACTTGGTTTGTATCCCTTTTCATCTGTGTGTTAAATTGATGCTATAGGACTTTTGGAACAAGGTCGATAAGTACCCTCTTCGAACTACCATCAATAGAAAGGAATGGCGCTTTTGCGGGACAATCCACATCATTCGTCCTCTTTGCTATCATTGGGACTACTGAATTTTTTCATCTATGGGACAACGGTTATCTTTGCCGCCTTCTTTCAATTATATTTGCAGGATATTGGAATGAACAAGCTGGAGATTGGTATTCTGATCTCAGCCGGACCGCTCGTTTCTCTACTGGCTCATCCCTTCTGGAGATTGATGAGTGATCGGTTCCACAACATCCGGCTCATCCTGCTTGTCATGCTGATCGGCTTACTGGCGATCGGTCATTTATTGTTCAGAGTAGATACTTTTCAAATGCTATATATTGTAGTGCTGCTGGTCTTCTTCTTCCAAAGCCCCTTGCTCTCACAGAGCAACAGCTTGACTCTGGGATATGCGACCAATAGCAATCAGAGATTTGAGACCTATCGGTTATGGGGCTCCCTCGGCTGGGCAACCGCGGCTCTCGCGGCAGGAATTACGATCGATGCAACAGGGAAGAATGGCTTCTCCTTGCTGTTCAGCATTATGCTTATCCTGTCCATCAGTTCGACTCTAATTCTTCCGTCATCCCGATATACGGCGGACATGCCTTGGGTCAGCGCCAGACAATTTCGACAGGTACTGAAGAACAAATATTTTGTCCTCTTCATCGTACTCGGACTATTTATAGCTATACCTAACTCAATTAATGCGCTGTTTATGCCTTTATATATTAGTGATCTCGGAGGCGATCGGCTTTCGGTCGGAATAGCGGTATTTCTATCTACACTGCTTGAGATGGCGGCTTTCGTTCTGCTAAATCGTTACCTCAAGAATAAAATGACTTATTTTATCGGCACCTTGACGATTGTTAGCATTCTGTTCGCCATACGCTGGGATATGATGGCCGACGCAGCGCTCCCGGTTCAGGTAATTATCATTCAGCTTCTACATGCGATCACCTTCGGCGGGTTCTTCTATGTCGGTACACGGTTGATCGGATTGTTCCTGCCCAGCTCATTACGTGCTGCAGGACAGGCAGTATACAGCTTCATGCTCAGTGGGGTTACCGGCATCGTCGCAGGTCTCCTCGGCGGATTCACCTTCCAGGATTTCGGACCTGTGATCATGTATCAGATGGGGGTGATGATGACCCTCTTCGCAGCGATTGGCTACGGGGCATTATGGTACCATTTTCATAAGAATGGCTATCCGCCAGCGATCTCACAGCCTAAATCATAGCTACGGCCAAAAAAAAGAAAACATCCCTCCGATTGTCACGCCCTTGAACAAGGTAACGCCGGTCGGAGGTTTGTTTTCTTTCTTGCAATTTCAGTTTACACTATGAAATGCATACCAGAGCAAGCCTTTTTTGAAATCGATTTGCGAGGAGATAGCCCATCATGCCGAATATCAAACAAATTGCCGAAGCCGCCGGTGTATCTGTATCTACCGTCTCGCGCGTACTCAATAAACATCCTTATGTGAGTGAAGCGAAGCGAAAAGCGGTAGAGGAAGCGATCGAACGTTTGCAATATGCACGAAATATGAACGCCGTTCACCTTATTAAGGGTATAACACAGACGGTTGCCGTCATTCTCCCTCACATTAACCATCCATACTTCATGCGGCTGATGGAGGGCATCGCGAGTGAAGCTCTTAAATATAACTACCAGTTGATACTGTGCCAATCCCGATATAGTCTCGATGAAGAAATGAAAGTGCTGGAAATGCTAAAGAACAAGCAGATCGATGGGATCATCATCACTTCCCGCTCCGCTTCGCTCGATCAAATCGAGCCTTATTCGGCATACGGTCCTATTCTATTATGCGAGGACGTGAAGGATCGCCGCCTATCCTCCGTCTATTATGATCATTACCTAAGTTTCCAGACCGCTATAACCTTCCTATGGGAGAAGGGGCACCGAAACATCGGATTCGCCTTAAATCGCCTGAACAATTCCAGCGGCCGCAAACGGATAAGTGCTTACTATGACACTCTACAAACATTGGGAGGTAACGGACGTGCAGAATGGATGCTGGATGGTTATCGGGACATGAAGGACAGCGCCGCGATCTTTCCTTGGTTGCACAGCTTGGATGAGAGGCCTACCGCCCTACTGATTGCTGGGGATGAAGTCGCCGCCGGCGTACTGCTCACCGCTCCGCAGTATGGATTCCGGGTACCGGAGGATATTGCCATCATCGGCTTTGATAATCAGCCTATATCTGAATTGCTTGGCATCACGACGATCGATATCCAACTGAGTAATATCGGCGCTCGCGCCTTTGCAATCATTTATAAGCAAATTACGGATCGGACGTTAGAACCTGCATCTGAGAACCTCCAATTCAAATTGATTGAACGTAAGACTGTATGAGGCTTTTAATGTTCAATGTCAGGTTGATTCTGCTGCTGCTTACCAAGCGTAGCCTTCAGCAGTAGCGGAGTCACTAAGGTTGTCAGAATGACGACGATCACGAGAACGGTGAAGTACTCCCGCTCCAGAAGACCACTCTCCAGACCAATTGTCGCTATAATCAACGCCACTTCTCCGCGTGATACCATCCCCGATCCTATCCCAAGAGCAGAACGTCTGGAATAACCGGTCAGTCTAGCGCCTAGTCCGGACCCGATCAGCTTTGTCAGAAGGGCAACTACAAAGAACAGTATGAGTAATCCTATCTGGGAGCCCAGTCCTTTAAAGCTAACGGAGAAGCCCACGCTGACGAAGAAAATGGGCACAAATATCGTATAAGCAATCGGCTGCAATTTATGCTCGACCTCATGCTTGTAGTCCGTCTGTGAGATGGCCAGCCCAGCGGCAAAGGCACCGATAATACCTGCCACGCCGAACTGCTCAGCAACATAGGCAAGGAAGAAGCAGAGGATTAGGCCTGCGCTAATAATCGCCTCGGTCACACGCAGGGGGGCCAGCCAATTCATCACCCATTTCGCGATCTTCCAGATGAATAGAGCTACGATTACGAAGAAAATGAACTTGTAGCCGATCACCATCGCCAGATTCACTTCTTCACCCCCGACCATGCTCATGACAAAAGCCAGCAGAATAACGACGAGAATATCATCAAGGATCGCCGCGCCAAGCATGGTCGTGCTCTCTTTACTCTTAAGCAGCCCCAGATCCTTAAGACTTTGTACAGAAATACTGACCGAAGTAGCCGATAGAAGTAAACCAAGGAAGATGGCCTTGGATGAATCCATACCGATGGCGATTCCCACCAAATAACCTCCAAGCATGGGCAGAGCGATTCCCCCCAGAGCCACTGCGGTCGATGACTTGAAGGAGCGCTTCAAATCCTCAATATTTGTCTCCAGCCCTGCCATGAACATGAGCAGAAGCACACCGATCTCGCTTAACTCCTCGATCATATGCGAGTTCTCTACCCAACCGAGCATTGCCGGACCAATAATGATACCCACTAGCAGCTTACCTACCACCGCTGGCTGCCCCAGCCTTGCGGTTAAATCACCGGCCAATTTGGTAGCTAGTAGAATAATTAGAATAGTCAAATAGAACATTAAATCCCTCCCTGTTTTTTAGGATAGCATGCCCAAAAAAAGACAAAGAGGAGCCTGGTTTGACCAGGCTCCTCCGTAACGAACAGCTATTCACTTATCATTATGATAACTGATGCACTGCCTCAAAATCAACATTATTTATTTGGCAATTGAAAAGAACTCTTCAAGGATACGATCAGATTGAATACCGGATGCCCTGGCTTGGAGTATTTCGAATCGACATTGAAATACCCATGCCGGAAAAATTGGAACTTATCCTGCGGCTTGGCATCGTTCATTCCCGGTTCAACAAAACCGTGCTTGATCGTCAGAGAATTCGGGTTGATCATGTCCAAGAAGGACTTCTCTTCCGCTGACTCCTCATCTGTATCATCATTCTCACCCAGGATCAACGGTTCATACAGGCGGAATTCAGCTGGAACAGCGCTGCTGGCATCAACCCAGTGAATCGTCCCCTTCACCTTGCGGCCGGTAAATCCGCTGCCACTCTTCGTCTCAGGATCATACGTACAATGAATTTCGATCACTTTGCCGTCGGCATCCTTGATTACATCATTACACTTAATGAAGTAAGCATGCTTCAAGCGAACCTCGTTCCCCGGGAACAGACGGAAGTATTTGCTTGGCGGATTCTCCATAAAGTCATCACGCTCGATGTAAATCTCCCGCGAGAACGGAATCTGACGATGGCCCAATTCCTCATTCTCACTATTGTTCTCGGCATCAAGCAGCTCGGATTCTCCTTCTGGATAGTTCGTAATCACGACCTTAAGCGGGTCGATTACAGCCATTGTCCGTGGTGCCTTGAGCTTGAGATCCTCACGAATAAAGTGCTCCAGCATCTTCAGATCAATCTTGCCGTAGGCCTTGGATATTCCTGTCTCGAATACAAAAGCTTTAATCGCCTCTGGCGTATACCCCCGGCGACGAAGACCAGAGATCGTCGGCATACGCGGATCATCCCAGCCATCGACAAAGCCTTGATCCACCAGTAGCTTCAGCTTCCGCTTACTCGTAACGGTTTGCTCCAGATTAAGACGTCCGAATTCATATTGGTGTGGAGTGCAAGGCATCTCGGTCTCTTCGATCACCCAATCATAGAATGGACGTTGATCTTCGAATTCCAGCGAGCAGAGGGAATGCGTTACGCCTTCGATCGCATCCTCTAGCGGGTGAGCGAATGCATACATCGGATAGATGCACCATTTATCCCCCGTATTATGATGGGATGCATGCACGATGCGGTAAATGACCGGGTCGCGAAGATTAATGTTCGGAGAAGCCATATCGATCTTCGCACGCAATACTTTTTCTCCGTCCTTAAACTCGCCATCGCGCATACGCGTGAACAGATCCAGGTTCTCTTCCACCGAACGGTCACGGAATGGGCTATTTTGCCCAGGCTCTGTTAGCGTGCCACGCATTTCGCGGATTTGATCGGCACTCAGATCATCGACATACGCCTTGCCCTTCTTAATCAGCAGAACGGCGCGGTTGTACATCTCATCGAAATAGTCGGAAGCAAAGTGCAGCTCTTCCCAGTTGAAGCCGAGCCATTCGACATCCTCTTTAATAGAATTCACATATTCCGTATCTTCCTTGACTGGATTCGTATCATCGAAGCGCAGATGCGTCCGTCCTCCGAATTCGTCAGCGAGGGTGAAATTAATCCAGATGGCCTTGGCATGTCCAATATGCAGGTAACCATTAGGCTCTGGAGGGAAACGTGTAACGATCGATGTATGTTTGCCTGTTTTCAAATCCTCCGAAATAATATTTTTAATAAAGTTGGGAGGAGTGGTGTTGTTGGTGTTATTCTCCACGGTTATCACCTTTCATTCATTTAAGTCTCTATCCGTTATTGATCACAAATTGTTATAGTGCGTGTTCAAAAAGATCAGTTTTCAGCACCGAAGCTTATGCTTCCGATGTGCGTTTTTTCAAAACGCTTCAGTTGGATGAAGCTAGGGCCTGAGGAGCGGACTTTTTGAACAACCTCTTATAGTTTCCGATTTTTCTTCTTCTAAATATACCTATATCCAAGTTCTATGGCAAGGCGAAGCCAAAGTGGCCATCTTCAATCATAACATACAGTACATCAGAATATCGTCGACATACTTCTCATTCAGATAGAACTCCTGGACGAGTCTCCCCTGTTCTACAAATCCACAGTTCCGGTAAAATTCCACCGCTCCAGGATTAGTGGTCAGTACACGCAGGGACAATTTACGTACCCCTTGTTCGGCAGCCCAAGCTCTTATCGCTTCTATAAGACGTTGTCCGATTCCCTGTCGCTGGAAATCCGGATGCACCGCAATATTAATATCCAGCACATGACGGTTGCTAGACAATGGGGTTGGATAATCGAAGCCAACATATCCACCAATCGCTCCGTTAATCTCCGCTACTAGCTGGTTACCCGGAGGACATTTCTGCAGGTATTGCTCACGCGAGTTCCACTGGATCGGAGCTGGCGTTGTCCGGGTATCCCACACTCGTGAATCAATCTCCATTAATGCACCTGCATCGCGCATTTCCGACAATCTGATTTGAATTGAATTCGACATCCCCTTGTTCCCTTTCCAAAGACTTAAAGTACGTGTTCAAAAAGTATGGATTTCAGCTTAAAAGCGAACTTGTTGAACAACCTCTTAAATTTATATTTATCATTATACCTCGGACATCCTTAGACAGGAACCTGTTACTGATTCTTAGGCCATCCTTCTCACTTTATCGCGATTGAATAAGCCATGTATCATGAAGGAGGCAATCGACAGGATGGAGATCAGTACTGCCAAAGCTGCCACCGGAACGAGACCGTTCCAATCGAACAGAACCCCCATCGCATAAGGACCTACTACCCTTCCCGCTACCCCCATGCCACCAACTAGCCCAAGATAGAACGGGGCAGACTTGCCGGTATGATCCGATATGAAGGAAGGAATCGCCGGGGAGATCAGCATTTCGCCGAGCGTAATCAATACCATCGCCAGCACCATGCTCGAATAAGTATGGAAGCTAAGGATCATGACATAGCCCAGCATATAAAATACAGCACTTGCCGTCATCTGTCTCAGTTCTGTCGCGGCAAAGACACGTTTGATCCACGAAATGAGCGGCTGCGCAACGAAGATCAATATCCCGTTCAGCGTCCAGAGAATACTATAATTCCATTCCGGCATCCCTCGCGAGATTGTGTAGGGTGATACCCCGTTATTCCATACACAGTTAGCCAGCCAGATGAAGAAAGAGCCAAGTCCCATGAAGAAATATATCTTGTAATTTAACATCAAATTCCAGTTATTCTTCTTATCTGCATTCTCTTTCTTCTTTTCCACGTGGAACTTGCCCTGCGTTTTTTGAACTTTGTTCAAATAAACCCAGAAGAAGCCGGCAAATAGGGCCGAGATCAAACCATTCAATATGAAGCTTAGATTATACGAAATTTGCGCCAAAAATCCACTGATGGCTGTTCCCAGAGCTACGCCGATATTGTTAGCTACATAAATAATATTGAATAATTCCGCGCGTCTCTCTGTGAATCGGAAGCCGATAAAGGCCTGAATCGCCGGCAAAGCCATCGAGTTAAAAAAACCAATCAGGCACATCAATAGTAAAAATAAATGCCATTGTCCGCTCCCATAAGGCAGCAACAATAGAAATAGTGCGTTCAGTCCGACTCCACCTACGATCAGGCGCTTTACTCCAAGGCGGTGGTACAAAGAGCCGCCGAGCAGCTGCCCAAATATACCGCCTAATGACATAACCAGCACGGCAAGACCGGCATCCGTTACCGTTCTTCCCAGCTCTTTGAATACAAACATCGTAATCAGCGGCCACATCAACGCGCCGCCCGCAGAACTGATCAAGCTTGCTACCAGAAAAATCTTGACCTCACGCGGATATGAAGCTAGGCCTCTCATGCTGTATTCCTCCTTCTGGAACAGTCCTGTGTGAGGGCAGTTCTCGACCATTTTCTACAGTTCTATCATTTAATCCCGCAACTAAGGCTGTCGCTGTACCTCCACGACCGTAGAGAAGAACACCGCTCCACCGCCCATATCAGCCAACCGATCGGAGGTCAGGGCATTCGCCCTACGCGACTTGCCATCCTGATCCCACCACAGGCCCTGGCTAACTACGGTTCCCGGCAGCATCTTATCCGTTACCGAAGCTTTCACCTGATAGCGTCCACGATCATTCCATACGATGACCTCATCACCATCAGCAATGCCCCGTAGCTCCGCATCCTGTGGATGGATCTGCAGCAGCGGCTGCTTCTCCAACTCAATATGCTTGCCTGCATTACCGAAGGAAGAGTTCAAGAAATTATGGTTAGGGGGAGAAATAAACATCAGCGGATACACATCGCCAGTCCCTGGCCTCCGCTCACCATCATATCCCTCCTGCAGTGGAGTGTAGGTAGGCAGAGGTGGAAGCCCTGCTTCCTCCATCCTCGCTGAGTATAGCTCGATCTTGCCTGATGGCGTCGTCAGCCGCTGCAGAAATTGCCGCTTCGGTTCCATATTGAGTTTCATAAATCGCTGCTGTTTAAGACCTTCCAGCGTGATCCCTTCAAGATAAGGGTTCGCTGTAAAATTGAGAGCCTGACGAATCATATCTTCCTCACGGTCCTTGAAGGCATCCTCCTCGAATCCCATCGCCTCAGCAAGCAGCTTGAACGTCTCCACATTGCTCTTGCTCTCTCCCTGGGCAGGAATGACCGGCTCCTGAAGCTGAACATAGTGATGCCAATATGAATTGTATAAATCCGTATTCTCAAATGAAGATGTCGCCGGCAGCACGATATCGGCATACCTCGCCGTATCAGTCAAGAACAGGTCGTGCACCACCGTGAACAGATCCTCGCGGGACAGTCCTTGCTCCACCTTCACCGTATCCGGTGCTACAACTGCCGGATTAGAGCAATAGACGAACAAAGCCCGAATCTTTGGCGTCAAGGTTAGCAGTGCTTCTCCGATTTGATTCATGCTCACGGTTCGCGCATCAGGGTTAGGGCGCAGATCCGGACACTCCAAGGCATCGTCGTTCACTTTCCCATAGGCACCGTTCGATTTATAAGCTCCGCCTCCAGGCACAAGCCATTGTCCTATGAGGGCTGGCAGGCAGGTAATCGTCCGTACGGTCATGCCCCCGTTATCATGATGTTGAAGTCCATTTCCGATATGAATATAGGCTGGAGATGTCTGTCCATACATCAAGGCAAGCTTGACAATATCCTCCGTAGGAACGCCTGTAATGACCGATACACGCTCCGGCGTATACTGACGAACATGCTCCCGAAGCTGTTCATGACCGATCGTATACTGCTGTAAGAACTCTTCATTCACAAGCTGCTGTTCGAACAGTACATGCATCAATCCTAGGGCTAGTGCGCTGTCTGTTCCCGGATAGACAGGAATGAACCAGTCGGCACGCTGCCCGGTCCGATTGCGATGGACATCGATCACAACCAACTTGGACCCCTGCTTCCGTGCCTTCTCGATCAGAGCGATCTGATGCATATTCGTGCTGACGAGATTACCGCCCCACACGATGATCAGCTTCGCCTGTACCGTCTCTTCGGGGCTAGTCCCGCCGCCGAAGCCCATCGTATATTTCCAGCCAGTGTTACCGGCGGAATTGCATATTCCCTGCTGAAGCTGAGAGGAGCCGAGCCGATGGAAGAACCGGCGGTCCATTCCGTCCACGCTGAGCATCCCCATATTTCCATAGAAGCTGTAAGGCAGGATCGACTCTGAACCATATTCCTTAATCAATCCTTGATACCGCTCTGTAATCTCTGCGATAGCCTCATCCCAGGTAATCCGTTCAAACTTGCCTTCCCCTTTGGCCCCTACACGGCGGAGAGGATATAGCACACGCTCCGGATGATAGATCCGTTCTGTCATATTTCTTACTTTATTACAAATCGCACCCTGGGTGATTGGATGGTCCGGGTTGCCGGCCACCTTGACGATTCGTCCATTCTCTTTGTGCAGCAGCAAACCGCAGGTGTCTGGGCAATCCAACGGACATACTGCAGGAAATACTCCATTCTCCTCTTGAACCATCTCTCATCCCTCCTAATTAGGTAATTGTATTTGATAACAGGCATGAATGTCTATAGATAGGATAACGCCCCAGTTCGCCGATTACATGATGTATAGTTCCTTCAAAACATGTACCTAGAAAAATACAAATGACCCGAGCATGAGGTCCTTCCTGATAAGGAACCTGACATACACGAGTCACTTGCGATGATCTATATTATAGAACTCAATGGATGGGAGTTAAGCCTTCGCGTCGGCCTTGGCAGTCACCGAATCGACTGCAGTTTCCTCCTTGGCATCTTTCAAGTATACAGCCCAATAGGCTCCGGCAACGAACAATGCGCCACCCGTCAAGTTACCGAGCCAAACAGGAATAAAGTTCATGAAGTATTCTCCCCAGGAGAAGTAACCTTCAAATATTGCCGCCGGAATCAGAAACATATTGGCCACAACGTGCTGGAATCCGATCGCCACAAAGGCCATGGTCGGGAACCAGATCCCGAGTATTTTACCGCTGAAGTTGTCTGCGCCATAGGCCAGCCATACCGCAAGAGCTACCAGCCAGTTACAGCCAATACCGGACACAAACGCCTGAAGGAAGTTATCGTCCAGCTTATGTCCTGCCATATCAACCAGCTTGTCGAGGTAAACTCCGCTTGAAGTTAGACCAACAACATGTCCGAAGAAATAAGCAACAAACAAGGCCCCAACAAAATTGGAGATCGTAATCAGGATCAAATTCTTGAACATTTCGCCCGTCGTGATTCTCTTCTTGAACCGTGCCAGGGACACAGCCATCATATTCCCGGTCAACAGTTCGCCCCCCGCCAGCAGCACTAGAATAAGGCCAACCGGGAACACCGCAGCACCAATGAAAGTTGCAATGCTTCCCCACTCTTTAGGCGCGCCAGCAATCACGCGAATATCGAGCAGGAATCCAAGAGCAATAAACGCCCCGCCCAAGAAACCGAGAATAAACACGGTCAAGAGTGGATTATGTGCCTTCTTCACTCCGGTTTCCACCGTTGCTTGAGCAATCTGATCCGGTTTGTAATACGCCATGGAATTTCTCTCCCTTGAAATATTTTTTGTTTTTATATAAAAACTTAGCTTAATATCATTAAGCCAACCAAGTCTCGCCAAGACTAGCTTACAGCGTGATTTTCATTTCGACTTTCATTGTATCGTGGGTCATCCTTTGGTTATGTGATTTTTGTCACAAACTATATGATGGGACTTTTTTGCCTTACAAAAAAGACCCCATCCTCCGCTTGTAAGTGGAAAATGAGATCTTATTCCTTATTTTACTGGCTGTATGCCGATTGAATCTCCTGATATCTCTTCTGTCGATCCTGCTTGCTTAGCTTCGGACAGGTATAACAATATCCATCCCCGGTCAGATAAGCCAGACAGCAGGTCGGCTTCATACGCGTCTGCTCCCCGGGCTGATACGGATCATCCAACCAGATCTCCTTCACATCAAAAGGATTGCGCTTCAAGCCGAAGCAGCTGCAGTTGATATGCTTCGTAAGAGCTCCATAGGCTTCTAGCAAGTGCTCCCGATGCTGCTCTTCATCAAATAAACCGCTCAATAGATTCACGTAATATTCGGCCCCTAGCGGAATTTGCCCCCAGAGCTGGGATAGAGGGAGGTCAGTAACCGCAGAGATTGCTGACATAATTGGCTGCAAAGAGCGATAGAATTGCTCCATTGAATTCCGCTGCCACTCGGTACGCTCGCCTGTAGGCCAAGCCAACTCTGCCGCTGATTTGAGCACAAATAAAAGTTGTGGATATCCGTTCCCGCAATCGATCTGAATCCTCAAATTAGTGGGTGACAGATCCAATCTCACGTCCGTCATTGCCGTCATATAGATCATCGCTGCACAGACTGTCCGCCAGCTCGACGCAAAGTAAGTCCCAGCGACATCGATCTTGCTGCCTTGGATCTGGTGCTTATATTCTAACAGGAGCAGCTTGATCTGCTCCTGATCGGTCAATAACTGCGCATCTACGCTATAAATCGCATCTGGTCTGGGATCCCTTACTACCGATAAATATTGTGAGAGCCACTCATATTGGATGTCTCGCATTCTTATTTGGCCAACTGATTGGCGATTTCAACTTTTCTACCACGAAGCACCTTTCCTTCAGCAGCACGATACAGCTCATATGGAAGACATAATGGCACACCGCTGCGTGGATCTGTAACGATATCTGCTTCTATACCGAATACTTCACGCAGCACTCCTGTCGTCACGACTTCTTCAGGGGTACCTGAGGAGATGGCTTGCCCTTGTTTGATAGCAACCATATATTGCGAATATCGAGCAGCATGATTCAGATCATGAACGACCATAATGATCGTCCGCCCCAAATCATGGTTCAATTGCTCCAGCAGCTGCATCACTTCAAGCTGATGGGCCATATCAAGAAAGGTCGTTGGCTCATCCAGGAACAGAATATCCGTCTCTTGTGCCAACGCCATGGCAATCCAGGCACGCTGCCGTTGTCCGCCAGATAACTGATCCAACCCACGTTCGCTGAATTCGCTCATCTTCGTCGCTTCCAGCGCCCAGTCGATAACGCGGCGGTCCTCCGCTTTCAGGCCACCGAATCCTTTCTGATGGGGGAAGCGTCCATAGGAGACCAGCTCCCGGACAGTAAGTCCCTCTGGAGCGGTAGGATTCTGCGGAAGAATCGCCAACTGCTTGGCAACTTCCCGGGTCGATTGCTTGTGAATCGATTTCCCGTCGAGCAGGACCGTCCCAGACTTAGGCTGCAGAATACGGGCCATCGTCTTCAATATCGTCGATTTCCCTGAGCCGTTAGCTCCGACCAATGCCGTAATCTCCCCTGCGGGGATTGAAATATTTAAATCTTGAACGATCAAGCGATCCTCATAGGCGATATCCAAATGAGAGGTCTTCAATGACACGTTGACGCACTCCCTTTCTCTGTACAACCATAAAACAGCTCCATAATATCTTAAAGATACTGATAATCATTATCATTTGTCAATACATATTTATGTTTGTCAGACCTGTGTACGTGCACAGGAGAACAACCGTTCCAGCCTTATAACCTAAGGCTTCTGGCAATTTTAATGGCGGATCGGAGTCAATCTGGGCTACAAAACAAAGAAAAAAAAGGGCACCATCTTGGCGCCCTTCCTCATTCGGTCATATTCCAACCTTTATTCTAACCTCTTCATATTTACACGCACGCTATCATATAGAATACCCCATTAAGGATTCGCTGTTACGGGAATCGATCCATAATATTCTTCCAGGGTAATTCCCCGATCAGCAATCTCGGATGCGATATCAGCGCCAACATAACGGATATGCCAAGGTTCATATTTGTAGCCAGTAATACTATCTTTGCCTTCAGGATAACGAATAATGAAGCCATATTCCGAAGCATGCTTGGCCAGCCAATCCGCTTCTTTCGTGTCCCCGAAGCAATCTTCTGCAGCACACTTCCCATCGCTACCGGACACATCGATGGCAAGTCCTGTCTCATGCTCACTATGCCCAGGCACAGCGCTGTAGGTCTTAGCTTTCTCTTCTCCATCCCGCTCAACATAGCGATTGAACAACGCAGTCTGCGTCTTATGGGAACGATAGGCCGATACCCCCGCCAAGTAAATTCCATCCTTCTCCGCACCGTCGAACAGATTCTCCAGCGCCTTAGCGGCTTCGCTGCGCATCATTCGTTTCTCTATTTTCTCTTTAAACGTAAAGCGAACATTCGGATATACGAGATCTGACGGATTATAATCATCCGGTAGTGCAAACTCCTTATTGACTAATACTGCAACACTATTCACATCAGAAGATGCCGCCATATCGGGTCCAGTTCCCTCTTGCGAAGAGCCTGTATTATCCGCCCCTGAATTGTCCGTCGACGTATTACCCTGATCTTCATTGTTCTTACTGTTGTCAGCTTCACTATCTCCAGGAGCTGCAGTCCCCTGATTATTCGTACCAGCGTTATTCACAGCCGGCTGATTGCTGCCGGAAGCTGTCTTATTCGTGTCATTACAAGCCGTCACAAGTGCCATCGCAAGCAGTAATGCGGACACCATAGTCAGCGTCTTCACCTTTGTATTCATCCACTAAGTCCCCCTGATACCTATTTGCAAAGTCTTACGATTATTATCAACGAACCTTCATTCGAACGATTCTAAATCGCGGCCTTACTATTGTACCAGAGTTGATCATAAATTTCCTGTCTCATAGACATTCAAGAAGTATCTAAAATCTGCCTGATTTAAAAATAGAATATAACAGCCATATCACCATCAATGTGGCAATGACGAAGCCTATATCGATAACCGGTATGTTCCAGAGCAGAATCGGACTATTTGTCATGGAAGTACCGATAATAACGCCGACCATAATAATGCTGAATGACAGCAGTACAATACTGAAGGAAAGGCGGTTTCCAATCTGATTAAACTTGCGCATGAGCTCTTCCATCCCTGGGATGTCCATCTCCGTCTTAATCTTGCCCTTACCAATGATTGAGGATAAGCGCTGCATTTGCCGTGGCAAATCGGCCAACGATTCACCGAATTCAACAGCTTCGCCCAGCAGCTTCTTCCCTAGCCTGCGTGCGTCCAGCTTCTCGCGCAGCAGCTTCTTGCCGAACGGCTCGGCAAGATCAAGAATGCTGATATCTGGATCCAGACTCTGTAAGACACCCTCCACTGTCAATAAGGACTTACCGAGCAGCAGCAGATCCGCTGGGAGCACCACACCATGCCGCTGCGCTGCAGCGAACAGATCATTGATCGCAGTGCCGATACTGATCTGGGAGAATGGAATATCATAATAGGTCTCCCGTAGTCGCTCCAGATCGAGGCGTAATCCGTTCATATCCTCTACTTCGTCCAGCAGGCCCATTCGTAGGATGGCCCTTGTCATGCCCTCGGTATTACGGCGCATTAAGGCAATAATTAGCGACGACAGCTGTTCCTTCATCTCGGAGCTAATCCGGCCCACCATCCCAAAATCAATAAACACAAGCCGGCCATCATGAAGAACCAGCACATTACCAGGATGTGGATCTGCATGGAAATATCCACTAATGAAGATTTGATGGAGCATGGCATCGACCAAGGTAGCAGCGAGTTCCTTCACATCGATCCCGCTCGCCTTAATCTCCGAAGCTTTATTCAAATGAATACCCTCTACAAAATCCATCGTAAGTACTTTAGAGGTTGTGCATTCCCAGTACACTTTCGGAATGAATATTTTCTTGCTGCCTGTAAACTGTTTACTGACCCTCTCCATATTTCGGCCCTCGCCCGTATAATCCAGCTCTGCCTTAATCGATCTGGAGAACTCCTCTACCATTTGCGGTATTTGATAATGTCCGACCCAACCCCAGCGTTTCTTCGCAATCGCCGTCAGGTTTCTCAGAATATCCAGATCCCGATCAATGATAGGGAAAATCCCCGGGCGTTGAATTTTAATCGCTACTTCTTCTCCAGTTGCCAACCGCCCCTGATGAACTTGGCCAATAGAGGCAGCGGCTAACGGTACTTCATTGAACTCAACCAGAAGCTCCTCTACAGGCATATGGAACTCTCTCTCCAGAATCGCTCTCGCTTCCCTGGCCGAGAATGGAGTAACTTGATCCTGGAGCTTGACCAACTCAGCAATGATAGATTCCGGAAGCAAGTCGGATCTAGTACTGGCGAGCTGTCCCAACTTCACAAAGGTCGGCCCAAGCTCCTCTAGTACGAGCCGAATTCTCTCCGCCAGTGTATGGCTCTCCGGCTCACTCTTCAGAATCCAGCGCAGCGGAACGGAGAACAGCCGGGTGAGTCCAATCTCCTCCGCAATATAACCAAAGCCATGGCGCCCCAGCGCCATGGCTATCTCCCGGTAACGCCCGGCATGCCGTACAGTAACTCGCATTGCCTATGACTGCCCGTTCTCTGCCAGCTTATTCTCCAATTCCGCCACCCGGCCTTTGAGCTCCTCCACTTCTTTTACCGTGGCCAATCCCATGCCCTGCATTACGGATCTAACCTGTTCATTGATCAGTTCCTTGAAGCGATCCTGCTCCTCGGCCCCTTTGTCGATCAAGCGCTCCACCAGTTGCTTCGATTCCGAGGGAGCAAGCTCTCCACGCCTTACCAACTCGTCCACGACACCTTCAATCTTCTCTTTGCTGACAATCGTAAGTCCCCAGCCTAATGAAATAGCCTTCTTCAACAGATCACTCATCGGTTACACCCTTTCCAAAATAAATTTGGTCTATATAACCCCTCTATAATCCATTATATCCCTATTCTTCTGCGTTCGCTGTGTCCAATGCAGCACGATGGACACGGGAACCGTCCTCCGTCTCATAGAACTTGACCAACTCAATGATCATACTGCCCATCCGTTCTTCCTCTGGGTAGACCACTCGCTTGATCCCTGCCTCAATTAGCCCCTGGGCAGTCACTTTTCCCACGGATAGCGCTACGACAGGACCATGTAGGGCATCCATAAGAGCCTGCCTCTGCCCTTGCCTGTCGGCATGCTCCAGGAGGAACCGGACTTGCGGACCACTCGTAAAAGCTACAGCATCAACCTGCCTACTGACGATATCCTGCATCAATTTCTCCAATGCTCCTTCAGGAGGAGCAATATGGCGGTAAGGCAATATCTGCGAGCAGTTCGCCCCCTGCTCCTCAAGCCACGACATCAGCCGCGGGGCAGGATCCCCATGCAACTGGACGATGACAGAGCTATGGCTCAAATCATGCTTCGCCAATCCGCGAATCAACCCTTCGATACTCCCATCGTCATCACGCACGATGGGAACCAAATTTCTTCTCTTCAGCGCATTTACCGTCTTATAGCCCCTGGCAGCTATCGAAGTGTTCCCCAGGATCTCCCACCACGCCTCGGCAACGCCCATATCTTCAGCCATGTCGAACAAAGCGTCGAGCCCCGTGCCCGTCGTGAAGACCGACCATTGCGGTGGATTCTTGATCCACGAGACAATGCCATTGCGCAGATCAATATCATCAAGCAATACCGTTCCTTGAGCTGGTCGGTATAGTGGGGTTCCCCCCAGATTCTCAACCAGCTTGCCTAATTCCTGCGCCCGCCGCGGCCCGGTAAGCGCAACTCTTACACCCTCCAGTCTTCTTGCCATGCTTCTCTTCCCCCCAGTTCTAATAATCGAGCCATGCGAGCTAGTAATTATCGTATAGCATCAGATTATACGACTGAAATGGCGAAGTAAATCCTTAGATATTCAATAGGGGCTAATTTTATCCGGAATGGAGTCTTCGCTTCCTACGCGGCCATAAGGCAAAGAACAACAACAGCGGAATGCCAATCTCGAATACGATGGCGAACAGCATCAACTGTTCATTGAAATTAACCTGTTGCACCGGATTTTTAAAGAACCACATTCCGCACACATAGCTAAGCGCTCCCATCGGGGCCACCATTAATCTCCCCGACACTTTAGGAACAATGATATGCAATAGATTAGCCATCAGATAAATATTAAATCCCAGTTTGCCAAATACAGTCGGCAGCCATAGCGCAACCAACAGTAGATCAAACCGGTCCATGAAATCGGTGACCTGTACTTGACGGACAAGCTCATAAGTCGGATACATCAGTTTAGTAGAAAGAGGGATGCCAACGACCAATTGAACCATGAGCAAAAACACAACCAAATACAAGCCGCTGATCAGCAGGCCGCTGTAGCCGCCTTTGCTCTTATAGTGCTTCCCGGACATGATGAGCGGGAACACGATTATCTCCCCGACACTGGAGAAAATAATCCAGAAACCATGGAATATGCCTGTCCAATGAAAGTGGAAGAACGGCTGAAGATTGCGAATTTCCACGTCCCGCCATGTCGTGACTACAATCATTAGAAGAAGCATGAACCAGATCGGTACATAAATCTCGGCAATGCCGACCAGGGTTCTAATCCCTCCCTGAGCGATAAATACAACGGTAGCTGCAACAATCAGCCCAATAACAACGATAGGCGTCCTATTCAATAACGAAGAATTGGTAAAGTCCACACAAATACGCATTTCCCCAGCTGATAGCAATAGAAGAAAGAACATATACAAAATCGCAATGCTTCTTCCCATAAGAGGATACCTGTCGATCATAGCGGCCACCACATTTCTCCCAGAGAACCGTCTAATTATTCGGGAGACGATCCACAGCATCAAGAGCGTAACCAATACACTCAGCAGATGCGATATGTACCCATGCTGGTGGGCAAACTCCGATAATTTAGCAGCAATATCGAGGTAATTAACCGAGAAAAGATAGAGAACCGCTAACAAGGCTACCTGTCTGGTTGTGATTGTCTTCAACTTTGTCCCCCCTGCTCGTAGATCGATCATTCATTGAAATGGAATCAGTGGCTGAAGAACTTTTTGAACCCATACTGTTGGGTAAAAGATAGGCCCGCTTTTATTGGTATAGCCCAATATCAACAGCGAGATGCCCATAACCAAATAGGAGATCCAGCGATTGACTTTGGACACCCCTCGCATTAACTGCCAATCCCTTCGAAAACTATATAAAATAAGCAGAAGCATTAGGCTTAGCGATTCAATCATTGTTCTGACGCCCTCCCCTGGTAGAGAGTGAATTCATTAGCTGGTTGGTGCTCTCCAGATGAATTGTTGAATGTATCGAGACCTCCACCGTCGGATAAACTTCATGCCATCTGTCCTTGACCTTTTCCCATTCCTGTGGATAGCGGCTCTTAATCACTTGTCCGAATCCAAATATATCCGATTGGTACTCACGTTGAAGTTTCTCCACGACACGACTCAAATTCGCATTGATGTAATTGCGGCATTGCTCCTCTAGTCCGCTGAGGTTCTCATTCTCGATGTCCTCGTTGGAAGTATTCTCAAGAATAGACCCCTTGCCCTGAAAATGGATAGCGATCGCAAATTGCGAATCTTGCACACTAGGGGTCCACCATGTCTTCGGCTCACTCAAATTAATGGTAATTAGCTTGTCCTTGCCTCCGCGAGGAAGGATAATCTTTGGATTTAATGACTCGCCCATTCCCAATAAAGCCATTAGTCCATCTTCTTCATTTAGCAAACCGACAAGTCGATCATCCTTGAATACACCAAGTCCATCAATGGAAATCAAGCTCTTGGATTTATTAGGCACTTCCTTACTGCTATCCTTAACACTCATGACGGGAAGATAAAGATCCACGCCATCACTCAACAATTTATTGACCATTCGCTTGACGTTCATAGGATTTCTGATGGAACTCTTGGCGATTTCCCGCGCCATTTCAGCCGGGAATTGCTCTATAGGGGCCTCTGCGGTCAGAATATCATAGGCCCTCCCTCGAGTAAGCACAACGTACGCGCTCAACCTATTTTGTGGAAATCGGCCAAGAATGTCTATTTTATTCCCAATGCCATCACGGGCAAACCCTTCCCCAAAAATCATGAGTCTGCGGTGGGAAAAATTCAAAATCCGCGACAGGCTATCCTGGATCTCTTTAGTAGCCAAATACATCGTCTGTGCCTTCTTAGAGATCAGAAGATAGTTCTGATTGCCAGACGTTCCTCCACCGCCTCCTTCACTCCCTGTGCCTCCAAGCTGGCTGGGGAGGGCAATTTGTACAGTCGATACAAACTTGTCATTGATTTTATCGAAGGAGGAACCGATCACGAAGGCAACATCGTTGATCTCGACCCTGTCCCAGCATCCGCACAGCATTCCCATTGTGATCAAGCAACAGCAGAGTAATGCACGCTTGGACTTACCAGCCTTCATTCTCTTCGCCGCCCCCCCTCAACTTACGAATTCCGGCCCTTCTTATATTGTCCGGCGAGGACGAATAAGGACGCTCAGACATCTTCCACATAGGAACACGGACGAAGATATCCTTGAAGTCTCTCGGGCGATAAGGAGATACTCCCAGCAAATAAGGAACTCCAAAAGACTTCAATTGGGTCAAGTGGACGAGAATCCAGACCGTACCTATGACAATCCCGAACAGGCCGAATAACGCAGCTAAAATCATGATTAAGAAGCGCAACAGCCTCACCGTTGTCGCGAGATTGAAGCGCGGCAGTGTGAATGAGGCGATCCCTGTCATGGACACCACGATCACAATCGGGGCCGAGACGATACCCGCCTGTACCGCGGCTTGTCCAATAACGAGAGCACCAAGGATACTCACTGCCTGACCGATCGTCTTCGGCAGCCGGATGCCCGCTTCCTGAAGCGCCTCGAACGAGATCTCCATAATTAAGGCCTCGATAATGGCCGGGAACGGAATAGCTTCGCGGGCCGTAGCAATGCTTAGAATGAGAGAGGAAGGAAGCATATCCTGATGATATGTCGTTACGGCGATATAGAGCCCTGGCAGCATTAACGCGAGAAGCAGGAAGAAGAGGCGAATCCAGCGGATGAAATTGGTGATAAAATAACGTTCATAATAGTCTTCGCTGGACTGAAGCAGCTGCCACAATGTTACTGGAGCTACCAGCACGAACGGCGTACCATCGACAAAGATGGCTACCTTCCCCTCCAGCAGCTGCGCAGCAATCGTGTCCGGGCGCTCAGAATATTGTATTTGCGGAAATGGGGAGTACGGATTATCCTCAATCCACTCCTCGATATAGCCTGACTCCAGAATTCCATCCATATCGATCTGATTAAGCCGATCTATCACGCTATCAACCAGATCCTTTTTAGCTAACCCATCGATATATGCAACAGCCACATCCGTCTTTGTGATCTTGCCAACGACGAGCGGCTTTAACCTCATCTTCTCCGTCTTAATCTTGAAGCGCAGCAACGCAGTATTAATCCGCAGCGATTCCGTGAAGCCCTCGCGCGGCCCGCGAATCACCGTCTCCGTAGACGGCTCCTCCACGCTACGCCTGGATCCGCCCTTCACATCGAAGGTCAGCGCCTCATTCGAATCATCCATAAAAATAACGACATGTGCAGTCAGAATCGCTTCAATCACACCCGGCCAATCCGATGCAGCAGCCATCTGTGTTAAAGATATGCGGGTGAAGGGCAGCTCGCTAAGCCGTTCTACCGGCCCCTCTGCCTTAACCAAGCCTTCGATCAGGGGCGATATAATATGCTGCTCGACCCCTTTCGTATCGATAATCCCTTCAATGTATACAACAAGCCCTTTCCGTGATTCGGTAAACTGAACACTCCGGTACACCAGATCAGAGCTGTCCTGAAATATTTTTTTTAGAGCCTCCTCATTCTGTGCAAGCCTGCGACTAAGCTTCTCCTTCATCCGGAAACTCCCTCCTACTCAGGAAACTGTATAGATGTATGATGTTCCAAATAGGGATTAATATGTATTTACTTATTGAAAATCAACGTAAAAAACCGCCAGAAACCATTCTGGCGGCAGTGAAATAAAAGCAATATATATATCAATTTCATATATCTACAATCTCTGAACCTTGAACCTCTTGACCAATTCCTCTAATTGGAGTGCCATTCTCGATAGATCATTAGAGGACGCGGCGACCTCCTGAATAGAGGCAAGCTGTTCCTCAGCCGCAGCAGAAATGGTGCGTACATTATCCAAATTACTCTCGGAAATCGATGAGATACCGTTGATCGACTCGGTTACCTTCTGGGCTCCGTTCTGTAGTTCTTGCGCGGCACCAGATACCTCTTCCATCTTGGATGCGGCTACACGAACCGCTTTACGAATCCTCGAGAAGGAACGGCCAGAAGTGTCTACTGCAACGATGCCTTCATTTACCCCTAGCTTAGCATTCTCCATTGATTGCTGAGCAAGATGGACCTCACTCTGAATATTTCCGATTAAATCTTCAATCTGATGTGCCGAATGCTCGGATTCCTCGGCCAGCTTACGGACCTCGGAAGCGACTACCGCGAAGCCCCGCCCTTCTTCTCCAGCTCTCGCCGCCTCAATCGAGGCGTTCAGTGCGAGTAGGCTTGTCTGCTTGGCGATCCCGGTAATAGCTTCGACGATACCACCAATATTCTCTGACAGCGCGCCGAGTGTCTGTATGACGTTGCCCAGGTCATCCACGGTATGTTGTATATGCTCAATCTTCTCGACAACGCTTAATACTGAAGCATTTCCCTCCTCAGCGGTTGCGTTAGTCTTCTCCATCGTCTCTGTAACCTCTCGAATATGCTCAGTAATCGATAGGATCTGACTCGACATATTGTCCATCTCATGAATACCGATCTCAACACTATCCTTCTGTTGTTCGCTGGCACCCGCCATCTCCTGAATCGCTACCGTTACATCCTCGATGGCTTTCGTCGTCTGCTCAGCTCCGGAAGCAAGCTGCTCAGCAGAACGGGCCACATTCCCCGTCGTATCGCGAACGCTTGTAATCGTATCGCTCAAATTGTCCACCAATCGTTGAAAATGATTGGACAGTTCGCCGATCTCATCCTTCCGCTGTGTACTTGCTATTCTCTTTGTTAAATCCCCCAAGCTTACTGTTTGTGTCATCTCCACCAGACGGCTCAATGGTGAGGCAATGAAATGGATTGTAAACCATGCTGCAACCAACGCGACAACCAATGAAATCCCCAAGATGACTAGACTGCTTACCATGCCGTCATGATTCAATATCATACTTAATACACTTGGCACAGCAGCAACAATGATCATCGAGATCAACAAAGTAATGCGTATGCGTTTCTTCATAGATCATGGTCCTTTCCCGAATAGTACTTACCCTATTATCTGTTCGACATGGATCCATTGATTTCCTCTCCTAGTCCAAAAGTCCGACAATTAAATCCATTGAACCACCTAATCGCTACCGCAAGCATAAAAAAGGCAAGTATCGCCGCCCATTGGACGATACTTGCCTAATCCAAACATTGATTATTAATAGGCATACATACCCGCATGCCATTAATCCGCCAGACGATAACCTACACCTCTCACTGTGGCAATATACAGGGAATCCACTGCCCGGTCGCCAAGCTTCTTACGCAGACTCTTGATATGAACATCAACGATGTTGCTGCCGCCCAGGAAGGTTGTTCCCCAAATTTCTGATAGCAGTTCCTCGCGAGATAGCACGGTTCCTTCATGGTCTAAGAGTTGAATGAACAGTTCATATTCCGTCTTGGTCAGCTCAATCTGTACTCCATCCTTGTATACAGCCATCTTCTTGCGATCAATCCACAGATCCTTATACACGGTTGGGGAGCTGCCATTCAGCACGCTTAAGGATGTACTGCGTTCCCCTTGGTTGCGAATAATCCGCTGCGCGTGGTAGAGGATCTCTCCCTTTCTTGCCGGCCATACGAGAAGCTCATGGTTCATCAGGCCCTGATCCAGCCCGGCAAGGACGGATTCATTGACGAGCAGAAGACAAGGAACATCCCCCGTCTGCTTCATCAAGGTTTGAATGGCTGCAGCATCCCCAATCTCACGGTAGAAGGTAAAGTCGAAGATGAGTAAATCGGCGGCTTGTGCATTGCGTATCCCTTGCTCCAAATGGTGGAACACCAGTACGTCAAAGCAGCCCTCCGATAAATCCCGAAGCAATTCATAAACCTCCGTCGGGTTCGGACTAACGATAATGACCCGCTGCGTTACCGGACAGAAGACCGGAACCCCGGCCATCTCTTCCAGCTTCATTTTCTGCTCTTCCCCCGGGGTCTTGAATGGCTGCGTCGCCGAGCCAAAGGCTCTTTCCGCAGGATTTATTTCTTTGACCGACATGCTGGGCACACCCCCCCGAATACGACATGAGCATGATGAACATCGTATCCGGTTTCTTTGGCAACAGCATTGCTCCAATCATCGGGTACACATGTCATAACTTCATCTACACGTCCGCAAACTTCACACAGAATATGCTGATGGTCATCCAGCTTGGCATCGTAGCGGCTCGCTGCTTCACCGAGCTTCAATTCACGGATCATTTCCTTCTCTGTCAAATATCGCAGTGAATTATATACCGTTCCATAAGCAAAATTGTATCCCTGCTCGACAAGCCGATTCATGACCTCAGCAGCCGTTGGATGGTCATTCGCTCTACGGACGACATCGTAGACAGCTTGGCGCTGAGTCGTTAAATTTAATGATTTCATATATAGGACATCCCTTATTTTATAATTTTAGAATTAGTATAAGTCTTATTCTATTGTTCGTCAATCGTCATATATCACACTGTAATGAGATTTAGATTTCTAACATCAATTGCACAATCTCAATGAACCTCAGAAGAAACTGTTTTATCTTCTAATTATTGGAGACAATTGTACAAGGAATCAAATTGTCAAATCTGAACAATAAGGAGGACCAAGTTAATGAATAACACACCTCATCCTGGATCACTGCCCAAGTTCCCCGAATCGATGTGGAGCCACACCTCTCCCCGCCCTTCATTCCCTCCCCTGAATGAAGACATACAGTGTGATGTGGCCATTGTCGGAGGCGGTATCACCGGGATTATGACCGCCTATGTATTGCTTGAAGCTGGGCTGAAGGTCGCAATTATCGATGCTGGCCAAATCCTGCAAAGTACGACCTGCTTTACGACAGCCAAAATCACTTCGCAGCACGGCATGATATACAACAGCCTGCTAAGTCATTTCGGAAAGAAAGCGGCGCGCCTCTATTATGAGGCCAACGAAGAAGCAATCCGCTTCATCTTCGATACGATTCAGAAGCATAATATCGAGTGCGAACTCCAACGTGACGACGCCTATTTATATGCTGACTCCGAGGATCAGCTTAGTCAGTTGAGACAAGAGTGGGAAGCTTACCGCCAGCTTGATCTGCCGGGCGAATGGGTTGACGAACTGCCGCTACAAGTTGAATCGAAGGGTGCCATCGTCTTGCGTGATCAAGCCCGGTTCCATCCGCTTCTATTTTTGTCTTCCCTCACCAACTATATTGTAGAGAAGGGCGGACGCTTCTACGAGAATACAACCCTTGAAGACTATGCCGAAGAACAGGATGATGGCAACATTATTCTCAAGACCGCAAACAAACACAAAGTTACTTGCGAGTATGCTATCTCAGCCTCCCACTTTCCCTTCTTCGACGGGGGCGGTCTCTACTTCACTAGGCTCCATGCTGAGCGCTCCTATGTTGTCGCCATCAAGCCACAGAAATCCTATCCTGGCGGCATGTATATCAATTGCGGCGAACCGAAGCGTTCTGTAAGATCTGCTACGCTGAACGGAAGCGAAGTCCTTCTAGTTGGGGGTGAATCCCATAGGACCGGGAAGAATGATTGCACGATCGAGCGGTATGAGAAACTGGAGCAATTCGCCAGGGATACCTTTGGGGTAGAACAGATTCCATATCGTTGGTCAACCCAGGACTTGATCACGATCGATGAGGTACCCTATATCGGCAACGTGACCTCCAGACATCCTAGAATCTATGTAGCTACAGGCTTCGCCAAATGGGGAATGACAACCTCTGCTGTGTCGGCGTTACTGATAACCGATTTGATTACCGGAAAAGAGAACCGATATACAGAGTTATTCACCCCCTCCAGATTCAAGGTTGACCCGAGTCTTAAGAACCTAACTGTTCAAAACGCAGAGGTAGCCAAGGAATTGATCAGCGGCAAAATAGAGGCCGTCCATCTGAAGGTCGAGGATCTGAGGGCAGATCAAGGGGCCGTCGTCAAGCACCTTGGCAAGAGGGCCGGCGCCTATAAGGATTCTACTGGTGTCGTTCATTTAGTGGACACCACTTGTAGTCATATGGGCTGCGAGTTGCACTGGAATGAAGCCGAGCGGTCTTGGGATTGCCCCTGCCATGGATCCAGATTCAATTATCAGGGTAGCGTTATTGAGGGTCCGGCCACAGAAGATTTGACCCGGTTGAATCCACATTATGGCGAAGAGAAGTAATATATGACGAATAGGTACGCCGAATTAGCCGTATTCCTTGTAAAGATGGGGAATACGGCTATTGTTTTAAAATGGGCCTTCACTATCTTGCATTAATCAGTACTGCATGTTACTATTTACCGTGTACTAATCATTATTCAGTACTAAGATATTCAATCTACTAATAGCAAATGAGGCGATAATTTTTGGATATCAATGTTCAATTCAAAAAGGGCGCCCTTGAGCTCTGTATACTCGTACTTATTCATGAGCGTGACCGATATGGATACGAGCTGGCTCAATCCGTATCGGAGCATATTGAGATCGCGGAAGGGGCACTGTATCCTCTGCTGCGGCGGCTCGTGAACGATGGATATTGTACAACATATTTACAGGAATCAACGGAGGGACCGCCTCGTAAGTATTACAAGTTAACCGCTCAAGGGGAACTCCATATGAGGGAGCTTATCGTCGAGTGGAAGCATTTCGTCAACAGTGTATCATCCTTGATTGAGAAAGGGAGTAAGTCATGAACAAGAACGAATTTCTAACGATTCTACATGCTCATTTGTCAGTTCTGCCACCGGAGGAACGCAATGAACTGATGAATGATTATGAGACACACTTTGCCTTCGGACTACAAAATGGTAAGACGGAAACCGAGATCGTCCAAGAGCTTGGCGATCCCGAAGAGCTTGCCAAGGAAGCCATCGGCGAACGCCGCATTCCCCAAGAGCAGGTATATTGGTTCCCTCCTGGGCAACAACAACCGCAGCCCGCTTCTCCTCCGGCAGCCATCAAATCCCGTGGATCCTTCGCTACGGTTATGGTATACATTGGACTCTTCTTTTTGAATCTGATCGTCATTCCGTCCCTGATCTCTCTGTGGGGCTTCGGCGTTAGCTTCGTTCTGATAGCTTTCTCAGGATTCCTTAGTCCAATTGCACTTCTGTTTGATTATTTTCTACATGGTGTATTCTTTCCAGCCAAAGGGTTTGCCGTCATTGTCCTTATTGGTATAGGCATTCTATTCACCATCATTTCCCGCTATACCATTAAAGGATTATTGGAAATTAGCAGCAGATACCTTGCCTGGAATATAAGGGCGATCCAAGGAGGAGAAAAGAGATGAGAAACGGAAAACGCTGGTCATTTCTAGCGATAGCGCTCATTATTATTGGCTTTGCCGGTATGGCATATCAAGGGTTCGAATTCGGGGATGACCTCCCCTCCTACAATCAGAAGCTGACTTTTGCCGAGCTGAATTCCTTGTCGATTAACAGTGACTACGATGTGGATGTAACGTTTATTAAGAGTCCGGACGGCACCGATTACGTTGAGGTTAGGGGGAATATGGAGGAGGAGACGATCGATAAGCTCAAAAACGCCGATACATCAACTAAAGACTTCACTCTTGATCTGAAGAGAAAATTCAGATGGAGCTTCATGCAAATCAACTTCCAGTCCAATAATCAGCATATTACAGTAGCGCTGGCCAATCCCACACGACTAGAACAATTTGCTGTCAAATTAGGATCCAACAACGGAAGTTTCTCGGAGTTGAATGCGGGAAATGTCACTATCAACGGTACATCCGGCAATATTAAAGCTAATTCCGTCAACACAAATCACTTCACTATCCACTCCACCTCCGGTAATATTACAACGACTGACATTAAGGCGGATACAGAAATCAAGCTTACTTCAGGAACGATCAAAGTTACCAATCTGGATGGTGCTGCTACGTTGCAGACAACCTCGGGCAATATCAAAGCTGAGAATGTGAAAGGCACAGCTGATGTGTCTTTAAAGAGCGGCGATATCAACTTTAATAACTTCACAGGAGATGGCAAATTCAATAACGTCTCGGGTAATATTACACTGAAAAATCAGCGTTCGGATTCTTTGGACATCTCGCTCCAATCCGGCAATGTTCGACTATCCGCTGATCCTGGATTCAAAGGAATATACGATCTGCGTACGACCTCAGGCAACATTAAGTCTCCCGAATCTCCCGGACAAACCCAAGATTTGATCAAGGTTCGAGCAACTTCGGGCAATATCCGAATCCAAGACTAATAATAATTAACAGAGACTTCAGGTTCTTCCTGAAGTCTTTTTTTATGCAGATGGGAATCTTAACTTTGAAGACATGCCTTATTAAAATTATTATAAATTACCTCTTGCTTTTCTCGTTAAAAGGAGTAAAATTACCTTGTGTTTACCGAGGGAAACTTTTTTGTACATAGGAAAAGGAGGGGCCAGCATGGAAAAAGAGAAGTTTCTACACAAAACACAAAATGGATTAAGCCTAGCTGAAATAAATAATACGGTTCCTATACCTCAGAATGCAGGTTTTTGGAGAAAGCTTCTAGCCTATACCGGACCCGGCGCATTGGTGGCCGTTGGTTACATGGATCCCGGTAACTGGGTTACCTCCATTGCCGGCGGTGCCCAATACGGTTACTTACTCTTGGCCGTTATTCTGATCTCCAATCTGATCGCGATGTTGCTGCAAAGTATGTCCGCCAAACTGGGGATTGTCACGGGTATGGACCTGGCTCAGGCTACACGCCTGAGATCAGGCAAGAAGCTCGGCTTCATCCTATGGATTATAACCGAGCTAGCTATTATGGCTACGGATATTGCCGAGGTTATCGGTAGTGCGGTTGCACTCAATTTATTATTTAATATTCCGCTGCTTCTCGGCGTTATTATCACAGTACTCGACGTCTTCCTGTTATTGATTCTGGCACGCTTCGGGTTTAGGAAGATTGAGGCCATTGTGGCCACGTTAATCGCTACGATCTTAGTGATCTTCCTGTACGAGGTCATTATAGCTCAGCCCAATATAGCCCATATGTTCGGCGGCTTCGTTCCGAAACCGGAAATCGTAACTGACAAAGGCGCCTTGTTCCTCGCACTCGGGATTGTGGGAGCTACGGTAATGCCCCATAATCTGTACTTGCATTCTTCAATCGTTCAAGCGCGACAATATGACCGCAACAACCGTGCTGCTATTAAGGAAGCAGTTAAATTCACAACAATTGATTCGAATATTCAGTTGTCGATCGCTTTTGTCATCAACTGCCTGCTGCTCATACTCGGTGCTTCCCTGTTCTTCGGATACAGCGGTGAACTGGATACCTTAGGACAGCTCTATCGTGCCTTAAGCGATAACGCCATCGTAGGTGCCATCGCTAGTCCGCTGCTTAGCGTTCTATTTGCAGTCGCCCTGCTCGCGTCCGGGCAGAACTCGACGATCACAGGTACATTAACCGGGCAGATCGTAATGGAAGGCTTCATAAGAATGAGGATGCCATTGTGGGCAAGAAGAATGATCACACGTGTTATAGCCATTATTCCTGTTATTGTATGTATCATTGTATTTGGAGACACCGAATCGGTCGTTGAACATCTTCTGATCTATACACAAGTATTCTTAAGCGTCGCCCTTCCGTTCTCCATCATTCCGCTGACAATCTTCACTAGTAATGAGAAGTTGATGGGCGAGTTCAAGAACCGGATGTGGGTTGTCATTTTGGCCTGGGTGATCGCTGTAGCCCTGACTGTACTGAATATTTGGCTAATCATTACGACATTCCAATAAAAAGCAGATAACTTCAATGAAAAAGCTCAGGTGTGAATAAGCATTCGCACCTGGGCTTTTTTTTGCAAAAGCAGCGTGGTCATAGGACTTGTTGCATGTAACTTTACCGCTAAGCGATACGTTAGTATAAAAGGACTTAAAGTCGGATTGGTTGAGTATTCCTTTTTTTGGGCATAAAATCAATAAATACGATCTTTTTCAATCTTAAATATATGAAGGTACTTAGGAGTGAGTGACGTGTCTGCAACATCAACAATGAGTCCACTGGCCAAAAAACTGTTGATCCGATTACTGATCTTCGTCGGGATCGTCTCATGTGCCATTGTTCTCATCTACAACGATTATTTCTTCCTGGGCGACCCCGTTCATCCTAATAATGATGATGTTAAATATATTCAAACCTCCAGATTACTACTAAATGAAGGCGTGCTCGCCTATAATACCAAAGACAAGCCCTCTGCATTTATTATGCCCGGGCTGCCGCTCATCCTGTCCGGCTTGATGGCGGTATTCGGTCAAGACCATGGCGGCGTCATTGCCTTTCGAATCTTTCAATGCTTACAGCAGGTGCTGTCCGTATACTTAATCTTCTGGATTGGCAGGCGGACATTTAACGTTCGTACCGGCTTGATTGCTGCTACAATCAGCGCCTTCTACTTTCCGGATTATTTCTCTTCCGGGGTCATTCTGACGGAGACAACCTTCCGCACTATCCTGCTGCTGCTCATCTGCGTTACCATCCTGGCGATGGAGCAGAACCGAACACGCTGGTATGTCCTGATCGGGGTACTGACTGCTGCCGCCGCTTATTTCAAGCCTCACGCCTCCCTCTATCCGGCCGTATTTCTGATTATTTGGTGGAAGAATAAAATTCCTTGGCGCCTGATGCTGAAATACACAGGTCTCATGATCGGGATCTACATCGTATTGCTTACGCCTTGGTGGATCCGCAACTGGCTGACCTTCCACGAATTCATTCTGTTCACGAATTCTGCGGGAAGCCCGTTCCTGCTCGGTACGAGGTTCTATTGGCAGCTGCCGCCGTCAGGCTTCTTCGAAGTCCATCCGGAATATTCGCCGGAGACTTTGTTCCAGGGGTCAGACCGTAATGCCATTCGCAAAGGCCTGGACGTTATCGCTTATGGCTTCACGCATGAGCCGCTGAAATATATTTATTGGTACACGCTGGGAAGATGGATAGAGCTCTATTTCCATCCCTTTTATTCCCGCCCGATCTGGCCTATAAGCCGGCCCGTGATGAATGTTCTGCAGATCATCCTGATGCTCTTGAACATGGCCGGCATCGTATTTACCTTGATCAAGCGCCGCTATCGCCGCCTGCTCCCGCTTCTGCTTGCGCTGTGTTATTTTACGGTAATTTATATTCCGTTCATTGCTTTTAATCGCTACGGTTACCCTAACATGGCCCTGCTGATTCTATTCGGAGCTTACCTGATTGATCAGGCTATTAGAGGTAGAACTATTACTCCTACATCCACCGTAACCGGCGTGAATTGGAGGAAAGGAGATTGACTACAACATGAAGACACTTGTAATTATTCCTGCGTATAATGAGGAGGGTAGCATCGCCAAAGTCATCAAGGATATCCAACAGCATGCTCCTTCTGTTGATATTATCGTTATTAACGACGGCTCAAGCGATCGGACAGAGATCGTTGCGATAGAAGCAGGAGCCCGCGTGCTGACGCTTCCGTATAATGTCGGAATCGGCGGGGGCATGCAGACTGGCTACATATATGCCCAGAGAATGGGCTACGATATTGCCGTCCAGATGGATGCCGATGGACAGCATCCTGCAGCTGAACTGCCCAAGCTGATCGAGCAGGCCAAGACATACGATCTAGTGATCGGCTCCAGATATGTAGAGGCTACGGATTACCGCTCGCCCTTGCTGCGGCGGACCGGTATCCTGTTCTTCTCGGCACTCGTCTCCCTGGTTACCCGTCAGCGCTTCACAGATACAACGAGCGGCTTCCGGGCCGCTGGCCGGAAGGTGATTGATCTGTACGCTGATTATTATCCGATGGATTATCCAGAGGTTGAATCCATTGTCTACCTTAAGCGAAAAGGCTGTAACATCGTAGAGGTAAGAGCGGAAATGCAAGAACGCCAGGCTGGCAAATCATCGATTACACCGATCAAATCGATATACTACATGATTAAGGTTACGCTGGCCGTATTAATGAGTGCACTGCGTTTTAACCGAACGGCGGTGAGCAAATAGATGCCTATTTACGTATTATCTGTCGGCATTGCAGCCCTCTTCCTTCTCTCCATTCTCGAGCTGGTCAGAAGGCAAAAGCTAAAGGAGCAGTATTCTCTGCTCTGGATTCTATTCAGCATTATTCTGCTGATCATCTCCTTCAATGTCAGTCTGGTCGAACGAATCGCAGAATGGCTAGGTGTGAAATATGCTCCGGCCGTTCTGTTCCTGTTCGGCCTCTTATTCTGCTTCGCTATTATACTTCACCTTACTATCGTCATTACGAGACTCACCTCGCAGGTATTGCGGTTGACCCAAGAAGTGACGATTCTGAAGGAACGGGAGGATTTCCATGGACAAAATGATTAGTTATCTTCTTCTGCTGGGCAATATTGTACTGCTTGTCACCGGTCAAGTTCTGTTCAAGATCGGACTCGGCCGCTCCGGTGGACTCCATTGGGGCAAGCTCATCACTTCCCCGGCCATCGTCGGAGGCGTTGCCCTGTACGGCATCGCCACCTTGCTCTGGTTCGCCGTGCTGACCCGACTTCCCTTAAGTGTTGCCTATCCGATGCAGGCTTTCGCTTACGTTCTCGCTATGATCCCGGCTTATTATATTTTCAAGGAGACGATCTCACCGCTGAAGCTGGCTGGCGTTGCAGTCATTCTAATTGGCGTCTATTTACTAGCGAAATCTTAAATCTATTTCTTCAAAAAAATCCCTGGGTGATTTCATTGATCCCCAGGGATTTTAGTCCGTTTCTTTTCATAACCTTAAATGATGACCGATACCTTCCCATTGATGAAGGCCACTGTATCGAAGTTGGTGTAAACCCATGTTTCTATCGTCTTGCCGCTTTCCATTACTGTGCTTTTTCCGGCAGGCTCCCCCCAAGAAAACAATACTTGCTCCTTTGTCATCCCATAGTCAATTTTCCCTGCCTTGATTTTATTCCAGACCGAAGCCGACCATTTATATTTCTTATATGGATCATAATTCAAGAAGCTGTACCCGTCACTAAACAGCTGTGAGACACTGGCGGAGGACAACACGTCGCTTTTCAGCGTTTTACCTGAAGCAGATTTGAAGACAACCACAAAGCCGCCGGAGTCGTCAGGCAAAATATCCGTGACCGTAACTTTCGAGAAGCGTTCCCATCCCAGAAAATCATTGACCCAGTAGCTTTTTCCGATATATTTAACCAAACTGCCTTGCATGGCTTTTTTGACCAGAGATGCGGTTTCCTGCGATACGATGGTCATTTCGGCGTCGCCAAAAGAAATGTTCGCCTGTCTCCATTTACTATCCCACTTCACGGTCGCGCCAAGCCTATCTGTAAACAGCGAAGCTGGAATCAGCATTTCGCCCTTTTCCGTAACAGGCGCTGTTTTTAAAGCAATATTTTCTCCATTAAGTTTGGCATTCTTATCCTTTACCTTAAAAAATAACGATGTATCGCCAAGTTTGACGTCGAGTCCTCCATTCAGGGCAGAGGTCGTGCCGCCCAAAGCTTGAAACACTGATTTAGCGGGCACGTAGACTACGCCGCCGATCATCTTGGCATATTTCAGATTGCTGCGCAAACTGGCGGAAATCGTAACCGTTTCTGAGATACCACTCGAGGAGATCGTCACCTTTGATACGCCTACGCCTAGCGCCTTAAGACTGCCATCCGATTCGATACGGAGCAAATGAGGTTTATCAACCGTTATGTTAGCGGCGGCGGTGACAACTTTAATGTTTGCTCCGTTCGTGTAGGCTTCTTGAATATTCACATTAACAGTATCACCCACAAAAGGATTTAACTCGGATGTGGACACAGTTAATTTACTCACCCGGGGCACCTCAACTGGCTTGACCTCTCCCCTGGCATACAATAGCCAACTGCCGTCACTCAATTGAGCGTAAAAATTGTCCAAATCAGTAAGTACTCTTGTCTTAACGACTTTGCTTAACCCAGATACTTGGTTAGTGAGTTTGACCCTGTCTTTGTAATTCCCCGTCATCCATACCGTTCCATCCTTGCGAGTTACTAACAGCGCATCTGTAGGATGTTCTGCTGTCTTTGCGGCAAATTCGATATTCAACGCATCCTCAGTGACGGTATAAGGAATAAAGTTGCCTCTATCATCGAATTCGTAGGTTTGATATAAGACAACCTTTCCGCTGCCGTACAACAAGGCAACGCGGCTATCATATACAGCCATTGCTGTTACGGAAGAAGCATCGGGAAGGGTTGCCAGTTTCTTAAAGACCCCTAGTTTATACGGATCTTCAAAAAGCAATTCCCCATTTTTACTTAGGGCCGCCATCTGCTTGCTGCCATAACCAATAAGCGCGATGTTTTCGAGATTTTTGACTTTTCCTGCACTATCCCAGACCGTTCCGTCGCTTTTCAGCCAATAAGGACCCGCAGCCTGCTTCACTCCCGATTGACCCTCTACCGCATGCGGAGCGGTTCCGATATCCCATTCCACAAGCTTCCCGTCTGATGTTACGCCTAAACCGGAATAGACATTGCTGGAAGTAAACGCATCTACATGACCCTGCGTCCGAATCAACCGTTCACCATCGATCGTAGACCAAATTGTGCCGTTGTCCATCAGTATCGTATTTTCTCGGATGATGTCTTTAATTTTCATTTCTCCGTTAGCGCTTGCCGTCCCATTTCCCCAAGTTCCTTGTCCGATTCCAAGAATCAAGCTGATTGAGACAATCCAACTCAACGTTTTTCTCATTGCCTTTGCTCCTTCTTTCTAAGATCGATATAGCCCACTTCCTTTACTTCGAGGGTAGAAAGCCCCAATCCTTCCTATATTCAACAAATACCTAAAATGTCGATCGTTCATTTCCCCCTTCTCATCTCGATGAATTCAGATATAATAGATGTAATTTTAAGACAAAAAGAGGGGTCACAATGAAGCGCTGGCTAGCTAGCTCACTCAAGCACAAACTGTCATTTATGCTCGTCTGCTCGCTACTGATTCCGCTGCTGCTATTAGGAGTCGTCTCTTATCAATTGGCCTCATCGGTCACTGAGGAGAAGGCTAAGCAGTCCGGTATGAACACGTTGCGGCAGATCCGTACCAATCTGGAATTCATCGTCCTGGATGCAGAGAATATGTCGGTATTCCTGATCGGACACAGCGATACGCAGAAATATCTCACCCGGAACGACAATGATGCTAACGAATATTTGAAGATGATTGGCTTCCTCACCAACCTGGCCTTCTCCAAAAAATATATATCCGACATTACGATCCAACCGAATGGTGCAAGGCCCACCCTGTCCACCTTCTTCAACTATACTGTAACCCGTTCCGGTGCCCCGGATCCGTTAAAGACAGATCCCAACTACTATGCGGATCATCCTAAGTATTGGACATCTCTATATGAGAATGAGACGATAAATGGTCCGGAACGAGTCATTTCACTGGTGCGGCCAGTCCGGAATATCAACAACTTCAGAACGCTTGGGACTCTGACAATCAGCCTGAATGAAGAGGTTATCTCCACCTATCTGAAGACATCGGGACTTGTCAGTAACGGGTACGTCCTGCTGCTCGACTCTGACGGCGTCATCATCTCGGGGGGTGAACCAAAGTGGCTGAGGCACAAAGCGACTGATCTGTTTCCTGGTTTAACGATCTCACGTGATGGCAGCGTTGTAAGCGGTTACGGTAAAGGCGAGGACAAGAAGACGATTCTATTTGACCAGATCCCAGGTGTTAATTGGACCTTGATGGGCGTCATTCCTTACAGCGAGTATAAGGCGCAGAACCGCTTCGTACTCTCGCTAACAGCGATCGCGCTGACGATCTCAATCATCCTGCTGGTCGGACTTGTGCTCTATCTTGTACATCGTGTAACAAGACCTCTCTCTCGCTTATCCGCCGTGCTTAAGAGCGCCAACCCGGACGGAGAGATGCCTAGATTCCCAGTAACAACGACGGATGAGATCGGCCAGCTGATGCATACCTATAATAAATTCAGCAACCGAATTGCCCACTTGACCGAACAGGTGAGAGAGAATGAAGCCCGGAAGAAGGAGGCCGATATGAGGGCTTTGCAGGCCCAGATCAATCCCCACTTCTTATACAACACATTGTCTTCGGTCCACTGGATGGCCTTAATGAACAAAGATGAACGGATTGCAGAAATGGTTGGGTCGCTGAGCGATTTTCTCAGATTCAGTCTGAACAGCGGGGAGGAATTCTGTGCCGTCTCACAAGAGATTGCCCATGCCCGGCACTATGCACAGATCCAATCGATCCGCTTCCCCGACCAATTCGAGATTCACTTCATCATTCACCCTGCCCTGGATCAGCAGAGGATGCTGAAGCTTCTGCTGCAGCCTCTAATCGAGAATGCACTGATCCATGGCATCCAGAAGCAACAGCAGCCAGGCACGATCCATGTTATCGCCGATCATATCGACGGTTATATGAAATTCACAGTTGAGGATACGGGCATTGGCATGGAGAAGGAGACGCTAAGAGCGCTGCGAGAGCAGCTTGATTCTGCACTATACCGGGATGATACGTCCGGCAGCTACGGGCTGAGGAATGTCCAACGCAGGCTCGTGCTTCATTATGGTATGGATTCCCGCTTAACAATAGACAGCGTACCGGGTCAAGGCACCAAAGCGACATTTATGATACCGGTCAAGGAGGCAAGGAAATGATTCGATTATTAATCGTAGACGATGAAGTTATCATTCGGAATGGATTAAGCACCGTGATTGACTGGCAGGGGCTTGGGTTCACTTTACTGACCCCGGCCGCATCTGCCGAGGAAGCCCTGGATCGGATCGTAGAGGAGAAGCCGCATGTGATTCTGACAGACATCCGTATGGCTGGCAAGAGCGGACTT
The DNA here is from genome assembly GCF_003991425.1 of Paenibacillus lutimineralis. Classification (NCBI taxonomy): domain Bacteria; kingdom Bacillati; phylum Bacillota; class Bacilli; order Caryophanales; family Paenibacillaceae; genus Paenibacillus; species Paenibacillus lutimineralis. The sequence continues at coordinate 6,035,027 of NZ_CP034346.1, forward strand.
GATCTCGCCCGAGAAGCGCAAATGATCAACCCGCAGATCGAGACGATCATCCTGACCGGCTACGATGATTTCAAGTATGCACAGCAGGCTATCCGCTTCGGCGTGAGTGATTATCTGCTGAAGACGAGCCGACCGGAGGAGATCATTCGGACGGTGATGAAGGCGAAGCAGCATATATTGCAGCGTCGCGAGAATGCCCGGCAGGACTATACTCACCGCCTGACCTACCGCAATCGCCTACTGGAGCGTCTGCTGACAGATCAAGTCGGTGAGGATTCCCTGATCGACGAATGCGCTCAGCACCTGCCGCATATTCAGCTCAGTCCTCCAACAGCCGGTTCGCTGCAGGTCGTCATTGTGACCACGAATGGCTGGGGACCTCAAGCGCAAATTCGAAGCCGTCTACTCTTTGCTGTAGATAACTGTCTGAACAATTTATTGGATTGCGAGACCCTACTGCGGAGTGATGACATTGCTTTGGTGCTGAGGAGTACAACCGCTGCGGAAGGTCGGACCCTGCTCAAGCAAGCGGCTTCGCAAATCCGCCAGATTCTAAAATGCGAAATGTCCGCCGCCATCGGTATGGAAGTCAGCCATGTCAGAGACTTGCATAAGTCCTACAATCAAGCGATCTATGCTTCTTCCTTCCAGGGATTGATCGATATGCATGACCTTATTACATATGAGCAGGTGCAAGACCGTAGCGGAGGACGAACCGTATGCTCGCTGGAAGAGGAAGCCGAGTTGGCCCGTCTGCTGCAAAGCGATGGTTCGGTCGAACTGAAGGCGTGGGTAACGGATACTGTTAGTAAGCAGCTTCATAACCCGGAGCTAACACCCGATTCACTGCGCGCATTTCTTATCTCGATTGTCGTATCCGGCCATCGTTGGCTTGAACGAGTGATGCGGGCAATCGGTAAAAGCGATCTCCCCTCGCTTCTATCCGCGAAGGAACTGCCAAAATCATTCCGTCTGGTCGCCGATCCAGCCGAGACCCTGTTCCAGCATTTGATCGCGATTCGCGACGCTTACCACAAGTCCGCCGCAGCTGGCCCATCCTCTTACATACAGCAATCCGTTGCTTACATTCAAGAGCACCTCGATTGCAATATTTCGCTGCAGCAGGTGGCTGGTGCCGTGCACCTGCATCCCCACCATTTTAGTGAAGTGTTTAAGCGGGAGATGGGAATGAACTATTTGGAGTTCGTAACACGGGAGAGAATGCGAAGAGCTGAGGAACTGCTTACCCAATCCCCCGCCAAAATTAGCGATATCGCCAAGCGGGTAGGATATGAAGATATTAAATACTTCGGTCAACTGTTCAAGAAGCATACAGGCAAGACGCCCTCTGAATTCCGCAGCAAAATCTGAAAGTTGGATTCAAGAGTCGATGCCGGGGTCGCTTCCTGATTTGCTTCGTGATTAATAATGAAATTTTTGAACTCCCTTTGAATATCCGAATTTTATCCCCCCTTGTGCTGGATATTGTCCCCTTCTGCCCGGCAGCGCCTGCTCTTATACTGAACCTAATATATAAAGGAGGGGAAGTCGTGAAGAAATTATTGTTACTTACATTGATGTTCGTATTTACGGTTTCATTGATCGGTTGCTCTAGCGGGAATAATCAAACCGCCAATTCGGGGAAAACCCCGGCGTCCAGCAACGGAAATTCCACCAAGAAGAACGAAGAGAAAGTGAAGCTGTCCTTATGGCATAACTTCACCGGGAATGACCTTCGCGCCACGATGATGCGGGATCAAATCGATAAATTCCAGAAGGATCATCCAAATATCGAGCTCGATATTCAGGCCATCCCGCCGGACGGATATAAGACACGTCTGAAGACTGTTGCAGCAGCCAATGAGATGCCGGATGTGTTCATGATGTGGCCAGGAGCGATGACAAAGGAATTCCATGATGGCGGCCTGATTCAGCCAATCAACGCCCTGCTGGATAGCAAACCGGAATGGAGAGACGGATATTTGCCAGGTTCCTTCGATTCCTTCACCATCGACGGCAATATCTATAGCGCTACGCTCGGGCTGACGCCTACATCGATTCTTTTCTATAACAAAGCAATTCTTAATCAGTACAATCTTGAAGTTCCAAAAACCTGGGATGAATTGTTGAATGCGGTCAAGGTAATCAAAGAAGGTGGAATGACACCGATCGCTCTCGGTAATAAGGCCGCTTGGCTCGCACAATCCAGTATCATCAGCTCGCTAGCTGACCGTGTAACCGGAACGGAATGGTTCCAGAAGGCAGCCGCGCAAGACGGGGCTAAGTTTACAGATCCGGAATTCGTGGAAGCGCTAACTTATCTGCAGGATCTCTGGAAAGCTGGCGCCTTCCAGGAAGGCTTCAACAGCATCGACAACACACAAATGGAAGTCATGTTCGCTCAAGGGCAAGCTGCCATGATGATCAACGGCGGATGGGCACTCTCCAACTTGGCCGCCAACGCGACGCCTGAGCAGTTGAAGGATATGGGTGCTACGGTTCTGCCTTCGATCCCTGGCGGCAAAGGCAACCCGAACTCCCTCTCCGGCGCGCTAGGATCAGCCTTTGGACTAAGCAGCAAGGTTGAGGACAACCGACTGCAAGCCGCATATGATCTGATCTATGCCTTGTCTGGACCAGAGGTACAAAAGATGACGCTCGACAGCAGTAACCTAGTCAGCTATAAGGCTGAACTGGATGAAAGCAAGGTATCACCGATATTCAGCGAGGTTTATAAGCTGGTTAACAGTGTCGAACGGACTCCGGTGTACGACGGCGTTATGACTTCCGCCGGTTCAGACGCTGTAAACAACGGCCTGCAGGAACTGTTAATGGGTGGAGATCCGCAGAAGATCGCGCAGAAGATTCAAGATGCGCAGGCAACATCCTTGCAATAAATAGGACGACTACTAATCACCTATCAAGTTCCTTAGCTCGATTCGGAAAGCGCATAACCTTGGCGCTTTCCGAAATTGTTTAGGAGGATGATTATGACAGCAAAGGCCCGTATCCGGGGAGTCATCATTGTCGGCCTCTTGCCGGCATTGCTCATATTTTGTTTCTTCGTGATCGTTCCGATTATATGGTCCGCTTGGTACGGATTCTATGATTGGAAAGGCATCGGCGCGATGAAGTTCATCGGCTTCGGCAATTATGCAGAGATTATCCAGGACCCTGTCTTCGCTAAATCTCTGCGTAACAATCTCATCGTGGTGGCCGCGTCTGTATTCGGACAGGTCCCTATCGCTCTAGCCCTGGCGTTAGTGCTACGGCAGAGCACATTATATCAACGAATTATCCGTTCGGTCGTATTCCTGCCTATGGTGCTGTCTTCCGTCGTTATCGGTATCATTTGGGGATACATTTATCATCCTCAGATCGGGATTCTTAACTCCCTGCTGGACTGGATCGGACTTGGCACATGGAAGCAGGCCTGGTTGTCTAATCCGAGCATATCGATGTACATGTTAGCGATTCCGATCATTTGGAATTTCATTGGTCCCTACATGATCATGTATATCGCTGCCCTGCAGAATATTCCGTCGGAGATCGAAGACGCATCTGCCATTGACGGGGCGAAACCGATGCGGATGCTGTTCTCCATCCGGATTCCGATGATCTGGGATACGATTAAAGTAACTATTGTGCTGTGTATATCCGGCAGTCTGAAGACATTCGATCTAATCTATGTCATGACGGGCGGCGGACCGGCTCATTCAACGGAATTGCTCGCCTCTTATATGTACAACAATACATTCAGTATCTACCGCTTCGGCTACGGCAGTGCAATCTCGACTTCGATAATTATCATTAGTATGGTCTTAATCGCCGGCAGCCAACTTCTCATGAGAAGAAATACTCGATAAGGAGGCCTGAGCCGATTATGCAAACCCCGGTTGAACTAAAAAATGCATTGCCGGAGCACCGGCCTGCTCCTAAGATCAAACTGTCGCGCGGAATTCTCAATGTCCTGTTATCGATCTACGGCTTTGTAACACTCTATCCACTGGTTTGGCTGTTTCTTAGCGCATTCAAGTCAAACCCGGAATTTTATGAATTTCCGTTTGGTCTGCCAAAGGAATGGCATTTGGAGAACTTCGCCGATGCCTGGAACGTGGCCAGAATGGGAGTCTCCTTCAAGAACTCCTTCATTGTTACGATCGTCGCCTTGATACTTACTTTGGTATTTGGCGCAATGGCCGCCTTCGTGTTGTCACGCTTCAAATTCCGTGGCAAGGTAGCTGCTATGGGGCTCTTCCTACTGGGCATGCTGATTCCAATCCATAGTACGCTGGTCCCTTTATTCATTATGATGAAGAAAATACATCTGCTCGACACTTACGGAGCGCTTATTTTCCCATATACCGCCTTTGAGCTGTCTCTAGCTATCTTCGTTACGATCGCATATATGTCTTCGATCCCGAAGGAAATGGAGGAAGCCGCATTAATTGATGGAACCGGCTACTGGGGCTTCTTCTTCCGCGTCATGCTGCCGCTCTCCGCACCGGCACTGGCAACGGTTGGCATTCTCGCCTTCCTGCGCTTCTGGAATGACTTCGCCTTCGCGCTCGTCTTCATCAGCAAGCCAGCATTGCAGACCCTGCCGCTTAGTCTGTCCATGTTCGCCACCGGGTATATGACAGACTACCGTCTCACCTTCGCCGCACTATCGCTGGCCGTCATCCCGACGATTGTCGTGTACCTGCTGTTCCAGGAACAGGTCATGAAGGGAATGGTCGCCGGTGCTGTCAAAGGCTAATCTATAAGAATACAGGACAAAGCAGCCCGCAGGTCATCATTATCGACCTGCGGGCTGCCCTATTTTCGCTCGCCATAGTATATGTTTGAACTACCTCTGAAATTAGCTAACTTCCTGACCTATGCCGCCACCAGTAAACTGGCTATTGTACAGATCGGCGTAGAATCCACCTTCAGCCAACAGCTCGGCATGTGTTCCCTTTTCGATCACAGTACCGTGATTCATGACAAGAATCAGATCGGCATCCTTGATCGTTGACAGACGGTGGGCAATAACGAAGCTCGTTCTACCCTTCATGAGCTCATTCATTGCTCTCTGGATGTAAACCTCTGTCCGAGTATCGACGCTGCTTGTCGCTTCATCCAGAATCAGGATTGCTGGATCAGCCAGAATAGCACGGGCAATCGTCAGCAGCTGCTTCTGACCTTGAGAGATATTGGAGGCTTCTTCGTTCAGAATGGTATCGTAGCCTCCTGGCAATGTACGGATGAAATGATCTGCATGAGCGGTCTTGGCTGCCTGGATAATCTCTTCCTCCGTCGCTCCTTCACGTCCATATGCGATGTTATCACGGATCGTTCCGTTGAACAGCCAGGTATCCTGCAGCACCATCCCGAACAGACTGCGCAGATCCCCGCGTTTCATATCGGTGATGTTCACGCCGTCAACCGTAATCTTGCCATCCGTCACTTCATAGAATCGCATTAGCAAGTTAATGAGCGTGGTCTTACCCGCACCCGTCGGTCCGACAATCGCGATCGTCTGGCCTTTGGACACATCGATATTCATATCCTCAATCAAGATTTTGTCTGGATCATAACCGAACTTCACATGATCGAAAGATACATTCCCCTTCGCTTGCGGCAATGTCACCGGCTTAGCTGCTTCCGCGACTTCCTCTTCTTCATCAAGAATCTCAAAGACACGTTCGGCTGAAGCTACCGTGGATTGAATAATATTAGCGATATTAGCGGTCTGGGCAATGGGTTGTGTGAATTGTCTGGTATACTGAATAAATGCTTGAACATCCCCGATGTTGATTCTGCCCTTTGTCACCAAAATACCACCAACGACAGATACGAGCACATAACCGATATTACCAATGAAATTCATAATCGGCATGATCACGCCAGAGATGAATTGCGCCTTCCAGCCAGCTTGATACAAACGTTCGTTAACCTCATTGAATTCATCCAATGATCTTTGCTCACGGCCGAATACCTTCACCACGTTGTGGCCCGTATACATTTCCTCAACATGGCCATTCAGCTCACCAAGTTCTTTCTGCTGCCGTAGAAACTGCTTCTGCGACTTCTTAGCAATCGAAGTGATGGCCACTACGCTAAGTGGCAAGGTCAACACAGCGATCAATGTCATCAACGGGCTGATCGAGAGCATCATCACGATAACGCCGATAATCGTAAGCACCGAGGTTATTAACTGGGTCAAGCTCTGCTGTAGTGTAGAACTGATATTATCAACGTCATTCGTGACCCGGCTCAGAATCTCACCGTGGGTGCGGGCATCGAAATATTTTAACGGCAGGCGGTTCAGCTTGTCATTGACTTCTCTACGCAGATCATAGACTGTCTTCTGGGCCACACCGGCCATTAGATACTGTTGTACATAACCAAATGCGGCACTTAATAGATAGAGTCCAATAAGAATTAAGATGATTTGCCCTACGTATTGAAAATCAATAGATGCGCCAGGTACACCATTTATTTTTCCCATAATGCCTTCAAACAGCTTCGTTGTTGCGTGCCCCATAACCTTCGGGCTTAGCACACTGAACACCGTACTCAGGATGGCCATGATCAGCACAGCTAGTAGTTGCACTTTATGCGGTGCCAAATAGTGAATAAGACGTTTCAGCGTACCCTTGAAGTCCTTCGCTTTCTCTACCGGACGACCCATCGCCCCATGTCCACCACCAGGGCCGGGGCCTCTATGACCGCCGCCAATCTTTCCTTTTGTCTGCTCTTGGCTCATGCGATCTCCTCCTCCGATAGCTGCGAATACACGATCTCACGGTATACATCGCAAGTCTCCATTAATTCATGATGCGTGCCGACTCCAGCAACCTTGCTCTCGTTCAATACGATAATCCGGTCAGCATTCATAACTGTACTGACCCGCTGTGCCACGATCAAGACGGTGGACTCCTTCGTCTCATTCTTCAATGCAGCGCGCAGCTTGGCATCGGTCTTGAAATCAAGCGCCGAGAAGCTGTCATCAAAGATGTAAATCTCGGCATCTCGTACCAATGCACGGGCAATAGAGAGGCGCTGCTTCTGCCCGCCGGATACATTCGTTCCGCCCTGAGCGATCTGCGAATCGTAGCCATCTTCCATTCTCGATATAAACCCGGCAGCCTGGGCAATCTCAGCCGCATACTGCACTTCCTCATCCGTCGCATCTTCCTTACCATAACGGATATTGTCAGCAATCGTCCCGGTGAACAGCACGGCCTTCTGCGGTACGAAGCCGATCTTCTGACGCAACTCATGCTGCGGAATATCCCGAACGTCTATACCGTCCACAAGCACTCGGCCGCTCTCTACATCGTAGAACCTCGGAATCAGGTTAATCATCGTCGATTTACCTGAACCTGTGCCGCCGATAATTGCAGTCGTCTCACCCGGATTTGCGATGAACGAGATATTCTGCACCGCTGGCTGCTCTGCGCCCGGATAGCTAAAGGTCACATCTTGGAATTCAATATGGCCTCTCATGCTGCTGCTCTTGGCATTAGACTGAGCCGGATCTTCAATGACAGGCTCCATATCCAGCACTTCATTGATCCGTACAGCCGATGCGGAAGCACGTGGAATCAATACGAACATCATAGATACCATTACGAGCGAGAACATGATCTGCATGGCATACTGCAGGAAAGCCATTAGATCGCCGACCGCCATTTTCTCAGCATCAATCCGCAGTCCGCCGAACCAAATGATGGCTACGGAGGAGAGATTCATGATCAGCATGACCACCGGCATCAAATAGGCCATCAGCTTGTTCACTTTGATCATGGTATTGGTTAAATCCCGGTTCGCTTCATCAAAACGCTGTGTCTCATGTTCGATCCGATTGAAAGAACGGATGACGCGGATTCCTGTCAGTCCTTCGCGCATAACCAGATTCAATCTGTCGATCTTCTTCTGAATCGATTTGAACAGTGGAATGCCCTTTCTTACAATCCCGAAAATAATAGCTGCTAATACGGGAATGACTACAACGAGGACAAGCGTCAAAGTAGCGTCCTTAGATACTGCCATAATTACGCCGCCGATACACATCATCGGCGCCATCATCATCATACGGAGCATCATAATTAACACTTGCTGAACCTGAGTAATATCATTTGTCGTCCGTGTAATCATCGAAGCGGTACCGATCTTGTCGAATTCCTCCAGCGAGAAATTCGATACATGATTAAATACCTTGCCACGCATTGATTTACCGAAGCCCATCGCTGCCTTCGATGAGAAGAAGCTGCCACCGATCGCGCAGGCCATCCCGCCGATCGCGACAAGCAGCATATAGCCGCCAATCTTCCAAATATATGCCGTATCACCTTTGACGACGCCCGTGTTCACAATATCGGACATCAGCGTCGGCAAGTACAATTCGGCGAGCGATTGGAAGAACACTAGCGCCATCGCTGCGATGACTAGCCATTTGTATGGTTTCAAATGTCTGAAAAGTTTTATCATTCATTGATCATCTCCACTTAATAAGGTTGTTCAAAAATTCCGCTTTTGATCACGAAGTAATTCAAGAAGTAACTCGGCATCGAATCTTGAACTCACCCGGGCCTTCCGGTGCTCACGTACAAACTACGTACGCTCCGCTCCTCACGCCCTAGCTTCATCCAACCTTCTTGGTGCTGAAAACCGGCCTTTTTTGAACAAACATTTAATAAAATCATTGGTCTTGCTGGGAGCGATGCTGCTGGTCTAAATATTCATATACTTGTTCCAACAGTTCGGCCAACTGACCGCTTTTCTCTTCTCCTAAATGATTAATCAATCCGGTGAATCGACGGGTATAGGCCTCGTGTGCCTTACGAGTCACAGCTTCACCCTGTTCGGTAAGCTTAATACGAACCGCCCTGCGATCCTCTTCATCGGTATAGCGAACTACTAGCCCCCTATTCTCCAGACTACGTACAAGTGGTGTAACTGTCGGAGAGGTTACTTCCATCATGCTGCTAATCGATGAGATCATAACGCCGCGCGGATCATTATGGCTCCCCCTATGAATAAAGAACAATACTTTGACCTCGCTGGGCTTTAGACCTTCCAATGGAGGCTTATGCCATCCGGCTCTTCTGAAGCGGTTGAACACCTCCATTAGACGTTGGGTTTTAGGAGTCTCGCCCACAATTCAACACCTCCTTAATTGTTTATATGATTTAATAATTAGGTATACTATTTATTTGCATGCCTAATTATATTAGCGTCAAATTGCAATGTCAAGCAGACACAAATAAGGGCCGTCTGAAAGCTTCCCAGACTGGCCCTTATATTTCTAATAATCCATTCTTTACTAAGATAGCGGTGGTCTGAATGGATCCATATCCGGTGCGATCTGCAATGCATCCAGACTCTTGAATTCGTATCCCTGCCGCCTGGCCTCATCAATAATAGCTCCTAAGGCCGCTGTGTTATCACTGGAAATGGAGTGCAGGAGGATAACCGCGCCGGGGTGAAGCTGGGATACAACATTTTTATATGCGTAGGCTTCACCCTTCTGGTCATTGACATCCCAATCTTTATAAGCGATAGACCAGAAGACATTTGTATACCCCAAGCTTTTCGACACAGCCAGAGTCCGGTCATTGAATATTCCGCGCGGCGGGCGCAGATAGCTCATCTCTTTCTTGCCCGTAACACGTCCCGCTGCTTCTTTAACCTGATTCAGCTCCTGCTGAATCTCCGAATTGGAGATCGTCGTCATATCGGGATGACTCCAAGAATGATTGCCGACTAAGTGTCCCTCGGCCACCATTCGCTTCATAAGCTCTGGCTGACTTTTAACATAGTGACCGGTTACGAAAAAAATCGCTGGCACCTTCTTGGCCTTCAGCGTGTCCAATATTTTGGTGGTATATCCGTTCTCATACCCGTTATCAAACGTTAGAAACAGTTCCTTGCGGGATGTATCTCCAAGGAATATAGCTCCGTGCTTATCAACCACTTCCTTGAAGCCCTCTTCATTAATAGAAGGAAGTCCACCGCCTATGCTCTTCTTGAATCCGAAATGAAAGGCCTTATCCGAGAAGGCGCTCGCAGCGGCACCATTATCCCCCCACGGTACGGGACCGAAGAGAAAACAGGCCAGCATCGCCACCATCAGGGCAAATTTCATGGTTCGCTCTCTCCCTCATCATAAGTTGTTTCGACTCCCCATTAATTTCTGCCTTTTACCTTAACAATATTCACCCTGTTTATTTCTGCTTCTTCACCGATGGGAGTTGGGATAATTTGCTATGCCTGTAGCCATACAAACTGTATACAGCCAGTCCAATAACCATCCAGATCAGGAAAGCGATCCAGGTGATACCCGGTAAGCTAATTAACAAGTAGCTGCAGCTCAAGATAGCAATTAAAGGAATAACCGGAACGAACGGCACCTTGAAAGAGCGGGTTAATTCTGGATTTGTTCGGCGTAAAATAATGATGCCAAGCGATACAGCGATAAAAGCGAACAACGTGCCAATGCTGACAAGATCAGCAAGTCTGTTCAGCGGAATTAGTCCGGCGAACAGTGCGACGATCACCCCTGTCGACCAGATGCTAGTCGATGGAGCCTCTGTCTTCGGATTAAGCCGCGATAATTGTTCCGGCAACAATCCATCGCGCCCGATCGCGAACAAGAGACGGGATTGCCCGAATAGCAGCACGAACAGCACAGTCGTTATACCGACGATTGCACCTAGTGAAATGAAGCCTGCCACCCAGTCCTGGTGGATGACCTGCAGCGCATAAGCAACTGGATTTTTGACATCGAGCTGAGTATACGGAACGAGACCGGTTAACACAGCCGTTACAATGATATAGAGCAACGAGCAAATAACCAGCGACCAAATGATCCCCAGCGGTAAATCTTTTTGTGGATTTTTCACTTCTTCAGCAGCTGTCGCTACAACATCGAACCCGATATAGGATAGAAATGCGGTAGCTGCTCCCGTAATTACCCCGCTAAAGCCAAAAGGCATGAAGGGGCTCCAGTTCGACGGTTTTACGTAGAAAGAGCCTACAATTACGAAGAGAAGAATAACTGCAATTTTAATAATAACCATAATCGAATTGAGCCGCGTCGATTCCTTACCGCCTCTGGAGACAATGAAGGTGAGCAGCAGAACGATAAGGACAGCGGGCAAATCGATATAAGTGCCCTCCGCAGGATTGAATGCGCTGCTGAGTGCCCGTGGAATATCCAGACCGAAGCCAGAGAGTAATCCCTGAAAATAACCGGACCAGCCACTCGCTACCATCGAAGCAGCGAAACCATACTCAAGGATCAAATCCCAGCCCAGGATCCAGGCAATCAGTTCGCCAAAGGTAGCGTAACTATACGTATAGGCGCTTCCAGATACCGGTACCATCGAAGCAAATTCCGCGTAGCATAGCGCACAGAACGCGCATACGATTCCAGCCAGAACGAAGGAGAGAATTAATCCTGGACCGGCATGATTGGCTGCGGCTACACCGGTTAATACGAAAATCCCCGTGCCAACAACACATCCTACGCCAAGCATGGCAAGATCGAATACGCCTAGTTCTTTCTTCATATGTCTCTTGCCTGCTGCCTGTTGTTCCTCAATCATTGAGGGTATTGATTTTCTTCTAAAGTAGTTCATGCTCGCGTATCTCCCATATAAAAATTTCTACAGGATTATAATTTTAGCAAACTTCCATGGTCACGACATAGAAGGTTGGTTATATTATTGTGTCCAAATTCATGAAATTTTCAGGAAATACACTTGTTTTCAAGAGCCTATCTTCTTCTTTTATTGAATAAGCACCTTCTTCGCAAAACGGATCCATTCCCGCGCCGAGAAGGATAAATAGCGATCCTCACGCCAGACAACGCCAAGATACCATGGAATAACCGGATTGACTAATCCGATGATTTTTACTCTTCTCTGGTCAATCTCACGGCAGATCGTCTCCGGCAGTAGCGTAATACCAAGCCCGGCAGCTACCATCTCACTGATTAGGTCCCACTGTGAACTCTCATATATAACATGCGGCTGAAAGCCCACTTTGGCACACTCGGCGATAATCCGGTCATGAAGCGTGAAGTCCTCACGGAATAATACGAAGGAATCCTCGACCAGTTCATTTAGACTCACCTCCTGCCGACCTGCCAGCGGATGGGAAGGGTGCACAACGAGATTCAGCTTCTCCTCCAAAAACGGGAGAACTGCCAATCCCTCCTGTGTAGCTGGCAATACAACAACCCCGACATCTAGCGTGCCATTGGCAACATCATACTCCACCTTCTTCGCTCCGTCCTCAAAGAGTTGAATCGTAATATCAGGATAGCGTTCGTGAAATTGTCCAATCACCTTTGGAAAAAAGTTCGCACCCACCATAGGCGGCAGTCCGATGCGAATATGCCCACGCTTTAGATTACGCAAATCATCGAGCTCGGCCGTTAAATTCTGAAAGGAAGCAACGATTTGCTGCGCCTGACTGACAATAATCTGGCCCGCATCCGTTAGCTCTATTTTTTTGCCATTGCGGTTGAAAAGGACAACCCCCAGTTCCTCCTCCAGCGATTTAATCGCCTTGCTGATGGTAGGCTGAGTAATAAACAATGCATCAGCTGCCTTTGTGAAGCTCTGATGTCTGGCGACTTCAACGAGATATTGCATCTGTCTTATATCCAAATCAATCTTCTCCTGTCATAGACAAATGGAATGTAAATCATTCTTTATATTCATTTTACTCATGAAAGTGAATGTTGTAATATTTTCATTAACAATTACATGAGATTTGTTATTAGAAAGGAAATGCATATCAATGGGTAAGATAAAAAATTTAAGTATCATCATTCTTCAGATCGCGGCTCTATTTTTTATCTCCCTAGCGATGAATTATATAGCGAAATGGTTGCACTTGCCGATTCCTGGTACGATTCTGGGCATCATTGTTCTATTCATCCTGCTGAAGACGAATGTGATTAAGCTAAGCTGGATTGAACAGGGAGCGAATTGGCTGCTAGCTGAATTACTACTATTCTTCATTCCTGCAGCTGTAGGCGTGATGAACTATATGTCCCTACTGGAGCGTGACGGGATTCGAATTCTGCTCGTCGTCATCTCCAGCACATTAGTCGTGATGGCAAGCTCCGGCCTGGTCGCATCGCGAATCTCTAAAAGGAAGGAGCAGAGAGCACAATGATGTTAGGAATTCTGTGGCTTATTATTACTTTATTGATTTATGGTCTATCCAAAAAATTATACCGGGCTTATCCGAAAGTGTATTTCTCACCGCTTCTGATTACGCCCCTTGCATTAATTATAGGCTTGATGCTTACAAATGTCTCTTTTGATACCTATAACGGAGGAGGCAAATGGCTGAGCTTAATGCTGCAACCGGCGACGATCGCTTTCGCTATTCCTCTATACAAATATTACGATGTGTTGAAGAAGCACGCGATTGAGATATTAGCCAGTGTACTGACCGGTTCTATCGTAGCTATCTTCTCTTCCGCATTGTTTGCCGAATGGCTGCATCTGGATCATCAGTTAATTAGCAGCCTTGTGCCTCGTTCAGTTACGACTCCAATCGCAATGAGCGTCTCGCAGGTCATCGGTGGTGTACCGAATATTACAGCGGTATTCGTCATTATTACCGGTTTGCTAGGTTCCATGATCGGGCCGATGGTCGTAAAAGCGCTGCGCATCGATGGCGAAGTAGCCCGCGGTGTTCTGCTTGGTACAAGTGCACACGGTACAGGTACTTCCAAGGCATTCGAGCTTAGCTCCCTTACAGGTACGATTTCGAGCATATCGATGATTTTGGCCGCACTGTTCACACTGACGACGGCTCCGTTATTAATTGCTCTGATGTTCCACTAATTCTGGTTCCTCCCAAGTTTTATATAGATCTCTCTTTGTTGACCTTTCCGGATGGTAAGGTCCTTTTTCATTTTGGCATATCATCGCATTATACCTATGACCATTTGGATGCAATCTCAATATATTGGATTATTAATCATGGGCTCCTTATAAAACCGCATATATGGTTATTTATTCCTAAAAATTTAAAGGGACACCAAAGTTCATCTCATTTAGTCATATACTTCATCTAAATAAAGCTTTGTTTGTTATATAGTTTAAACATTACAATTGAGTTAGATCATTATCGTGAATTAGACAAGTGTACGTTCAAGAAGGTCGGCTTTAGGAACACTTTGGTTTTCTTATGAAAAGCGGACTTCTTGAACTACCTCTGAAAAAGAAAGGTGGAATCATTCATGGCTATCATGCAAGAGAAAGCTGAGCCAGGATTGGAATCAGCAAAACAGTATGTCAACGAAGTGTATGAAACGGTGAAGAAGCGCAATCCGGGAGAGAATGAATTTCATCAAGCTGTTAAAGAAATTCTTGATTCCTTGGCACCTGTATTTGCAAAGCATGAAAAATACCGCAACAACGCCATTCTCGAGAGAATCGTTGAGCCGGAACGTCTAATCACTTTCCGCGTACCATGGATAGATGACCAAGGCAAAGTTCAAGTTAACCGCGGCTTCCGGGTTCAATTCAATAGTGCTATCGGTCCTTACAAAGGCGGACTTCGCTTCCATCCATCCGTAAATGCCAGCATCATCAAGTTCCTTGGCTTTGAACAAATCTTCAAGAACTCCTTGACTGGCCAACCGATCGGCGGCGGCAAAGGTGGTTCTGACTTCAATCCTAAGGGCAAATCCGATAACGAAGTTATGCGCTTCACGCAAAGCTTCATGACTGAGTTGTCCAGATATATCGGCCCAGATACGGACGTACCAGCTGGTGATATCGGTGTTGGTGCGAGAGAGATCGGCTATATGTTCGGACAATATAAGCGCCTCTGCGGCGGTAATGAAGCTGGCGTCCTGACTGGCAAAGGCTTAACCTATGGCGGCAGCTTGGCTCGTACTGAAGCAACTGGCTATGGCCTTGTCTACTTCACAGCCGAGATGCTGAAGTCCAAGGGTGAGAGCTTTGAAGGCAAGACCGTTGTCGTGTCCGGCTCTGGTAACGTTGCGATCTATGCCATTGAGAAAGCGACTCAGTTCGGTGCCAAGGTCGTAGCCTGCAGCGACTCCAACGGATACATTTATGACGAGAATGGAATTGATCTGGAGACCGTAAAACGTCTTAAAGAAGTGGAAAGAAAACGGATCAAAGAATACACAGAAGTTCATCCTTCCGCTGAATATGTAGAGGGCTGCCAGAATATTTGGGATATCCCTTGTGATATCGCACTTCCTTGCGCCACACAGAATGAAATCGATGAGGCAGCAGCTGAGAAGCTCGTAGCCAACGGCGTTAAGTATGTAGCTGAAGGGGCGAATATGCCTTCTACCCTTGAAGCAATCGAGGTGTATCTGAACAACGGAGTCTACTTCGGACCAGCCAAAGCTGCCAACGCAGGCGGCGTAGCCGTATCCGCGTTGGAGATGGCGCAGAACAGTGCAAGATTGGCTTGGACGTTTGAAGAGGTAGACGCCAAGCTGCAGAATATTATGAAGGACATTTACGACAATAGCGTAAATGCAGCTATAGAGTATGGTCATGAAGGCAACCTTGTAGTCGGCTCTAACATCGCTGGTTTCCTGAAGGTCGCCGACACAATGATCGCCCACGGCGTAGTTTAATAGTGAAAACCGAACTTCTTGAACCTAGATTTAAGATATAAGTAATATGCGGAGGATTTTTTCTATCGCCTGTACATCCCTGATTTCAAGACATCTGTCAATGAGATCAGGGGTTTTTTCTATAAGAGCCTAAGCGCATCAGTAACATGTCCAGCAAGAAGAAGCTCTGATACAGACTTACGTCTATATCAGAGCTTCATTTATTTCAGTCAGATCTATGCCTTGCGATTAATAAGCCAAAGCATCCAGAGATTTAATGTGAGCCAAGTAACGCATGTTACTGGCTTCCTTCATCAAGGTAGCCGGTAATCCGCGCAGCTCGGTGTTGTTGCCGCCGATCGTAGCAACAGCATCCTTACGACCCAAGCTAGCCAGCGTACCGGAGTTCACTGGATGGAATTCTTCAAGATGCTTGCCGATAATTGTCGCATAGAGGTTGTAGCCAACCAATTCGCCCATTTGCCATGCATTCTGAGCTGTAGGAGCATATGGACGTCCATCAGGGCCAAAGCTTACAGCACTGTCGCCAACGACAAATACATCTGGATGGGAAGTGGATTGCAAGAATTCATTGACGGTAGCGCGGCCACGGTTCACTTCAAGTCCCGATTCTCCTACGAGTGGGTTGCCTTGAACTCCGCCAGTCCATACAAAGGTGTTGGCAGTAATCTTCGAACCGTCTTTCAGGTCGATCACATTGCCTTCTACATTGGTAACAGGAAGGCCAGTAAGGAACTTCACGCCGCGTGCTTCGAGGCTAGCTGTAGCGCGCTGGATCAGTACATCAGGCAATACCGGAAGGATCTTAGGACCTGCCTCAACGAGGAACAGATTGATCTTCTTCGGATCAACTCCGTATTTCTTAGCAAGTGCAGGGATTCCATCAGCAATCTCGCCAACCAGTTCAACACCAGTCAGACCGCCGCCACCGATCAGAATCGTTGCATCAGCTTCGTTATTCGTCTTCGCGTATTCCGCAATCTTACCTTCGATATGACGGTGAATACGGTTGGCATCTTCCGCAGATTTCAATACCATGCTGTACTTATCCAGCCCAGGAATTCCGAAATAAGCGGTCACACTGCCCAGACCAACTACAAGTGCATCATAGCTCAGTGTAGTTCCGTCAGACAGCTTCACTTCTTTATTGTCTACGGAGAATTTATCAACCTTGGCGATGCGAAGATCGATATCTTTGCCTTTGAATACCTTCTCCAAAGGCAATGCAACTGCGCGTTCAGAGATATTACCTGCTGCCAGACGATGCAACTCAGTAATAATCTGATGAGTAGGGAACTGATTGATTACAGTGATCCGTGCTTCTGATTTTTGCAAATATTTGCGAACGGTCAAAGCGCTAAGAACACCGCCATAACCGGCACCTAAGATGACAATATGTTTTGACATGACTCCGTCCTCCGTTCATGCATTAGTTAATATTTTGGACTCACACTTATATAAATCTCATTTCTGATTATTACGTTCTCCGGCCACTTGCAGATAAGCATTAAAGAAACGGAAGATCTTCTGTGCTTCAGGATCCTTAAGCATTTTGAGCAGACCAAAAAGACCGATAACCTCTTGGCTCGCATCTGCACGATCCTTGGCTTCGATCACATTGGCAGCGATATGCTTCACCTTGTCCTTAACCGGTCCCGCGATCTCTGTGATAGCCCCAATCGTATCGTTCTTGAGGATCTCGTCTGAAGATACAGATTTAGCAAAATCGTAAGATTTCGTCATCACATTAACAAGCTCGGTCAACTTCGGAAGCTGCTGTACCAGGGCTGTCAATGATTCCTGAACTTCAGGGGTTAACAGTTGATCAATAATATCCCGTCCACCTTGATTGGACGATACTGTCTCTTGCTCAGACTTCGTTTCTGTGATCGCTTCTGACATAGCTAATTCTCCTTTGCGATAAGCAACAATGCTTGAATTTGGGAGAGTTAGAGGCCCCCATAGCCTTTCTCGCTTAATAAAAGTTAGTGAAAAACTGAACAATTCCTCACACTTGAACACCCATAATTAATTTTACCACATTTTCAATAAAAAAAGTCATTAAGTTATGAACTTAATGACAAATATCACAGCGTTTATTTCAAGTTAACAAATTCGGCATATATTGATCCCTAATATCAGGAAACCCAGGTATCATTTATGCATGGCGGCGGAGCCTGCTATCATGCTTATTTCTGATCAAAACTGCTATCGAATCCGAACATATCCGAATTATTCTTCAGAAACTCATAGAACAGCTTCTCTGTCGGCGGCAGCTCACGATTAGCAGGAATAATGACCCCGACATCCCTTGTAACGACGGGTTCAACGACCGGTAAAGTAATAATCGTGGAGGCGAGATGCTCGTTCAAAGCGATCTCCGGTAGAATGGTCAGTCCCATCCCCGCCCCTACCAAGCCCTTGATCGCATCGAGGTCATCACCCTCAAAAGCAACTTTCGGCTTGAAGCCCAACTTCGAGCAAGCATCCACCACAATCTCTCTTAGAATGAATCCTTCCGGGAACAGTACAAAGTAATCGTCCTTCAATTCACTAAGACGAATAGCGTTTTTCTCGGCCAATCGATGATTTGCCGGCATCATAGCCACAAATTTCTCCTGAAATAGAATCTCGCTCTTAATCTGCGGCTCATGCTGTGGTACAGGCCCCATAATCGCCAGATTCATGTCGCCCTGAATCACCGACTCCACAAGCTCCTTGTAGGAACCATGTTGCAATTGGAAATGAACTGCAGGATAGCGTTCACGGAAGGCCGAGACAACCTTCGGAATCATCTGCGCCGCTAAACTACTGGGAAATCCGATGCGAACCGTACCGCGTTCCGGATCCAGGAATTCGTTAATCTCCTGCTGGGCATTGTCAATGACCTTCATTAATTGTTCCATATGGGACAGAAATAGCCGTCCGATCGGCGTCAGCTTCACTTTGCGTCCCTCATGGATGAACAGATCAACTCCCAATTCCGATTCCAGCTTGAAGATTTGCCGGCTTACCGCAGACTGTGATACATGCAGCACATAAGACGCTTCTGTAACATGTTCAAGCTTCGCTACCTCAATGAAATATTGAATCTGTCTCAGTTCCAAAGCCCTTCACCTCCAAATTTCTGGCGGTCATTCATATTGATATCATGGATTCCTGGTTGGTCTCAGGTCTCATGAAGTGTTGATATCCCTTGAGTATATTAATCCTCATTATATCGGCTATCCGTTAGGAGTGAAAGCTATATAAGAAAACCCGTTAGGAACGGCTTGCTCTTATAAAACAAAACCACTAATTATCACCTGATTTTTAAATTTTTTCATATAGAAATTAGTGGTGTTTATTACATATTATTGATCCCCTTGTCGTGTTCAGTTAGTCTGTTGGCAAAGGGTCCATTATTCTCCGTGAGCTTCTAAGTTCGGGGTTGATCCCACTACAAAGGCTTGGGCCTTTCCACAATCCACCTCACCAGGGAGACAGACTTGTATTTCAATGAAAGAAGGTGATAGAAAGAACCGTTGTTCATCGGCCTTTTGAGAATCAAATACCACCTATCTTCCAAAATAATCGAATCGGGAGGTTTTCAAGTTGGGGAATAACAGATTGCTCAGGGGTTTCCATATTATACTGCTTACTATCATCTTAGCGGGAGCTTCCTATATTGAAGCACCCTTGAAAGCACAAGCCGCAGCTGACGAGGCCTATGTGTGGAATAAGGCTGTGACTGGGGGAGGCGGCGGATTTGTCCCTGGTATCATCTTTAATTCATCCGAACCTGATCTGATCTACGCCAGAACGGATATCGGGGGCGCCTATCGCTGGAATCCGGTCGATAATAGCTGGGTCCAGCTGTTGGATTGGATGGGCTTCGAGGAATGGGGCAAGACTGGCGTCGACGCCCTGGCCACAGACCCAGTTGACCCGGACCGCCTCTATTTAGCCGTAGGAACCTATACGAATAGCTGGGATCCTCACAACGGCAGCATATTACGTTCTACCGACCGTGGTGAGACATGGGAAAGCACAAGCTTACCCTTCAAGGTTGGCGGCAATATGCCTGGACGTTCGATGGGAGAGCGGCTCGTCATTGACCCAAATAAGAACAGCACTCTCTATTTCGGTGCAAGAAGCGGCAATGGACTATGGCGAAGCGTCGATTACGGAGCTACATGGAGCAAAGTGACCACCTTCCTGAATCCTGGGACCTATGTCGAGGATCCCAGCAACGAATATCAGAGCGACATCATTGGTCTTGCCTGGATTGCCTTTGATCCTTCCACCGGAGCTGCCAACCAGGCAACCCAGAGCATCTATGTTGGGGTCGTCGACAAAAATGAAAGCGTATACCACAGCTCTGACGGTGGTGCTTCATGGTCAGCTGTACCCGGACAGCCTACAGGCTATCTCCCCCACCATGGTGTCATTTCAGATAATGGGCATTTATTCATTTCTTACAGCAATGGAGCAGGACCCTATGACGGGACTAAAGGGCAGGTCTGGAAGATGAACCTCTCAACGGGAATCTGGACTAATATTAGTCCAGTGTCAAGCACTAGCGATGATAACTACTATGGGTACGGTGGGCTGGCTGTCGATGCTCAACACCCAAATACAATTATGGTGGCTACACTGAATTCCTGGTGGCCGGATGCGATCATCTTCCGCAGCACTGATGGCGGTTCGACTTGGACCCGGATTTGGGACTGGAACGGTTATCCGGACCGCACACTTAGATACACACAGGATATATCTGCCGCTCCTTGGCTGACTTTTGGCACGAATCCGGTACCACCTGAGATTACACCAAAATTGGGCTGGATGATCGGTGATCTAGAGATCGACCCGTTCAATTCCAATCGGATGATGTACGGAACAGGAGCTACCATCTACGGCACGAGCAACCTGACCGATTGGGATCAAGGGAAGAAGATTAATCTGAGCGTCATGGCCAAGGGAATCGAGGAAACAGCTGTCATCGATTTAATTAGCCCTCCTTCTGGGGCCCATTTGATTAGCGGGCTTGGCGACGTTACCGGGTTTCGACATGATGATCTGACACAAGCCCCGGCCAAAATGATGACCCACCCGAACAGCACAACCGACATTGATTACGCCGAGCTTGATCCAAGCTATATCGTACGCGTAGGCACTGCCGATAAATCGGCAGACCCGAACGCCAAATCCATTGGCTATTCCCGGGACGGTGGAAGCAACTGGTATGCAGGTAACAGTGAGCCATCTGGAACGGCTGGAGGAGGAAAGGTCGCTCTGTCGGCCAGCGGTGACTCTCTCGTCTGGAGTACTTCCGATAAAGGTGTGTTTTACTCTAAAAATAACGGCAACTCCTGGACGGCAAGCACTGGGGTACCTGCAGGCGCCAAGATCACTTCCGACCGTGTAAATTCGAACAAATTCTACGCTTGGTCAGCCGGGAAATTCTATAGCAGCACAAACGGCGGTGCTTCCTTCATTCAGACTTCCGCCACCGGGCTTCCTATAGAAGGGGATTTAGACTTCAAGGCCATGCCGGGAGTAGAAGGTGACATTTGGCTGGCTGGAGGCAATGCGACGAGCGGAATCTACGGTTTGTGGCATTCAACCGATTCCGGCACAACTTTCTCCAAGCTCTCTAATGTACAAGAAGCCAATGTTATCGGCTTCGGCAAGGCCGCGCCTGGAGGCAGCTACATGGCGCTGTACACCAGCGCCAAAATCGATGGAATACGCGGCATCTTCCGCTCCAATGACGGCGGAGCAAGCTGGGTCAGAATTAATGATGATCAGCACCAATATGCATCCACTAACTCGGCCATCACTGGAGATCCAAGAATTTATGGCCGCGTCTATATCGGAACTAATGGACTGGGTATCGTATACGGTGATGCTCTGAGTGAGCCGAATCCAGGCGTAAATCCAGCAATTTCACCAACGACGGCCGTCTTTGACAAGAAGCTTGGAAATCAAGCTAACATTCCAGTATCGATGACTTTAAACGGCAACACGCTTAGCAAGATAACGAACGGAACGGTTGCTCTCGTCCAAGGAACGAATTATACCGTCTCGGGATCTACTATTACAATCCTTAGCAGTTATCTTGCCGCACAGCCACTCGGTACGGTTAATTTGACCTTCCAGTTCAGTGCGGGAGCCACAAAGGTTCTTAGTGTTAATGTCATTGATACCACTTCAACTACTAGTGGCAATATCCAGGTGCAAATGTATAACAGCTCGGTTATTTCCAACGTGAATACGATCAGTCCAAGAATCAAATTGACCAATACCAGTACTAATGCAATTAATCTGTCCGACGTTAAGCTTCGCTACTACTACACCATTGATGGAGAGAAGCCGCAGAACTTCTTCTGCGACTGGTCCCAGGTCGGGAGCAGCAATGTCACTGGCAGCTTTGTGAAGATGACGACCGCTAAACCAGGCGCTGACTATTATGCCGAATTCGGGTTCACCAGCGGAGCTGGCAGCCTCGCCACCGGTCAAAGCATCGACCTGCAGATCCGTCTCTCCAAATCGGACTGGACGAATTATAATCAAAGCGATGATTACTCCTTCAATCCAGCAGCATCCGCTTATCAAGACAGCCCGAAGCTCACTGGATACATCCGTGGACAGCTTGTCTGGGGAGTAGAGCCGTAAGAGATTGTTCAAAAAGTCCGCTACCAGTTTCAAATAAAAAAGGTCGAGTCCAGGCTTAAACTTGCCTGATGCTCGACCTTTTGTATACTGCCATTTCTAACGGAAACTACAGGCGTTATTTAGGCAAAAAGAAGTCTTCAAACATATTAACGGAACTAGGAGACGCTATTCAGCCTGATTGAAGGGATTCGATCCTTATTCAGTCCAAATAGCGTACCTGAGTTCCGTTAGATTTATAATACCGATTGTTTTTACCTTAATAGCGGCCTATATTTTCGTTAGCGGCTCCATAACATTATTCACCAATACGAATCGGCCGATCCAAATGATACAGATTGCGGTATCGTGGCTCGCGCTCCATTAATTCAGCATGAGTCCCGCGCATGATAATACGACCATGCTCCATGAATATGATCTCATCCATCTGTTCTGCACCAACCAGATGATGCGTCACCCAGATTAACGATTTACCGGATGTTGCTTGGAAAATCGTAGACAACAGTGCCCGTTCTGTCCGAGGGTCAAGCCCTACCGTAGGCTCATCAAGAATAAGGACTGGCGTATTCTGCAGCAGCACTCGAGCTAGTGCGATACGCTGCTGCTCCCCGCCTGAGAAGCGCTGTCCCGTCTCACGCATCGGCGTGTTCAGCCCTTCTGGAAGCGAGGCGATCAAATCGCCCATACGGGCTTGTTCGGCAGCTTGTAGAATCTCTTCCTCACTAGCCTCCGGGCGACCAAGTAAGATATTGTTCGCTACGGTTGTATCGAACAGATGAGGGCTCTGATTCAATACGGAGATCAGTCTCGGGATCTCCTCACCATAGTCGACGGCAGCCCGATCATTAATCATCACTGAGCCTCCCAAAGGCTCCAGAGCCCCCTGAATCAGCTTAAGCAGCGTCGACTTGCCTGCACCGCTGCGCCCGATCACGGCGATTCGCTTGCCTTGAGGAATATCAATGGATACGTCATCCACTGAATTCGCTCCCTCTTCTTCGTAAGCAAATTTAACATGCTCCAGCTTCAAGTGGGCTTGAAGAGCAGACCCCAAAGAACTCTCAGTTCTGTAACTCGACTTATTCAGAGAATTATCCCCTGAACCTTTGCCACTTTGGCCCTCCATCCGTACCAGACGATCCAGCGACTCCTTATACTCCGGAATTCGCTCTACCGCATCTGCCACAGGTAGAAAGGCATCCGCCAGCGGGAAGACAACCAGCACGAAGGCTGCGATCAAGGTAGGATCGATATGTCCCGCTGCTGCCTGTCCGGTTGACCAATAGATCATCGCAACTGCGGCCAAGCCAATGACAAGCTGGCCGATCAACCCTCTCCATCTTGACCAGACGTGCAGCTTGCGTTCCTTATTGGCAACGATCGCCTCAGCTCGTTCATAATCGGTTAGAAAATCATGATGCCGTCCGCTGATCACCCAATCGCCGATCCCCATAACCGCATCCGTCAACTGCTGATAGAGTCCGTTACGCTCGCGTTTTACCTCAGCATTTGTCCTTCTTGTCAGTCTCAGAGAAATATAAGGAAGCAAAGCAACAAGGATCAAAATATACAGCGCGGCCAAGAGAGCAAACACCACATCGAACATCCCTAGAGCCACAACGACGGTAGCATATAACACGATGGCCACCAGGCTTGGGAACACCGTACGAATATATACGTTCTGAAGCTGTTCAATGTCATCGGCGAGCGCACCGAGAATATCTCCTGTCCGGTAGCGCGAACGGATGAATAGAGCTTGCGGCTCCAGTACACGGTACAGGCGAACCCGCATCCGCGACAATATGCGTAGCACCGCATCATGACCAACTAATCGCTCCACATAATGGATCACAGACCGGCCGATGCCGAACGCCCGAACACCAACGATAGGCACGTATACCAGCAGTATATTATAAGGCATCGTAGACGACTTGGTAATGAGATAACCTGAAGTAAACATCAGCATCGAAGCGGACAGTAGAGTCAGTACACCCAGAATCAAGTACAAAGCAAAACGGCCGCTATAGAGGCGAAAATACGGTGTGATCCAACCCTGATCCGTAAGATTATCCTTCATCATATCCCTCCTGCTGTGAAACCATCAGGTGATAGAAAGCTCCCTTGCCTTCTATTAACTGTTCTGGTGTGCCGTACTCTGCCACATGACCCTGCCCCATAACGACAACTCGGTCCATATCCTGCATCCAGTGCAGGCGATGTGTGGCCAAAATGACCAATTTATGTTCAAACAGAGGGAGCATCGTCTCCTTCAGTTCATATTCCGTCTCGATATCTAGATGCGCTGTTGGCTCATCAAGCAAAATAATCGGCCGCTCGCTAAGCAAAGCCCGGGCCAATGCTACGCGCTGCTCCTGTCCGCCGCTAAGTGGCCTTCCCCCGCCGCCGATTGGCTCGTCAAGCCCAAGCGGCAGACTATCAATCAAGCTCTCCAACCCAGCAGCCTTCGCCGCGTTTGCCACTTCCTCCATGGAAGCTTCCGGCCTGTTGAAGCGGATATTATCCGCCAAGCTACTGCTGAATATATACGGCTTCTGCGGAATATACGTGATCAGATCCCTCCACCCGGAGGCGCTAAGATCACCTAATGTATGACCATTAAGCTCAAAAGTCCCGGAAGTAGGACGCAGGAATCCGCCCAGCACATCGATCAGTGTTGACTTGCCAGCTCCGCTCTCGCCGATGATTCCTATCTTTTCAATGCCGCTAAATGTCAGGTTCACATCCTCCAGAGATGCGCGCCCTGCTTCTTCATGCTTCATGCCAACCGTATGAAGCACCAGCTTGCTCTCCGGCTTCCAGCTAAAATCAGCATCGGCAGGAACAACCGCTGCTTTAGCAGATTCCTTCTCTGCTTCATTAATAATACTCTCCATTGCTTCTCCAGCTTCCTTGCCGTCAAGCGTCGCATGATAATCCGCACCGACCATGCGCACCGGCAGGAAATATTCCGGAGCTAGAATCAGCACCGTCAAACCAGTAAGCAATGTCATTCGTCCATCAATAAGCCTTAAGCCAAGGCTGACGGCAACCGAAGCCACCGACAACATCGTGAAGAAATCGAGCGCGAAAGAAGACAGAAACGCAACGCGAAGCGTCCGCATTGTGGCCGAACGATAAGAGTTGCTGACCCGGTCTATCGATTCGATATGTGTCCGGCTGCGCCCAAGGAACTTAAGCGTCTCCAATCCGCGCAACGAATCTACGAAGTGATTCGATAACATCCGGTACGACTCCCATTGACGATCCATCTGTTTACGAGCCGCAAGCCCGATCAGAATCATAAAGATGATCAGGATCGGCATCGTCACAGTCAGGATAACCCCGGAGGTCACATCCAGTGTAAATACATAGGCTAGAATCAGAATCGGTGTAACTCCTGTAGCCAGCATCCGCGGCAGGAACAGCTCCAAATATTTGCGGAACTTGGCTACTCCCTCAAGAATCAGCGTTACCAAGTTGCCTGTCCCTTCACGGCCGGCGAACCTAGGCCCAAGCTCGAACAGCTTGGACAGCACGCGCTCCCGAAGAGCGCTCCCCGTCTGCTCGGCGAATCGGAAGGCAAGCTTCTGCTCCGCCAGTCCACATAGCTGCCGCACAAGAAAAGCAAACAGGAACAAGCCAACTGTTCCGGCCTGTTCCTGTAGCTTGGCGCCGGCAAACAGAGCGGATACCGCTTCCGCAAGCCATTTTGCCTGCAATATAATCGCTATCGTCTGAATAAAGGTCAAGCCGGCCATTAAGCATAAGACCGGCTTGATTCCTTTGAACTTCATTAGTCCCTTACCCATTAGTATTCCAAATGCTCCTTCTCATGAACACGCTTATGGAAAACAAAGTAACTCCAAATTTGATAAGCTAATACGAATGGAAGCAGCGAAAGTGCCACGATCGTCATTACCTTCAACGAATAGTTCCCGGAAGATGCGTTATAGACCGTCAGCGAGAAAGCCTCGCTGATCGAGCTGACCATGACGCGTGGGAATAAACCAACGAACACGCCAGAGATCGAGAGAGCGATCAATGTCCCTGTCATGCCGAACGCCCAGCCATCTCTCTGCTTGGAAATGAACCATCCAGCCAAGAGGAAGGCAACGAGACCAACGACAGCGAGCAAGGTCAGCGGCAAGCCGCGAACTTCAAATACATCTGTCTGGAAGTAAGTCATAACTGCAAAGATCACGAACAATGCAGCCAGCGGAATCAACATGGTCTTGGCCAGCTTGCGAGCCCGCTTCTGCAGATCTCCTGTTGTCCGCAGCGAGGCGAACAGCAGACCATGCACCAAACATAACACAACTACCGTAATTCCGCCAACCAATGTATACAGGTTGACCATATCGAATAATCCGGCCTTCATCTCCATGTCGCCGTCGATCGGCAAGCCCTTAAGCAAGCCGGAGAACACAACGCCGAGTAGGAATGGTGGCAGTAGACTGCCACAGAAGATGGACAAATCCCAGGCTGCCTTCCACTTGGTGTTATCAACCTTACCGCGGAATTCAAACGCTACGCCGCGGGCAATGAGTGCGAGCAGCAATACGACCAGCGGAGTATAGTAGCCACTGAACATCGTCGCATACCAGTTCGGAAATGCCGCGAACATTGCACCACCGGCTGTAAGCAGCCAGACTTCGTTAGCGTCCCAGAACGGGCCGATCGAGTTAATCAGCACCCGGCGTTCCATATCATTCTTAGCCAGAAAACGGGTACTCATACCAACACCGAAGTCAAAGCCCTCCAGGAAGAAAAAGCCGATAAACAATACGGCGACCAATACAAACCAAAGCTCATTAAGAGACATGGTATCCCTCCTTAGAGAATGGATCGATCGAATGGCTATCATCGGTACCCTCAGCATAAGGGCCTTTTTTAATCGTTTTAACGAATAGATAGACCATCGAAATGGCAAGCACAGTGAAAATAGCGGTAAATGCGATTAGCGAGAACAGGAGCTGCCCTGATGTTACGCTTGGCGATACACTGTCCTTCGTCTGCATTAACCCAAATACCGTCCACGGCTGACGACCGATCTCCGTCATGATCCAACCTGCCGTGTTCGCGATGAACGGAAGTGAAATTGACCATAGCATAATTCTATAGAACCATGTATTTTTGTTATCCAGTTTCTTGCGCCATGCCAGATATGCCCCGTACAGCGATAGCACGATCATTAGCGACCCAGCCGCTACCATGATGCGGAAGCTCCAGAATGTAGTGCGCACCGGTGGAATGTAATCCCCAGGACCGTAGGTTTGTTCATACTCCGCCTGTAGTTCGTTCATCCCCTTAACTTCACCGGAGAAGCTGCTGTAAGACAGGAAGCTGAGCATATACGGAATTTTGATCTCAAAAGAATTCTTACCCGTCTCTGGGTTAATATGTGCATAAACAGTCCACGGAGCCGGATCACCGCTCTTGCCCCACAATCCTTCAGTTGCGGCCATCTTCATCGGCTGAGTCTTAACCAAGTACTGAGCCTGTTGGTGACCATAGAGAGCTGTCCCGAAGGAAGCGATCAAACCGACGATTACGCCGATCTTGAACGATTTCTTGAAGAACTCCATATCTTTACGACGCAGCAGCTTATAAGCACTGATACCTGCGATCATGAATGCACCTGTTGAGAATGCACCCAGCACAGTATGAGGGAATTCAACCCATAGCTGGCCGTTGCCGATCAAAGCGAAAAAGTCATTCATTTCTGCTCGCCCATTGTTCATTTCAAAACCAACCGGACGTTGCATAAATGAGTTTGCTGCCAGAATCCAGAAGGCTGATACAGTCGTTCCAATAGCGACGAGCCAGATGCATAGCAAGTGAACTCGCTTTGACAATCTCTCCCACCCAAAAATCCATAATCCGATGAAGGTCGACTCCATAAAGAAGGCAAACAGAGCCTCCACCGCGAGCGGAGCGCCAAATACGTCACCGACAAAGCGTGAATAATCGGACCAGTTCATTCCGAACTGGAACTCCTGAATAATCCCGGTAACAACACCAACAGCAAAGTTAATGAGGAACAGCTTGCCCCAGAATTTTGCCATGCGCTTGTATTCTTCTTTGCCCTTGACTACGTACATCGTCTCCATGATTGCGATCAGAAGAGCCAGACCGATAGACAACGGAACGAAGAAGAAGTGAAAAATTGTCGTCACCGCAAACTGAAGTCGTGCAAGCACTAACGGATCCATAATTTTTCTTCCCTACTTTCATTCATTTATTAACTAACGTGAATTCTATCACGGATAAATGAAAGTGAACGTTCAAAATTTAATAATTTTGTGACGAGAATCACATGATAAATGTCACAAAGGAATTTTTATCACATAAACGCAGTAATGACGCGGGTTTGGGACTCTCTTCCAAATTGTGAAACTTTTTTGTCTGACTCAGAGTCGTAAATAAAAACGGGTGAATCAAGCCTATTTTTGGCTCTCTTCACCCGATTCATTATTATCATTTTCAAGTGGTTATTCTTGTCCGGCCCTGCGTGTTAATTTGCCGAACAACCTACGGTTCGGGTGCCATACGAAGAAATTAAGCACAATCAGCAGTAGTGTGTACGCATATACCCCGTAATGGATTCGGGTCATAACTAAATGCAGAACTCCAAAACCTCCAAGCAGCAGCATTAACGGGAGAGTCTTCATCCCCGCACTCTGCTGTACAGCCTCGAACGGCCGGGAAAAAGGTAGATTATTATGCAGGAGGAAATGGCAAACCGCTGTATACAGTAGCATTCCTAAGCCTGCAGTAATCAAATCCGGAATAATAACGACCCCGAACAAGAAGCAAAATATAATGCCTTGTAAAATGAACAACGGCATGATCAAGCGGACAAATGCAGCGACTAACGTCCCTCTGTATATTTGCACATCATCGCTGATCGGCAGTGCTTTATATATCCAAGAGGCTTTATATTTGCTGGAATACTGCAGCATCATGATAATGGTAGAGATCATCGCCCCGGAGAAATAAATGAACAAGTATTTCCCGGTTCCCCTGAGCTCTGAGATACCACCTCCTAGCCCGGAGCCAAATAGAAAGATAAACGGGAATATAATCGAGAATCCGAGGATGGGATACACTTTAAGCTTGAAATCCCGTTCATTTCCCATCATCGACCAGGCCAAACGGAAGAACCCTTGCTCCTGCGGGCTAGAACAGAATATGCGGGACAGCCAATAAGGCAGTCTCCCTCTTCCTCTAGAAGGTCGTCCTCCAGGATCGGCCAGCTTCTGCAGGTGGCGTTCCATCGAAGGCATCAGCCGGACATAGATCATAAAGGCTAGGATCGGTATAACAAGACCGAGCAAAGAGAATACGGTGAATATTAAATTCCCGTTGCGATGAAGCACACTCTCGAACGGTGCCGCGAACCATACCGGTATGATATAGAATTGATACCACTTAGGCTGGAAAGTAACCTGAATATCGATAAGATTAAACATCCGCGATAGCAGCTGGTACCCTATCGTCATGGCGATCGTAAGTCCAATTTGGACATAGTTGATAATATCCTTCAGCTTCTCGCCATCAAAAAATTTAAGTACGGTTAAATAGATCAATGCAGTGAGAGCTACAATGAGCAGATTCATAAGAATAAGCTCAACCACAAATATGAGAAAAAATACGATCCCATGCTTAATTAACGCCGTAGCAAGTGGTATAGAAGCAATCGCCCCTGTCAGCATCATCAAGTAAATACATATATGCAGCGCCTTCGCCATCGCCAATGTCCGACGATGCACCGGCTTCGTGGCCAGTATATTGCGATCACGAATATCCAGTAATACGGATGAAAAGTCGGAAATCAGCGATGTCATAATGATAAACATCAGGATACCGAAGGTCAGGCTCATCTGAAAAAAGTAGTTATCTCCCATCCACATGAAAACAGAACATAGTGCTCCATAAATGGCGTAAACCCATAGCGAGCGCACAAATTGATTCCGCTCGTTCATGGCCGAACTATCACTTGATTG
This sequence comes from Paenibacillus lutimineralis, assembly GCF_003991425.1. Classification (NCBI taxonomy): domain Bacteria; kingdom Bacillati; phylum Bacillota; class Bacilli; order Caryophanales; family Paenibacillaceae; genus Paenibacillus; species Paenibacillus lutimineralis. Next base: position 6,065,327 of record NZ_CP034346.1, read on the forward strand.
CTTCGACTTGCCTACTATCGTCGGTACTCTCCGGGCATCCATCGTCAGCTTCACTTGTAGAATGCGCCGCATAACAGGATAATCGATGTCTAGCCGAGAGAATAATCCTTGAAACCGATCAAGAAGCTTCAGGGACCTTGGCTCATACATCCGCCTCACCTCTCACAATGGCCACGAATTGCTCAGCAATCTGTTTATGCTCATTGAAGCCTGTCAACTGATTGAATATCTGCTCCAGTGATCCCTCCTGACTCTTTCCCTTCAGCTCTTCGAAGCTGCCATCCGCAACAACTCGTCCCCCATCGAGCAGAATAATACGGTTGCTAATCTTCTCCACTACATCCATCATGTGCGAGGAATAAAAGATCGTCTTGCCCGACGCAGCCAGCAACGCCAATATCTCCTTCACTACCATAACGCTGTTAGCGTCAAGGCCGCTAAGCGGTTCATCCAGAAACAGAATATCCGGATTATGCAGCAGGCTGGATATGATCAGCACCTTCTGCTTCATCCCTTTGGAGAAAGATGCAATGCGCTGATTGAACACCTGTTCCATCCCGAAGCGGTTCATCAATTTGCGCGCCTTATACTCTGCTTCATCCATCGATAAACCGTACAACTCACCAATGAAAGTCAAATACTCTCGAGGTGTTAGCGTATCGTACATCTCAGCAATCTCCGGCACATAACCAATTCTGCGTTTATACTCCACGTCTCCAGCGTCAGGGCTTTGGCCTATTATGCTGACTTCGCCTGAATATTCCCCCACAAGTCCAAGCATGATCTTCACTGTCGTGCTCTTCCCAGCGCCATTCGGTCCAATGTACCCGATAATTTGTCCGGGGTAGACATCCAGGTCGACCCCGTTAAGTACGTATCGATCCCCGTAGCGCTTACGTAAATCCCGAATTGTTATGATCGGCTTTACACTGTTCATCACTTCATCTCCTTCAAATCGTATTGGAGGGATAGTTCCATTTGGATCATTATGTTAGATTATACGTTCTTGCTCCATTCTTGCTTCACTATATCATGACTTTAGATAGTTTCGCAGAATCGGAAAAGGCATTATTCAGAGTTTATCGACGGCTGCAAAGCAGCGAGTATTGGTATGTACCATCTCTACTTCATTTGCCTGTACACGACAAATAAAGACCGTAGGTACCGCGATACACAGCAAAAAAACCGCCGACAGTTGTCAGCGGCTCTTTCCGATTTTTATTCATATGATAGATTGCATCTGCTTATCATTTCCCTTGAGCTATAAATCCGCTAATATCAACGCCAAGCTCCTGTGCCAGCCGCATGCCATATCCACTGTCGGCGCGGAAGAAATTGCAGATCGCCCGCAATTGAATCTGCTCATTTGTCTGGCGCAGGTCACTCACCAGATTTGAGATCAGATGGTCACGCTCCTCGGATGTGAAGCTTCGGTACAGTTCTCCGGCCTGCGTGAAATCGTCTGTCTTGGCAATCCGTTCACGGCCCGCCTGACCACTTAGCGGCACTACACTGTCCTGATACTCTGGCGCTTCCTTAGGACTGTCCTCGGAGCTATTCGGTTCGTAGTTGACAGGCGAAGGGTCCTGCTTCACATTCATTAAACCGTCACGCTGATGATTCCGTACCGGAGCATAGGGGCAATTCACCGGAATCTGCAAATAGTTGGCTCCAAGACGGTAGCGCTGTGTATCCGGATAAGAGAACAGCCGCCCTTGCAGCAGCTTATCCTCAGAGGGCTCAATTCCCGATACGAGTACACTTGGTGAGAAGGCAACCTGTTCGACTTCAGCAAAATAATTGACTGGATTCTGGTTCAACGTCATCGTGCCAACCTTAACGAGCGGGTAATGATCCTCTGGCCATACCTTGGTAGGATCAAGCGGATCGAAGCCCCAGCGGTCCAGATCCTCCACTGGCATCAACTGCACATTTAGCTCCCACTGCGGGAAATCCCCTTGTTCAATATGATCGTGCAGATCACGGGTCGCATGGTTGAAATCACGCCCCTGTACTTCCTGTACCTCCGCAGCCGACAAATTCTTTACCCCCTGCTTCGATCTCCACGTATACTTCACATACGTCATCCTGCCCTTCGCATTGATCCATTTAAAAGCATGAACACCAAAGCCGTCCATCTGCCGGTAATTAGCTGGAGTGCCGTTATCCGAGAATAACCAGGTCATCATATGCGTCGATTCCGTAGATAAAGTCATGAAGTCCCAATAGCGGGCCGGATCCTGAATATTCTTATTCGGGGCAGGCTTTAGCGAGTGTACCATATCCGGGAATTTGATCGCGTCGCGGATGAAGAAGACGGGAAGATGGTTTCCGACCAGATCATAGTTGCCCTCCTCCGTATAGAACTTGACAGCGAAGCCCCGTGGATCACGGGCGGTCTCCGGTGAGCCTGTTCCATGAATGACTGTAGAGAAGCGAACGAAGACCGGAATCTCACGGCCAATCTCTTGCAGGAAATGAGCCTTCGTATACTCCGACATGCTCTGTTCCGTCACAAATACTCCGTGCGCCCCCGCACCACGGGCATGAACGACACGTTCCGGAATTCGTTCACGATCGAAATGTCCCAGCTTCTCCAGCAGGTGATAATCCTCAAGCAATGTTGGTCCTCTCTGTCCTGCTGTACGCGAGTTCTGATTATCGCCAACCGGCGCGCCTTGATTTGTCGTTAATCGGTTATTCATATATGATCCATCCTTTCAGGTTTTCTATATTTAGACTTATTCTAAGTTCTAAAATAAATTCTAACATTTTCACCTGAAATTTTGCGTGTAGATCATATGTAAATCATGTGTAGGTCAAATGAAGATACATGAAGATACACGAAGATTTATAAATTCTATATTCATAAAAAAAGAGCGAAGCCCTTGTAGTTATTGTCTTCTAATCATTGCAAATGGAATAGCATTTTATAACTAATAAATCGCTATTGGCCCATAAGGACCATCGATAATTTCTATTTTCGTTTCAAAAATATCTGTCAAAATTTCTGGATCCATAACCTCTTCTACTGTTCCAAAAGCGGCAATTCGTCCATCTTTCATAGCACAGATTCTATCAGAATATTTGGCTGCAAAATTTATATCATGCATAACAGTCAGAATTGTTCTTCCAAATTCATTAGCAGCATGCCTCAAATGCTCCATCATTTGAACAGAACGAGCAACATCAAGATTGTTCAGAGGCTCGTCCAAAAGTACATATTCAGTCTCTTGGCACAAAACCATTGCTACATATGCCCTTTGCCTTTGACCACCAGAAAGCTCATCTAAATATCTATTTTCTAGATCAGTCAAGTCTAAAAAATCGATATATTTAGATATAATAGCCTCATCCTCTTTAGTTAATCTTCCCTTTGAATAAGGAAAACGTCCAAATCCAGCTAGTTGCCTAACAGTTAGCTTCGTTACAAAATGATTTTCTTGTCGCAAAATAGTCAAAATTTTTGCTAAGTCTTCTGATTTCGTTTTAGAAACATCCATATTTGCCACCTTAATTTGACCTTCATCCATATCCAAAAGTCTTCCGATCATCAAAAGTGTCGTGGACTTTCCAGCGCCATTTGGCCCAATTAAAGAAGTAAGACCCGCTTTTGGTATTTCAATATCCAAAGGTCCTATATTTACCTCATTCGTATACAACTTTCTAACATTATCAATTTTTATCATAAAGCCCTCTTCCTTAAGACTACAATTAGAAATGTTATTCCACCAAACAGTTCGATGATAACTGAAACTACACCTTGAGCATTGAATACATGGTACATAAAAAAGTATGCAGCCGTTATTATCAGGAATCCGATAGCAAAAGCCATTGGAAAAATATATTTGTGATCATACGTTGGCGCTGCTAGATAACTCAAGGTTGCCACTAAAAATCCATAGAAAGTAAGTGGTCCGACTAAAGCCGTTGAAATGGCCATCAACATAGAAACTAATACAAGAGTATAAATTACGCCAAATTTATGATTAACTCCCAAAGAAGGGGAGACATCCTTCCCAAGTGACAATACATTTAATTTCTTGGAATAAGCAAAAATAAGGAATGCTACGATGATTACAATTGGAATTGCAATAGGAAAATAGCCAACATCCGCATTATTGACAGAAGCAAACAATCTTGCCTGTAAAATATCAAACTCAGACGGCGCAAGAAGTCTTCTCATAAAAGATGATAAAGACTTCAGCCCAATTCCAATAATAATTCCAACCAAAAGCATAATTTGTAAATTTCCATACTTTCCAGAAAGCAACCATCCATATAGTATCAAACTCAGCAAAACCATAAGGACAACTTGAAATACGAATGATCCAACACCAGTAAAACTTATAAATGCACTAACACCAAAGAAAAACATTGTACTAGTATGAATTGCTGAGTAAAGTGCCTCAAAACCTAAAAGTGAAGGAGTTATAATCCTATTATTCGTAATCGATTGGAATGCAACGGTCGCCAAACTTTGACAAATTGCTGCAATAATCATTGCACCAAGAGCTACCATCCTTCTTTTAACAACTGGAATAAAAGAAGGAGAATCTATTGGAACTGGATTGTTATAAACCAGAAGTCCATACGCTGAAAGAATGCCCAAAGCAATCAATGTTATCAGCAAAATCCAATAACGTTTTTCTTCCTTCCTAGAACGAAAAGCTCTAGCTGATCTATTTTTATTATGAAGGCTAGGATTGATTTTGACATTTTCTTTATTACTATATTCTAATGTGCTCATCTTAGCCTCCTTTGTCTCAATAAAATAACAATAAATACGACTGCTCCCACTGTTCCAAGTATTAAAGAGACAGGTACTTCAAAAGGCATTATAATGGTTCGAGAAATAATGTCACAAACCGTTATAGTACCCATTCCTAATACACATACCCAAGGCAAATTACTCCTCAAATCATCTCCTCTATACATGGAAACAATATTGGGTACAATCAACCCTAAAAAAGGTAAATTCCCAATAACAGCTGCAACAATTCCAACTGCAAAAGAAATAAGACCCGTACCAAGAAGAACGATCCTATTATAATTTACTCCAAGACTTGTTGAAACATCTTCCCCTAGTCCAGCTATAGTCAACCGATCAGCAAACATAAAAATAAGAAAAGTAACGATAATAATGAACCATAGATATTCATATCTCCCAACTTGGACCGGTGCAAAAGAACCTACAAACCAAGTTTCAATATTTTGCGTCATTCGAAAGACGAGGCCAACAAAAGTGGAAACTGCGGAAATAATTGCTCCAAGCATCATTCCAATAATCGGAACAATTAAAGACGAACGAAGTTTAACTCTTCTTAAAAACATAAAGAAAATCATCGTTCCTATAAAAGAAAAAATGATTGCACCAGTCATTCTTAGAACTAAAGATGGTGCAGGAAATAATATATAAACAAGAAGAAGTCCCAAACCTGACCATTCAATTGTTCCTGTTGTGGTAGGTTCAACTAAACGATTCTGTGTAATAAGTTGCATTACGAGTCCTGCCATGGACATGGCGGCTCCAGTAAGCATTAGTGCAGCTGTTCTTGGAACACGGGTGATGAAAAACATATCCATTCCATCCTCTTGTTCCTTTATATCATAAGCTCCAGTAAACAGTGATATAATTCCTAAAATAATAACAACTATAATCGCTAATATAAAAGGTTTTGTCCATATTTTATTGTGGTTATAAAGCTGGGGTTGAGAATTTTTCTCAACCCCGGCAATTATATTTTTCGGCACTATGGTTATACTCCTTTAAACTACTTAGCTAAAGTATTTGCAAGGTTTTCAAATACTTCTATAAAAGTTTCGATGGATTCATTTGTGTAAGTGTCATTTGGTGCATAAACAATCTGCCCTTTAGAAACAGCGGTTACTTTTTGAAGAGCAGGTGAATTATCAATAACATCCTGAGCAGGAACGGCATCAGTTGTAGAAGATACTGCAGCATCACGATCTAGTACAAAAAGCCAATCAGGATTACTTTGTGCAATAGCTTCAACAGAAACTTCATCACCTTGATGATCTGAAGAGGAACCGTCAACTTCTAATGCTGGAACCCATCCGAAAATCTCATACATTGGTCCCCAAACACGTCCAGAATGAGGAGCTGAAAAACCAATATTTCCACCAGAAACTACAACACTCATAACTGTATCTGTTCCATTATATGCAGACTTAGCACCTTCAACAGCTTTATCAAAATCAGCTATCAATTGTTTAGCCTCTTCATTTTTATCAAAAATTTTTCCCAAAGAGATTGTAGAATCCTTAAGTCCATTTATTAAGTTTTCTCCCGGTGTAGCAGCTTTCTCAGAAACATCAAAATTAAGATCAATAACAGCTGCATTTGGCACTAATTTTTTTATCTCTTCATAATAGCTAGCAAATCTTTGACCGATAATTACAAGTTCAGGGTCTGCCGCTGCTAAAACTTCAAGATTTGGTTCACGGTGATTTCCAATATTCTGAACGGAATCATCCTTTACATATGGTGAATCCGCAGGCATTACATCCTTTGGAGCAGCCGCTAATTTAATTCCCCAATCAGCTAAAGTTTCAAAAGTCCTACTATCCAATGAAATTACATTTTTGGGGTTTACAGGAACAGTAACCGTTCCATGTGCATCAGTGATTTCAACCGTTGAAGGTTTCTCAGGTTGACTCGACGCAGCAGGTTGATTCGATGCGGCAGGTTTATTATTTGAATTCGAGCAAGCTGATAAGACCAAAGCAAAAATGGCAAGCATGGCAACTGTTAACTTTAAGTAATTAGATTTTCTCATATACCCTCCTAAGATATAAGCCTAATAGGCAAGCAAATTATTAAATTAATGAAATTAATATCTATATTATATTTTTATGTGCTTTTTATTCAGATGGCCGCTGACGAGAGCGATGAAGCTGATTAAGGAAGCGCCTAAGATCAACGTCTTAAGGCGGTAAGTACTTAAGAACTGATAGGCTACATTTGCAGCCAGCAGTCCCAGGAAAGTAATTGGACCAACCAGAGCGGTCGAGATCGATACGAGGATCGCTACGACAATGGGTACCCGCTTTGCTACGTATTCGTAGCTGATGCCCAGATTCACAGACAATTACCTACGAGGGAGCATACAAAGGCGATACTCGTCTTCACCAGCGGTCCGGCTGAGTTGGACAGCATCAGCGATACCATAATGCCACGGAATCCCCCGTAAAATGGGTGAAATATCCTTAACCCCGATAAATAGGGAAGCTATGGATAATAGAATTAACAAAGCTGCTAAATATCTCTTCTTCATCTCTCGTCCTTACTTTCCTTCCCCTGGCCTAGAGGAAGTCAAAGTTAATGCTGCCGGCAAGACAGACGGGTTTGTTGATCAATAATGATAATCATTATCAATTCATCATAATTTAGCCTAAATTATACCGTCGCTTTTGTCAACCATTTTAAATTTTATTTTTAGTAAGTTCTTATTCTAATCATAGCAGCTACAATCATTGGCTGTTCGGCATGAAATAAAGGCAATTGAGGCATAGTAACGTCTGACACAGACTATAGAAGACAGACCATCGAGGAGGATGCTTCAAATGGATAACACGCATGAGTTCGTTGAGAAGCTGCATGATAAGCAGGCCAAGGATGAAGCTAATAAACGACGCCAGGGAAAAGGAAACCCTGCAGGCCAGCTCCCCAGCAAACCGCACGGCACGCAGAAATAACCTCAGCGATCAATTGTACGCCAAAAAGCCGCACTCGCAGGCCAATCTGCAAGTGTGGCTTTTTAGACAGTTCACTTTTCAGCACCGAGAAGGTTGGGTGAAGCTAGGGCCAGAGGAGCGAAGCTACACGTTTTCGGAGAAAACGGCCTCGGAAGCATTCGCTTGTAGTTGGTACGTGAGCACCTAGATGTTTCCGTAAGAAACATGACTTCGTAAGCATCTGCCTTTAGCCGCGGTATTTGTCGGTTCCGGATATGAAATCATCCGAAGCACCCTTCCCGTCCTTAGAATGGTTCTTGAACTGGCTTAGACGTCCAGCTCCGCCTTCTCCACCGTTGCCGGTGGTTGCATTCTGTCCGTTACTGCTGCCATTGCCAGCCTTCCTGTCTCGCTTCGCCACGCTGCGATTCACCTCCAGATCATACATGCTAAGAGTGCCAATCGCTAGTTAGCGTCTGCCGCAGGAGCAGTTTTTATACCCTTGCAGGAGCCCTTCCAGGCCAGAATAACAAGTAGGGCTTAGTTATTGTCCTTAATCGTTACCGTTACAGGTGAATACTCTGCAATAACGGTCTGGCCATGCACGGACACACTGCCTTCCGGGGAAATATCCTTCTCAGTCATGATGCCCAAGGCAATCGTAAAGCGGTTGAACTTGATTGGAACACCGCTCTCCCGGCGAACTTCTTTCCCGTTGAGATAGAAGATAACCTCATCCTCAGCACGGTTATAAGTGATTTTATAAGTATTGAATTCACGCGCTTCGAAGTCGGTATCCTCCTTGAACACACAGAAATACTTCGTCTTGTCACTATCCGGCACTTTAACACCCGGGAATGGCAATACTGCGTAGACACTCGCGTATTTATCATTACCTGCGAAGAAGTCCAGCGCCGCGCCCGTCGTGAAGTCAAGCAGGTTCAGCGACACATAACCATCGTACAGGTCTCCAGGCACCGTATTCTGTGTACGGGCACGAATTTGCAATTCGAAGCTGACTTCTCCCTCTTCCGGAACAATGACATCCTCAACGGAATAATACATATGCTTGGCATTATCGAGAATTTGAATTTGATTGTTCTGACGGCTTAATGGTGCGCGGACATACAGAATTCCATTGCGCACAATGACAACCGCCTCAGGCTCACGGTATTCCCAGAACGAACCATCGGGAAGCGGGAAACCGCCCATTTTCCAGACTTGTCCTTCATTTAGAATCGTATGAAAATCTCCGAATATTTTTTGCTCTTCCATGTATGTTCGTCTCTCTTTCTCTTAGAAATTATTGAATAATGCCTTGGATCAATAATGTTACAATCATAATCAGGCCACAGCGGACCGATGCCTTCTGTGAAGCCCCCATTAGCGGCAAATATGCCGTAGAAGGATTATGCTCCTTCAATCTGCCATATACCCGATATAACGGAATCGCCGTTATTAGTCCAATCAGGGAATAGAACGGCAGGATTCGTAGTACAACACAAAGCACCAGTGAAGCATAAGCAAGCAGCAGTAACATTTTGGAGAAGGCCAAAGCCCGTTTCTCTCCCCATACGACGACCAATGTATTTTTGCCGGCCTGCTTGTCCGCTTGCCAGTGTAAGAAATGGTGATTAAACAACAGCAGTGTCGTCAGAATCCCGATCGGCAGCGACAGCAGGGCTGAGCGAAAGCTCAAATCTCCTGTCTGCACGTAATATGACCCCATAATGGGCAGAACGCCAAAAGAGAGCAGGATTGCCAGCTCACTAAGGCCTTTGCCCCTGTATCCAAACTGGATAGGAGGCGCCACATAGTAATACGCGATCAGTCCCCCCAGTGCCGAGAAGACAAGAATGGGCCAGCCGCTGAATATACTAAGCACGACGCCGCAGAGTACAGCCGAGCCGAGCAATGACCAGGTGATTATAGCAAAGGTTCTCTCAGACATTGTACCGTTATCCAGATAACCGGAATTGGTCGAGATCACCTCAGGAGTGTTGTTGGCTGCCGTATCCGCTCCACTGCGGTAATCCCATAGATCATTGATCATATTCGAGAACAGATGCGCCGCACCTGCACCGATTAATGTAATTATAAAAAGCATCGGATGAAATATGCCCTTCCACACGTAGGCCCCAAGCGCTCCGAGGAATACAGGAACCAACATGACGGGAATGACTTTGAACCGTGAAGCCTTTTTGAATCTTGTCCATACGCTAACCAGCTACTCCACGCTCCTTTCATAGTTGTATGTGATATTTATCACTTTTCATTATACACCTTTTCATGGAGAGGGATAGTGGAAAAATAGATCACCTAGCAACTGGACTAAAGTCTAGATTTTTTCTTCCCCCGAGACCGAAGTGAGGCATGGACTTTTATGGTACGATGTTACCAGATAGTATTTGAAGTGTGTGTTCAAAAAGTGCGGTTTTCAGCACCGAGAAGGTTGAATGAAGCTAGGGGCTACGGACTTTTTGAATTACCTCTTGAAAGGACGGAAATAAATGAATAAGAAATCATGGTTTGGCCCGGTGCTCATTCTACTCGGCTTGTACCTACTCTTCTTCCGTAGAGAAGCGATTAGTGCCGGCACCCTGTTCGGGCAATTCTGGCCGACGATGTTCGTGTTGCCCCTCGGTCTATTCTTCCACTGGATGTACTTCTCTGTAACCAGCCGCAGAGCAATCGGACTACTAATCCCTGGCGGCATTTTGTTCACCGTAGGACTTGTCTGCCAAATCTCCACCCTGTTCGATAGCTGGCAGTATTTATGGCCAGGCTTCATCCTTGCTCCTGCAGTCGGACTGTTCGAGTTCTACTGGTTCGGCAACCGTAACAAGTACCTGCTCATCCCGATTAACATTCTGGCCGGTCTCTCCTTGCTGTTCTTCGCTGTATTCTCGCTCGGAGCGCTGTACAACCGTATGATCTTCGGACAACCTGTGTTGGCTATTGCCCTCGTGGTCATCGGCGCCGGAATTATGATTGCACCAAAAAAGCGGATCTAAATGATCCGCTTTTTTATTTCGGCTATGTGTTCAAATAAACCTGTTTTCAACTTGAACTCCCTCTTTATAGGGATATAAGGATTGCTGCAGATAGGATGATTATCCTCGCTCCATTCATCATCATGAAGTTTTTGACCGCGAGTCCGAACGTATCCTTCTTCGTCTGAAGCTTGGTGAAACGTCCGATATTTTTATTGATGGGAAACAAGGTTAATAAAGTCAGCAGACAGAGCAGCGGGTTAACCCCCAGGAAGATCAGGACGATCAGATCGATGAAGGCCGCGTAATACATCAATCTAAACAGCATTAAAGCATTCGCTCTGCCAATATAGACTGGAAGTGTATATCTCTTGTTCTCAATATCCTCTTCGATATCACAGATGTTGTTGGCCAGCATAATGTTCGCAATACCGAGAATTGCCGGAACCGATACGAGGAAGAGAAGCACGATCTCCAAAAGATGCACCTGAAGTACAGCAACTCCCCCCTCTAGCGTTAGAGAGGCCAATCGATCCCCGGCCTGAATATAAGCAGATATGAACATAATAACAAAGCCCATGAATAGCCCCGAGAAGATCTCCCCCAACGGCATTCTTGAAATCGGGATTGGCCCGAACGAGTAGAGAATCCCTACCGCGAAGGAGAGTCCGCCTAGCAGCAGGATCAGCAGATCCGTCTGTAACACTAACGCGATACCGGCGCTTACCGCAATGAGCAGTAATATACCAATCAGCAATACGACCCGAGCTGGCTTCATACGATAGCTTACGATCGGATTATGGATCTCATAGCCATAGCCATGCTTCCTGGCTGCTTTTTTATAGTCGTAAAAATTGTTCAAGGCCGTAGTGGCCATATCGAAGCTGAGCAATGAGAACAGCATTAACAAAAAATGCTCTAGCTTGAATTCCTGAAAACGAAATATCGCATATACCGTTCCGAACAGGAAGGGTATCATACTCGCCGTCTTCGTCTTGATCTCTACTAGTTGCAAAAATTTCTTAATCGCCATACTTAGTGTCATTCCCTCTATTCTAAATATCCTTGACAATTCATAATAATTACACACTTTTCGACATGAATCCAGTTTTCCATCCATACTTTTTTCTATTTTTTCCGAGTAATTTGATGATGATGGAGGATAATTCTGTAAACATGTAGAAATTAAATGAGTGTGTTCGATACACTAATCTCCTACATTTCCAATAATTCTCTGTTCCATGGGGGGCACTAAATGATGCAAAGGAGATCACGAAACCTGCTGCTCGCCGTGGCTTATCTGGCCGGCCTAGCACTCGCCCTCTATTGCGAGTCGCATGAGCTGCACCTTATTTTCAGCATCTCATTGTCGTTCACAAACGTCATCCTGCTGCTGCTGCTTCGCTGCTATGGCAATGCATACGGTCTTGCTGCGGCCGTTCTTGTCTATGGTGTATCCATATTCATGTTGGGCAGACCTTATATTGTGCTGCTGTCTCTGCTTGAGATCATAGCCATTGGCCTTTCACTGAAGTGGAGCAAGAGAGACCGGATGCTGCGCACGGATGCATTGTTCTGGATGGTAATCGGTATCCCAGCTATTTTCCTGGCTTATTGGACGATGTACCGCACCGTCTCTATGGAGCTATGGCTGCTGATCACGATTTCTGCAACCAACGGGCTGTTCAATGTGATGTTCGCCGACATCATATGGAAATACTTGCCCAAGCGCTGGCTTAAGCCGGGAATTTCATTCCGGATCGAGCCGCTATTTTTCAGTAAAGTGTTGTTCCATATCATTATTGTATCTATTGCACTGCCGTTTCTCATCTTTATCTTAAATAACAGCTGGAGCAGCTATGCTTCAGTATCGCAGTATTCTTACAAGCTGGCAACCAGTGCAGCTAGCTCGATATCCAAAGAATTATCCGCCTTGCAGCAAATGAAAAGCGAGCCGCTGTCCACAGACGATTACCGAATCTATATTCAGGAACTTACAGAGCAGCCAGTGTCGGACGGATACTATCAGATCGCCATCATCGACCACAACAACTCCATCATTGCTTCCAGTCATACTCCGATTCCATCAGAAGGCTCCCATCACTACGATATCGATCCGCCTCACACATCAAGCAAGCATGAGTTCTATATGAATGTCCCTGCCTATGAAAGCCGGATCTTTCCGATTCAAGGGTGGAACGAAGCATCTTATGTGTATAAAATACCGCTGGAGATTCAGTCCTCAGAAGCACTACAATTATTCGTTTATGTTCCGATGAAGCATGACCAGGAACTGATCTATAAACAATTTCTAATTCAGTTTCTGAGTCTGCTGTTGTTCGTCATCTGCGGCTCAACGATCGGCCAATGGCTGAACCATCGCCTGCTGCGCGGATTGACACAGCTCGCTACTCTGACGACGGATCTGCCCGATAAGCTGTATACCGTCCAGAAGATCAAGTGGCCGGAGAGCTCGATCTACGAGATCCGCTCACTGATCCACAACTTCAAATATATGTCCGGCAATTTGATTCATATGTTCCAGAACTCCCTCAAGAATACTAGATTGTTGGAGGAACAGACGACCCGACTCATTAAATCAGAGAAGAAGCTGCATCATTTAGCGTACTATGATGAATTGACTGGACTGCCTAATCGTCTTCACTTCCAGGAATATATCAAGACGTTGGGGCTCGATAAACCGATCGACGATACACCGGAGGATTCGCCCGCCTTTGCTATTATGTTCGCCGACTTGAACCGCTTCAAACAGGTCAACGACACGCTCGGACATGCCATTGGTAATGAACTGCTGCATGACATAGCCCAGCGCTTCTCCCGAATTATTTCGGAGCAATGTAAGGTGTTCCGACTTAGTGGCGATGAGTTCTTGTTCATTCTTCATTACGAGCATATTTCCGATGTTCAGCAAATCGCCCAGACTATCTGCGATATATGCGAGGAACCGTTCGAAATTAATGGACGGGCACTCTACATGTCAGTCAGCATCGGCATCAGCGTATACCCTTACGACGGAGACGATATCGATGCTGTCATGCGCAACGCTGATATCGCAATGTATGTAGCCAAGGAGCAAGGCGACGGACTATATCATTTCTACGATAGTCTGATTGAGAACCAGCGCGAGGAGAATATGAGGCTCGAGAATGAGCTCAAGGCTGCTCTTCTGGAAGGTCAATTCAAGCTTTACTACCAGCCTAAGATCGATGCTTCTTCAGGCGAAGTAATCGGAGCGGAAGCCCTGATCCGTTGGCTCCATCCGGAATACGGCATGGTGTCTCCTGCTAAGTTCATCCCGCTCGCGGAGAATTCCGGGGTTATACTTGATATCGACGAATGGGTGCTGCAGGAAGCCTGCCGCCAGAACAAGATCTGGCAGCTCGAAGGAATGCCTCGCTTCCCGGTCGCCGTCAATATTTCCGCCCGGCATTTCTACCAGAGCAACTTGATTCCGACAATTACCCGGATTCTCCATGAGACCGGTTTGGAGCCACAGTACCTCCTGCTTGAGATTACCGAGGGGACGCTGATCAGAAACGTAGAGTATGGCGTACGGATGATGGAAGATCTGAAGAAGATGGGGATCCATATTTCTATGGACGATTTCGGAACCGGTTATTCCTCGCTCAGTCAGTTGGACCGCCTGCCGATTAGCGAGATGAAGTTGGATCGCTCCTTCATTCAAGGAATTACCGAAGACAGCCGGAAATCCTCGATCGTACGAGCCGTTATTGAACTCGGGCACCATATGGATCTACGGGTCGTTGCCGAAGGAATCGAATCGCCGGATGAGCTTAAATATTTGACCGATCTGGAATGCGATCAATTTCAGGGTTATCTGTTCAGCAAGCCTCTGCCAGAGTTGGAGTTCTCCCGATTCGTGCTGCGATGGGATGGAAGCTCGATGCCGATAGATGGATCAGCCTCTGCAGGATAACAGTTTACGGATAGGGCTGCCATCAGTTACAATCCAGATTAGATAAGCATCTCATGTGCCATGCAACCCATGCCGTTAAGCTCGGCATCTTATTATTCGGCCAAGGGAGGCTTATTAGCGGCATGAAATTGAGAAATTGGAAAATCAAGAAGATCTATATTTATTTAAGTGCAGCCTTGCTTATACTCATAGGAGCAGGCCTCTATATGTATTGGAAGTTCGAGCCTTCTGCTCACTTCCGCAATGCCGCTATTCCAGTACTTGCTGTACCAGAGCAGGAGGAGGCCGCCCCAAAAACACAGAACGAGACAGGGCATACGGACCCTTCACCTCAGAATCCTACTCCAACTGATTCCAAACAGACCCGCTTCAATATTCTCATTCTCGGAACCGATGCCAGAGACAATGAGGCATCACGAACCGATGTCATTATGCTCGCTCACGTGAATTCTGATAAGAACACAATTAGCCTAATATCCATTCCCCGAGATACTCAGGTGAACATTCCCGGGGTCGGCTACACCAAGATTAACCACGCCCATATCCTCGGAGAAATGAACGGCGATACCCATACCGGTACCCTGGCTTCGATTCAGGCTGTCAGCAATCTCTTCTCCTGTTCGATCAACTACTATATCAAAACTGACTTCGAAGGCTTTGAACATTTCATTGATACGATCGGCGGACTCGATGTCAATCTCGATAAACCCGTTAAGCTGACGTATGGCCATAAGACCTTCCCTGCCGGGGATAATCACCTCAGTGGTGCTGAAGCGCTGGATCTCGTACGTGAGCGCAAATCGCTACCGGGAGGCGATTCCGGCAGACAGGCCAATCAAGCCATGGTGTTGAAGGAAATTGTTCGGACGGTTATCAGACCTCAGAACATTACCAAGCTTCCTTCCCTAATCAGCCAGGTTAGAGAGGATATTCTCGACACAAACTTAAGCGACAGCGATATCATCAGCCTGGCCTGGATGGCCAAAGACATGAAAGAAGACGATTTCCAGTATGTACAGCTACCCGGGCATAGTGGTAGAGCCATGGATCCGATCGTCAAATCGAATCTGTACTATTGGATTCCTGATATGGAGGAATGGGCTGAATCTTCACAGCACTTATTGGAGGACTAAGAAATGAAAGGACATGAAATGAAAAATTCTAAATCTTTTATCGTATTGTTGATCATCATGACCTTCTGTTATCTCATTCCCGCCTCGGGAAGCGCTCTAGCCGCGGAGCAGACAGCCCCATTTACGATTAACGTAAAAGATGCAGGGGCCAAGGGGGACGGAATCGCTAATGATACCGAAGCCTTCTTAAGCGCGTTGGAGACCGTGGCGGACAAACCTGGGGGAGGCAAGGTCCTCGTTCCTGAAGGAACATACCTTATTGATTTGGATGAGCCTCTCCGTGTAGAGAGCCATGTCCAAGTGATTGGCAAGGGCAGGCCAGTACTGAAATTTACCAGACTCTCCTCCTCCGCTTCTTTTGGCTATGAAGCCTTCTGGATCACTGGACAGCATATCCGCATCGACGGGATCCATATTGATGGGAATCACAAATTAATAAGAGGAATTGGCGTCCACACCGGCTCGAAGGATGTGACGATCACCAATTCCTCTATTAAAAACATTACCCAGTCGGATGATCCGAAGCTACCGCAGTACAATGCCTTGATCTCCGGGATCCTGATCTACGGCAATACCGAACGTATTACCATCCAACAGTCGACGATCACCGGTATCTCCGCGATTCATAGCGATCCGATCGCCCGGGGGATTTTAGTGTGGAGCGAACCTGGACAGCCTTTTGCCCGTAACGTGAAAATTATTAACAACATCTTCTCCTACATTACTCCCCGTGAAGATGCAGACGCTATCTACTTCGACAAGACTCCCGCGGGAACCAGCCTGTCAGACTCGTTGATCCAAGGAAATCGTATCCACCATGTAGCCAAGAGAGGCATCAAGATTGCTGCCCCAGGTGTTACGGTCAAGGACAATCACATCACGAACTCCTATAACGGAGATAATCCATACCGCTTCTTCCCGGTTCGGGACCCGATTCCGCAGGACATGTTCGCAGCCATATCCGTGTATGCCAGTCATGTGCAGGTCACGAACAATACGATCGATGGCGTAGGCAGCTACTATTCGGCAATCGAAGCAGACATGGGGAGCTTGACGGACATCGCCATTGAAAATAATAAAATATCCAATGGTGCAAACACCGATCTTACTGACACCAATGGTATACGCTTGGGGAGCATCCGCAATTTCAAAATTGCCAATAATACGATCTCCAACATGCGCTCGGGAATCTTCTCACCGATCAGTCAGAGCCAGAGCGGCATTATATCGAATAATACGATCTCTAATGTGGAATACGGCATTTTGTTCCTCGCTCCTACGATGTCTTATACCGAATCGAAGGTACAGGTCAAAGATAATAAGATCAAGGCCAATCAGGACCGTATTCTCTCACTCGCTAATCTGGATTAATCCAGCCAACCTTAATCCCCCACCGCAGCAATCTCAAGCTCGGCGTCCTGCAGATACTGCGCCACATCCATGGGCGCCGAGGCTTCCGGGGTCTCCAATCCCTTAGACTGATCGCGGCGCAGAACAACTCCAATCGTCTGAACCAGAATCTTCAAGTCCAGGATCGGTGAATAATTCTTGATATACATCATGTCATACCGCAGTTTATCCGATGGTGTCGTCGTGTAATTGGCCATAACCTGGGCCAGACCGGTAAGTCCTGGCTTCACCATTAAACGGTACGTGTAATGAGGCAATTCTAGCTTGAACTGCTCCACAAAGTAGGCCCGTTCCGGTCTTGGACCAACTAGGCTCATCTCACCGCGCAGCACATTAATCAATTGTGGAAGCTCATCAAGCCGAGTCGCGCGGATGAATTGTCCGAAGCGGGTAATTCTTGCGTCTCCAGCCCCGGCCAGAACCGGCCCTGTATGCTGCTCCGCATTATCGACCATACTGCGGAACTTAAATACACGAAACTCCTGACCATGCAGACCGACCCGCTCTTGCATGAACAGCGCCTTGCCCTGCGACGTCATCGGGATGATCACCCACATCAGCAGCATGATCGGTGAGGCTATCAATAACAGCAGCGAAGAAATCACGAGATCGATGCAGCGCTTGGCGAACCGCTCCCAGATTGTCAGCTCAGGCGGCATCATCGAATAGACCATCAGATCGTCAATCTGTTGCATCTCGGCTTTCATTAAATATAGCTCATAGAAATCAGGAATCAGCAGAACCTCGATATTGCGCTGGCCTGCGGCCTGGATCAACTCTGTCTTCACCTGATCCGGAATATCTGGTCCAAACATCAGCACGTCGACCTCCTCCCAGAAGGAAGAGTTCAGTTCCCTCTCTCCACTGCCTACAATGAACACCCGCTGGATACGGAACCATATCTGCCCCCCGGTTATCACCTTACGCAGCGTATGGATGGACGACGGCTCGGCATTAACAACAAGCAGCACCCGCTTCTTGCCGAAGCCGCGAATCTGAACGAAGAACAGCAGCAGCCTCAGACTGAATGTCAGCACGAGTTGAATTAGAAAAGCGATCACGACGACGCTTCGCGGCAGACTGAAGGTTCTAACCCAATAGTTCAATACAATCAGCTCAACGACGAAGACCACATGGGCAACGATCAAATTGAACAGCCATTTGGTCGGCTTCTGCCTTCCGGCAAAATCATATAGATTGAAGAAATAATAAGTAATGGCTGTGAACAAGCCTAACCAAGGAGCATAGTGGAAGAAGGACTGCCATTGCTCCTGCGGAACATTTCCCTGAAATTTCAGATTATAGGCCAGCAAATAGCTGACATAAATAAATAGGCAATCCAAGATCAACACGACGACCTTCGAGCCACTTAACCGAATCAACTTAATCACGGTTCATACCCCCGGCGATAAACCCTTTTGTTCATATATACTGGTCCACTGCGTAACAATAACCTCTATATCAAATCGTTCTTTCACATATTTTCGGGCCTGTTCCCCCATCTCCTCAAGCTCGGCTAAGGATGACGACATCAATGTAAGCATACGTTGGCTTAACTGACCGCTGTCCCCAGGTAGAGCCAGCAAGCCTGTGATCCCATCTTGCACCGCTTCTCGATTACCGCCTACATCCGTCACAACCATCGGGAGACCGCTAGCGGATGCCTCCAGAAGCACCATAGGGAAGCCCTCCCATTTCGAGGACATCACATAGGCATCGGCAAAATTCATCAAAGCGGGGATATCTCTGCGTATCCCGAGAAGCATCACATTCCGTTCGATCCCCAGCTCCCTGCTATACTGCTCAAGCGCCGCACGCTCTGGTCCCGTCCCAGCTATAAGCAGTACACTATTGGGGTGCCTTGTAAGTACTGCCGTGAAGGCATCTAGCATATTCGGATAATCCTTCTCTGGAACAAGCCGCCCGACCGCCAACCATACGAACTGACCAGTTTCAATCCCCAACTCCTTGCTCAATAACTCACTAGCTTGTTCCTGACCGAAGCTGTCCAGTGTGATTCCGTTCGGAACGAACCTGATCTTATGGGCAGGAACGACCTTGCGCGCTACATACTGTCTGACTGCCTCTTCACTCACATTTGTCGTCAGCTCACAGAGCGGATCCGTTACACGATAGAGCCACTCACGAGCTCTGCCCCCTTCATTGACATTATGGGCAGTGCAGATTAGTACCGGCATAGATACGAATAGACGAGTCACCCGTGCCAATATATTGGCATGAACCAGATGACTGTGCACAATATCCGGCCGAAATTCCTGCACAATCCGCCGCAATCGGAATACTGCCCGCGGGTCGGGTATCCCTTTCGTCATGCCAAGTGTCCGAACTTCTACTCCAAGTTCACCAAGCTCATCCAGGTAGGCTTCTGGCTTAATCATGCTGACAATCATAGGCTGGTGGCCCCTATTGAGGAATCCCCTGCAGAGCTGAACCACCTGATTCTCGGCCCCGGCATAATTAAGACCGGTGAGTATGAACATAATTTTGAGCATGATCCTGACTGACCTCCTTATCTTTGCCCGGGGCAAGTGCACAAGCCAGCAGAGCGAGTAGCAGATATTCAAAGTTAAAGCCCATATCTCCGCTAAGTAAGGCCGTTCCCAGTGTCTGCAGTAGCAATACAGCCAAAGCAAGCGAGTGGCGGGCTGACACCAGTGAGAAGACATACGCCAGGAACCAGAGACCAAACCCGATGATTCCCAGCTCGGAGGCGATCTCCAGCACCACATTATGAGGGAAATCGTGGGCCAGCGGAGGAGTCACGCTCCCTATACCGGCACCCATAAAGGGATGGGCGCTCCATTGATCCATCGCCTTGGACTGTAAATCAAGCCGTCCGATATAATTGGCGTCGCCCACCAACTGACTTCGATCAAAAAATATAGTAAATCTGCTTGTACTCACCAAGGTCTGAAGCTCATCTGCATAATGAGCCGCCACTAGGCCACCGATACAAAGCACAAATAGCATTCCGGCAACATATCTGCGTAAATATCGAAGCTCGCCGCGCTTATATTTTCCGTATAAGATATAGGCAACAGCCAAGCCGTTAGCGATCACAAATGCAACGATCGGGCCGCGGGATTGTGTAGCAAATGCCGATGCGCCCGCTACAGCGATCGTAATTATCCGAATTGGCCACGGGATTCTCTTGCCCCATATACAGACGGTTATCGTGATCAGCGACATGCGGGCATTAAAGATCGGATTGCTGTTCGGCAGCGACAACCGACCCGGATACATCTCCGAATATTCTCCAAACAGGAGATGAACAAGTGCAAAAGCGAAGCCGAATAGCGCCAGCACGGTCCAGGAGAACCTGCGATATTTCTTGTAGATGATATAGGCGTACAGCCCCGGAATGACGGCATGGACGGCAAGAATAACCAGCTTGTTGAGCCCCGCCGAGCCTGGTACGGTCCAGACCAGACTAGCCAACCCATAGAAGAACCAGATTCCCCATAACCACACGCCTTGGTCCTTAAGCAGCACATGAGCCTCTCTCTCCCGACTGAACCAGGCAATGACCGCAGGTACGAAGGGAATAGCTAGCAGCAGGAATAGAGCATTACCAGGGAACACCTGCTTATAGAAATACCCGAACATATCAAAATAAAGACAGAAGCCGATCACATAAGCAGCATCGATCTTCAGCTTAAAATACAGGATGCATTGCAGCAGGAAGAGGATGATTATCGCAGCCAGCACAAACAGCAATGCTATATGCAGACTCATCTTGAGGCATCCTTCTTCATAATCCGCTCCATATAGTCCACCCTTTCCGCTTCTTTCGATGCCGTATCCAGATGCTTGATCAAGCTTCGGTCTACTCTATTTCCGCGCCATTTCTCAATAAAACCTTCGATTCGTTCCTGATCCATGCTTGTGCTGTCCGGCACATTCTTCAATTCAAGAATGAAAGGAACTGGTTCCGGGAAATCCGTATCCTTATAGCCAATGATAACGGGCAGCCCATATGCCAGATACTCTCTTACTTTAAGCGGAGAAGCCTCAGCCATTCGTTTTCGGTATAAGGCCAACGTTCCAATAGCAACATCCGCCTCGTTCATCAATGGCTCATATTCTTCACGCACTAAATTGCCATGGAAGATCATATTAGCGGGTGCAGGACCTTCCAAGTGAGAAGCATAGATCCCCACCAGATCGAACCGCCAGTCCGGATGAGCCTGTGCGAGCTGGGCAATCTCATCAACCCCATGCCAGGATTGGCCATGGGTTCCTATGAAGATAATTCTTGTATCCTCTCTCTTCTCTGGCGGAGACGAAGCTACACCGGACAGGTCGAACCCGTTGCCGATAATTACCTTATCCTGGACATACTTCTGGAAATGCACTTCTTCAGCCAGCTCAGCACTTACGAACACATATCCTGACGTTGCCTTTAGTACGGCGGCCCGGGTCAGACGATGGTACAAATATCTGAGTTTGCCTCCACTCTGCATCTCTGTCAAATCATTTGTGTTCACTTCTATAACAGAAGGTATACGTCTCAACAAAGACGGCAGTCCGGGATAATATAGATCGAACCGATGATATACGACATCCGGCTCCCACCGCTTAACCTCGGTAATTAACCGACGGAAGTCTGATAATCGTCCGAATCCTCCCCGATAACGCTGTACATGCAGAGGAATGTCCTGGAATTCCTGATTCCAGTCTTGTTCCCAGTGATGCGTATACAGAAACAGGCTTACATCATGGCCGAGCCTGGACCAAGCCGTGACTTGGCCTAGCACCTTCTTGAACACGCCACTGCCTGGTCCTTCATTCCAATGAATCAGATAGGCGATCTTCATCCTGTCTCCTTCTTACGATTAATTTCATCTACACCATAGGCGTAGACCGTAACTACTGTAGTTCTTCAATACAACGTCTGAATACTTTTCGGTCTAGGGAACGGACCAGACGGCTGTTGTGCCACAGCAGCGTGAAATCCCCCTTATATTTGACGCATTCCCGATAATAGTGGCTGATCTCGGCGAAAGCTTGTTCTTCGTCTGATCCGCTGCGCATCGCATCAAGCACAGTTAGTTCCATCACGACCAAAGGCCGCTCCCTGAGATTCAGCGCCATTCCCGTGCGAAGGTTGAATACCGGATATTCGTAGCAAGTTCCGCAGCGGAATCCCGGTCTGTCCGAGTAGCCGAGCGTACTGTCATACTGCAGTCCGGCCTCCTCCCATCCCTGCCAGGTATCTGGGGCCTTCCATCTCAGAAAGTGCTGACGTCCTCCCCATTGCTCCTGGTGTATCCCGGCTAATTCGGCCTCATTGCGTAAGATTCGGAACTCCCGCTTAATCTGCTGGGGAGATAGATATGTCCGATAGCTGGGATGCAAGCCTATCTCGTGCCCTCGCTCATGGATACGGATCATCAAGGAATGGATCTCTGGATCATTAATCGAGTAATTTCCATCAATATCCGCCTCTGTCTGCTCTGTAATAAAATAGAAGCTGCTGCGGATTCCGGCCCGTTCACTAAGTTCCATCATCCAATCAAAGGTATTGAACGGGTCCCGTTCCAGCGTCGTTACCCCTGAGCCGATCATTCTCGCCTTACGCATCGCCGATTCAAGCTGTCCCCGCTTAATGACATCGCCAAGACTCTCCTTGGCGATGCTGAAGTTACTGCGGCGGAACGTGAAGAACGGATAGTCGACATCATGGCTGATCACTTTGCGGCTCTCCCTCTGCTTCCGCTTCAACCCCGGCCATAGAGCGCTCAGCATACTCCACAACAGTTCTGTATAGCGGTTCACGATCGGATAGTTGAGGAACCCCTCTTGATAGGCTAGAGACTGCTCGGATGGGAAGCGGTCATGGCCGTCCCGTTCCTGGCAGACCAGTTCCTCATATCTTGTCAGCATGAAGAAGCAGCTGCCGAACAGATCCAGACTGCACTGAATGAACGGCGGATCCGTATGTAAGATCATGGACTGTACAGATGAATCCCTCAGCCCATAAATCATCGGAAAACTCCCCATCCCTGCCACATCCAGCTTAGCCAGCGGCCTATTGGGAAGGGATCCGGGTTTCAGCCATTCCTCTTCACGCTTTGAGAACAGTACATCGGCTAGCACCAATCTGTGCTCATTTCCTTCCGGTAGAGTGATCTCTACATCATTACGCTGCTCGAATTCAACTTCATAGTTGATTCCCAGAAACTCTGTGAATAGAACATGAAAGATATACTTCCGTTCTGCAGGTTTGGATAATGGACAACTGATCTTAAGCATCCCTTCAATTAACCTCCCTGTTCCGCTCCCTGTTCTGCAGCATGATAGCGATACTTCTTCACGGCAGTCCAGGACAATCCCAAGTGAATCAAATAACCCAGCGTAGAAGCCAAGCCGTATATTAATATTGCAGTTCCAGCGCTCTGACCCGTATATTTAGCCAGCAACAGAGCTCCGAGCACGATGGTTACGCGAGCGATCTCACGATATAGGTGCAGATCCTGCCGCTCCATCACATCAATGGTTGAGCCGACGGAATTCGCTACAATTTGGCTTAAATACATGAACCCGAGCAACCTGACATAATTCCCGGCACTTGCCCATTCGTTCCCGAATAATGTTGAGAACATGGACGGCAACAGCACGACCATAACGAATATAATCAACACACCAATTAAAAAAATGTTGCGTACTGTCTTGATAAACAAAGGGTACAGCTTATGTCTGGCATGCAGCATATACCCGGACGACTCCGATAAATAGACGTTCATCACCGATGAGGTAATCAGCGTCATCGGTGAACCGAGAATCCGTTGACTGAGCGCGAACCACCCGGCGACCTGCGGTCCATAGAAAGCAGCCAGCAGAATCGTCGGCAGATAGATTCCCAGACTATTCAGCATATTCGAGGCTAACGATAACTGAGGGAAGCGGCGATACCGGTAGGCGCTCTCCTTAAGATCCTCCCGGTTCACTTCAATTTGCTGCTGCTTCACATCCCTGCGCCATAATCTCCACTGCGGGATAAGGCCACCAAGACGGCCGAGCACATCGCCGATGATGAGTCCGGATGGCCCTGGCAGCAGGCGGGCCAATGCCAGCTGTGAAGATACGAGTGTAATGCTCTGTGTGTATTTGGTTCGTGAGATCTGCCTGAAATACTTTTTGCGCACAGACCAGGTATTCAAAATCTGATAAAAGCCAGCGAAGAACAAGCTGATAATAAAAAAGGGGAAATATTGCTTAATATCCGCTTCATTCGTCCATACGGATAGCGGATGGGCCAGGAAATAGACACCCACTCCGCCCAGAATGCTGACAACTACACAAATTCGCAAGGATAGACTTAACAGGCTGCTGGCCATTTTGTCCTCTTCAGGCAGGGTAATCGCATTTTCATAGGAGAAGGATACAAGCATGAGCATGATGGAGATGATGGAAGTGTACATAGAATACACGCCGTATTCAGTGGGACTATAGAGGCGGGTAATGAACGGCAATGCAATCAAGATGATGACTTGACTCACCATGGTACCGCTGGCTAAGATGACGACATTACGAAAAAAACTATCCAGAGATATTTTTTTGAGATATTTCCACATAACCCCTCGACTAATAAAGTGACGCCCTGATAGTCTCAGCGATAAACTGCTGGGTTGATTCCTCAATTTGCGGCCAAATCGGCAAAGATAAGACTTCAATGGAGAGTCGTTCCGCGACAGGCATGCTTACATTCATAGATCGATAGACAGGCAATTGATGGACCGGCAGCGGATAATAGATCATCGTGCTAATTCCTTCTTCAAGCAGCCTGGCCTGTAATTCGTCACGCTTGCCGTTACGGACACGAATCGTATATTGATGGTAGACATGACTGCTATACTGCTCTTCCACAGGTAGAATGATGCCTTCGAACTCGCCAAGCAGTCGTCTGTAGCGTGCCGCTGCCTGATGGCGACCTTCGTTCCATTCATCGATATGCGGCAGCTTCACTCTTAGAATGGCAGCCTGAATCTCATCGAGCCGAGAGTTGAAACCAATCAGCTCGTTATAATACTTCTTCTTGGAGCCATGTGCACGAAGCATCACAGCTTGTTCTGCCAGGTCAGGATCATTCGTTGCCACGAGCCCTCCGTCCCCGTATGCACCAAGATTCTTGGATGGGAAAAAGGAGAAGCAGCCCATATCGCCGATCGTTCCGACTTTGCGGCCTTTATATTCCCCCCCGAACGCTTGGGCAACATCCTCAACAACGATCAAATGATGCAGCCTTGCCAGTTCCATGATCGGGTCCATATCGGCGGACTGGCCGAACAAGTGGACAGGAATGATCGCCTTGGTCTTCTCAGTCAGAGCAGATTCAAGTAAATTCGTGTCCATATTGTACGTATCCGGGTCAATATCTACGAACACAGGAATGGCACCTACCTGGCTGATCGCCTCAGCCGTCGCGAAGAAGGTGAATGGGGTCGTGATAACCTCATCTCCCTCTCCAATTCCGCATGCTAGCAGAGATATAACCAGGGCATCCGTGCCGGAATTTAGGGCTACGGCATAATTTACCCCTAGATATTCAGCGACTTCACGCTCGAAGTCCTTGACATTCTGGCCCATAATGAACGCTCCGCGATCAAGGACACTCTCAATCGCACTCATAATTTGTGGCTTCAGCGCCTGAACCTCGCAGCTAATATCCAGTACAGGAATCTTGCCAGGAACAGCTATCTCTCTACGATCCATCCTCTTCTCACACTTCCTTCGCTATACGTACTGTCTCTTCTATCACTTCATACTTCCGACCACATTCCGGGCATGTCGCCCTCTGATTTCGAAAAGCGAGGGTAATCCCGCATTGGCACACCCAGCCAATCTGTCTGGCTGGAACCCCTGCTACCATGGCATATGGCGGCACATCCCGATTAACAACCGCACCCGCAGCAACAAGTGCCCATTCGCCGATCGTCGTACCGCAGACCACGGTGGCATTAGCACCGATGGAGGCCCCATATTTTACAATTGTGGCGCGATAATCCTCACTCGTATTTCTAGGAAAAGCAGAGCGTGGTGTGCGCACATTCGTGAATACCATACTTGGGCCGCAGAACACATAATCCTCCAGCACAACCCCTTCATATACCGAGACATTGTTCTGAATTTTAACGCCATTACCTATCTCAACATTTGGAGCTACATACACGTTCTGGCCAAGGCTGCAAGAGGATCCGATACTTGCCTTGGTAGAAATATGCGAGAAATGCCAAACCTTTGTGCCTTCCCCAATGCTTGCTCCTTCATCAACAATCGCCGATGGGTGTGCCCAATATTCGTTCATAGTCATAGAGTAATCACCCTACCCCATTTGTTGTAGTAAAATAAAACTTTTATTTAAGAACTTATACTGAATATTCAAAAGGTCCAGTTTTCAGCACCGAGAAGGTTGGATGAAGCTAGGGCTTGAGGAGCGCAGCGTACGTAGTTTGTACGTGAGCACCGGAAAGCCCGGGTGAATTCAAGATTCGATGTCGATTTCACTTCCTGACTGACTTCGTGATCAAAAGTGGACTTTTTGAATTTCCTCTTAAAGCAGATGGTAGTTGGTTGGCTTGGTGTAGGCGCTCATCACATTACGTGTATCGAACAGGCTCTCGCTGGTACGTCCGATCAATTCATAATCAAAACTTGTGTGATCTGTTGCAATTACAGCAATATCGGATTCCTTCAGACGATCCTCCGTAAGCTCCACCGTCTCATAGCTGCGACCACGGTACTTGAAGGAGGTAATATGCGGATCACTAACCCATACAGTCGCGCCTCGCTCCTGCAGGAGCTCGATCATCTTCAGCACCGGGGACTCCCGGTAATCATCGATATCTTTCTTATAAGCCACGCCCAATATATAAACCGTGGAGCCGTTGATTGGCTTCTTATTCCGATTCAGGATCTCAGCAATCTTCTGCACGACAAACTCTGGCATCGCATTGTTAATCTCGCCAGCGAGTTCGATTAAGCGGGTGTGATAATTGAATTCCCTCGCCTTCCAGGTCAGGTAGAAAGGATCGATCGGAATGCAGTGCCCACCTAGACCCGGTCCTGGATAGAAGGCCATAAATCCGTAGGGCTTGGTCTTAGCCGCATCGATGACTTCCCATACATTAATTCCCATCCGGTTGCACAATACCGCCATCTCATTAGCGAGGGCGATATTGATATGACGGAACGTATTTTCATATATTTTCTCCATTTCGGCGACAGCCGGACTGGACACCGCATGCACCTCACCATCCAGCACATGACGGTACAGCTCCATGGCCACCTTCGAGCAGGCTTCCGTTACACCCCCGACTACCTTCGGAGTATTTTTCGTATTGAACGATTTATTGCCTGGATCAATCCGCTCTGGTGAATAAGCAAGGAAGAAATCCTCTCCGCATACGAGCCCCGTCGATTCAAGAATGGGCCTAACCAGTTCCTCAGTTGTACCAGGGTATGTCGTACTCTCAAGCACTACCAGCATCCCGGGATGCAAGTACTTGGCAATCTCCCGAGTGGAATTCTCTACATAACTCGTATCCGGCTGCTGATATATATCGAGAGGAGTCGGTACACATATCGCTACGGTATCAACCTTGGACAAAAAGGAGTAGTCATCCGTTGCTTGCAATTGGCCTGCGTCGACCATAGTCCTTAAATCTTCATCAATTACATCACCGATATAATTGAACCCACTGTTCACCATTGCAACCTTCTGTTCCTGAACATCGAAGCCAATCACGCGATAACCGGCCTTGGCCTTCTCAACAGCCAATGGCAGCCCCACATAACCGAGGCCAATCACACCGATAACCGCTGTCTGATTACCCAGCTTCTCCAGCAACTCCGCACTATGCTCCCGAGTCCTGATTGCTCTTTCGTTCATACAGCTCCTCCCATCCGTTTAACTTCTCACCTGCATCCCCTGATTAGCGATATCGACAACGAGCTTAACGGCGCTTCTCCCGTCCTGCAACGAGATGGCCGGTTTACGATCCTCCAACAGCGCCTGCACCATGTCACGGATTATGCATTGATGCCCGGGGACGCCGAACGGGTTCTGCTCGACTTCGTCCACGAGTTGTCTAATGTCATCTTCCGTCATGGAGGCGCACTTCCAATCTTTGATCCAATTGGCCGTTCTTCCCCCGATAATGGCGTAACCATGCTCACCGAATACCGTCAATGTCTCCTCAAGGTTCTGCTCATACACCGTCGTGCATGCTTCCACCGTTCCTAATACACCGTTATCAAATTTGAGCACTGCTATCGCCGTATCCTCAGCTTCGATATTCCTTAACCGAGTATCTGCAAATGCCTTCGTCTCGGATACCGGTCCGAATAGCCATAGGAGCAGATCCAGACTATGAATAGCCTGATTCATCAACACGCCGCCATCCATTGCTCTGGTACCGCGCCAGGGCGCCTGATCATAGTAAGCCTGATTGCGATTCCAGCGCACCGCAGCACTGATATGACTGAGCTTGCCGAACGCTTCATGTTCGAGCGCAGCCTTTAAATGCTGTATCGCCGGGCGATAACGGTTCGGATGTACTACCGTTGCTTTGACACCGAATCTGGCAACTGCAGCAATTATTCGGTCCGTGTCCTCAAGCGTGAGCGCCAGCGGCTTCTCAATAATGAGATGCTTCCCCGCAGCAGCGGCCTCAATCGCCAGGTCTGCATGCAGACCGCTAGGGGTACATATGCAGATGACATCAAGATGGGGAAGGTGCTCTAGCATCTCCGACATCGATGTAAAGACTGGAGCTTGCCAAGTTAATGCCAGCTTGGTAAGTCTCGCTTCATTCGTATCGCATAGCCCTGCCAATACGGCATTCTCTGTTCTTTGAATGGCCTCGATATGCTTGATAGCAATATGACCACAGCCTACAATTGCAAAATGGATCATTTCTGTTCCTCCACCTCGCTTCACTGGACTATCAAAATTTACATAGATTCTGTATTTATGTGACGCAGCGGACGTCTGCGGGAGCCTCTCTTCCGTTCCAGATATAACACAATAACTAATCCCGCGAAGAAGCCAATAAAGGTGCCAATCGCCAGATTCAGCATCTTGCGCGGACTTACCGGAATCGATGCGTCCTCCATGTTGGCATAATCCAGTACAATCACATTCGCATTAGGAACGATATCTGTAGATTTTTCTATAAATGCATCCGCAAAGCTGTTAGCGATATCTACGGCCTCCTGGGGATGATCATGCTTGGCATATAGGATGATAACCAAAGTGCCAGGGTCTGTTCTGACCTTAACCCTCTCCAGAAGCTCATATGCCGTCTCCTTCGTATTCAATTTCTTCTTCGCTTCATTGGCGATATAACGACTCTGGATCGCATCCTCATATGTCTTCGTCAGGGCCTGGCTGGCCAAGAAGTCGTTATAAGTCCCCGATTCCGCCGAAGCCAGAGTTGCTACTAGACTAGCAGTGGCCTGATATTGAGGCTTTACAATTGCATTCAACAAAAAAACGCCTCCCACACAAATTAGAAGCGTAATCAAGAAGGCAATCATATGTTTCCTTACGGATTTGAATAAATAACTAAGATCCAAGCGGCGGTTCACCCCAAACTGTGGATTAATATGACAAATAATGAAGAACTGTGTCGACTAGGAAAAAAGTCACCAATTTAACACTTTTATATTAACACAAAACAAAAATCTTGGTACCTTTTTTTTCCTAACATTCTATTTTATTTTTGCATATATATAATATTCCTCACTTCGAAGAAATCTGGATTAAAGCAAAAAAAACCTTCCGGACAGCGTAACTGCCCAAAAGGTTCTCATCAATATTTTATATAAAAACATGCTTAGAAATTATCAGCGGATACCTCTACATTAACATTCGACTTCGCTAGCAAAATATTGAAGGACTTACTCTTCACTGTATTGTCCTTAACAACAATGTCCTTCTGGACACAGTTCTCCAAATAGGTGGATAAGTCGATTCCGCCCTTTGTTGTCTGAATCATGTTGCCTTTGATAGAGCCTTTCTCCGCATTCTGCCAAGTCCATATCCCCTTCTCGGCATTCTCAATCGTATTGCTGGTGATCTGGAATTGCTTCGTATTGCCGACCCGAATCGCTGTCGTGCCTTCTACTGCACTCTTGGAGCCCATCTTGATCTTATTGCCGTGAACAGTAACATTGCTGACGGTCTGCGACGCACTTACCTCAATCGCCGCATAATAGCTTCCTTCGCCACTGATCGTATTGTTCCGAATCGTATTGTCGGAGCCGTATACACTAATGCCCGAGTACATGTCCGGAGCCAGCTTGCCACTGTCCTTGCCTTTGTAATAGTTGTTGTTCAGATACGAATTCGTAATCCGGTTATTCTCAACGGTGATCCCTTGCGCATATATCTTAATGGCCCGTTTGGCATTATGATCGAATGTATTGCCGACAATGACACTCTTCGTATTCGTGCCCTGCTTGCTATCCACATTCGGATCCTCGTAATAAATACCGTCTCCATCATCCGCCGGTCCAATATGATGAATATGAGAGTTCTTGATAGCAACGTTCACCGCTGCCTTCTCCTTGGAGCCCCAGGTCGTCGTCACGTAAATTCCTCTTGAAATCAAGCTGCCAGCAGTTAGATTCACCGCGGAGATATTCTTCACTTCTGTGGAATCAATCTCTATCTGATTGGAATTCCCGTACACGACGATTCCCGACACAACGCCAGTATAATAGTCACTGGCCGGGTCCTTGCTATGCGTAGCGTTCGAGACAATACTCTTCTTGACCTTCACATCGCTGCTTCCACCGCTGATAACAAGCACGCGATTCACAGCCATATTGCCGTCCAGTGTGATGTCGCTGATCGCAATATGACTTCCCGTAGCCCTCATCATCTCCCAGCCGAAGCTGCGATTGCTGGCTTGAATTACAGAGCTTGCTCCATCACCGATAATCGTCGTATTCCCTTCGACAATCAGCGTCTTCTCCGGATTCACCTTATACGTTCCAGCCGGAAAATACACGCGGCCCCCGCGGCCCGCTGCCGCATCAAGCGCCTGCTGTACAGCGGACGTATCGTCCGTGCTTCCATCGCCAACTGCACCATAATTCTTCACATTCAATTCCGTACTTCCAGCTGCCGATGCAACTGCTGCAGCGTTACCTGGAACAGGCATGATTACACCGCTGAGCACTATAATTAAAGCTATGAAAACTATGTTTCTGAATACACGGTTCATCATCATAATCACTCCTAGGATAAAAAAATAGAAGGCCCCTTGTCTCAGGACCTCCTACTCTCATATCCTAAGAACCTTCGGGAACTGGCTGGCATGTGAGAGTTGTCGTCTCACGAAGCCCCTATAGCTTTGCGTCCCGCGCTTTCACGCGGTTTGCCGTTTCGTCGTTCTCATATTCAATTCGGAGTTTCATAGATTCATAGTTTTATAGTATGCGAGTAATCTATCAAAGTTGAATCGAAATCAGCCTTTATTTCAACAATATTAGTCTATTAAATATTAACATATTCTCTCATAATCTGTAAATCTATTTTCCTATTTCTCTCTCATTATATTGATAGGTCGAGTCCTTCTTATTACCCGGGTTCCTCTCCTTAATATCCCACTGTCTCGCCGCATCGGTGTATATTGGAATCACCTCGCCTAATACATGAGACACTGAATAGAGAGAGATAAGTCTGTCGCGGTTCGTGCGAATGTCGGCTCTCAGTTGTGGATTGTCGAACAGCTCCCAGATACGTTCAGCGAATATAGACGGCTCGTCCAATCCAACTAGAAAGCCGTGTGTCCCCGGCTCTACCAAATCTCGATTCCCCCGCACATCTGTAGCGACTACAGGCAAACCGGTAGCGATTGCCTCCATAATATTTACAGGCAGCCCTTCCTGTCTGCTGGACGACACGGCGATATCCGCCAATGCATAGATCTGATCCATATCCGTACGATGGCCGAGAAAGGTAACGAGATTTTCCAATCCCAACCGGCTCACCTGCTCCCGATATTGTCCTTCCAATGCACCTTGCCCAGCCAAAAGCAGCCGAAAACGGGGAATTCTCTCTCTCAATAGAGACACAACCTCCAGGAGATAGGCCTGATTCTTACGTTGACTTAACTCGGCAGCATAAATCATGATGAACTCGTCAGAATCGATGCCATGCATTTCCCTTAGCTGCCTCTTCTCTTGTTCATGGGCAGGCTTATATTTGTCAAAATCGATTCCGACCCCATGTACATAAGCGATCGCTCCTGCCTTGAATTGATGGTCTAGTGCCCGGTTGTAATCCTCCGCATTCATTGTTAATAAACAGTCAGTATAGCGAGATAAATACTTCTCTACCGGATAATAGAGCAGCCAATTCTGGAATGAAGCGCCCTTGAAGAAATGGAATCCATGAGCAGTATAGAGAACCCGCGTGCCTGTGCGGCGGGCCTGTCTCGCTGCAAGTCGGGTCAATACTCCTCCCATCGGAGTGTGGCAGTGGATGATCTCATAATTATTTTCCCGTACAATATCCTTCAACTGCCGATAAGCCCGCCAGTTATCCAGCTTGAATGGAGAACGCTGAATCGGAATATTGAACTGCTTGTCCACATAGGGAACGGCCTCCGTTCCATAAGTTGCAGCGTGTACCTCCCAACCCTGCTCCTGAAACCAGCGCAGATACGGTAAATGGAAAGCTTTCAAATGGGAGATTACAGTAGCGCAGAATAATACCTTTTTAGGCACAATACTCACTCCAAATTCGTTATTTTATGCGAATTATGGTGGAGTCTAGCTGACTTGTCTAAAATATATCAATGAAAAAATAGAATTACAATAAAAACCAGTTAGTACTCAAAAATTGCATGACTTGTCCGTCTACGTTTGCTATATTGTTCATAGATAATTCCAGATATAACTAACCTCGCCACTTTATCATAATCGGAGGCGATTTATGGGAACTCTTCATCAAGAGCACGAGATGCTGACTAGATGGGCCGACTTTAATCATCTTAAATGGGGATGCAGCGCCAACATTGTCAAATTTCAGAACTCTGATTCGAATGCCTATATTGAGAGCCTGTTCTTCTTCAATCAAAAAGGCAAACTCTTTCTTCCGCCTCTCAATCCGTTCCACCCTACCTTCTTTCACCCGACGCCGACGGATAAGCCTTACCGAATCAACCAGCAATGGCGGCAGCTGTCACATCAAATGATCGAGGAGATCATTCGTCACGGGGGAGCTGCAAGCTTTGTTCTTCCGCCAGATATCACTGACATTCGCCCATTTCTATGGCGTGGATTCAAGGCCAATGTTAAATACACTTATCATCTCAAACTGCCGTATTCGCTTGAGCAGGCTAGCACCGAGATTCGCAGCAAGATCAAGAAAGCAACACAAACTGGCTACAGATCTGCATTGACACAAGACATGAATAAGATATTTCCATGTCTGATTGCCACAGAGAACCGGAAGGGATTTCACCATGATCTGACCTTGTCCGATCTCCAGCTTGCCCAACAATTGCTCGGCCACGACAACTTCCGCTGTTATGTCTGCTATTCGCCAGAGGGTGAAGCTGTCAGCGCCAGCATCATTATCGTGATGAACGAGGCTTGGTCCTTCGGCTGGGCAGCCGGCAGCAAGACCAATCATTTAACAAATGGAGTTGTTCAGCAGTCTCAGCATTTTGCCTTTGAGGATTTGACCAGAATCGGCATACACAACGTCGACCTGGTCGGAGCAAATCTTCCATCGGTAGCTGGTTCTAAGTCAGGATGGGGTGGAGAACTGGTCCCTTACTATCAGGTTAGACTGCCCGTATTCAAGGAAACCCTCCGTTCATGCCGTAATTGGCTGAACAATAGAAAGGGCCAGAAATTATAGATATATAGGGGGGACTATATTGAAAGTCCTTATAACCGGCGGTTACGGCTTTATTGGTTCTTTTGTCGCTGCGAAGTTCTATGAAGAGGGCAGTGATGTGATCATTATCGATAATATCTCTTCCGGCAATGTCAGACATATTGAATTCCCACACACCTCGTACATCATTGATGTTGAGAGTCCTAACTGCGATGCCATATTCGCTGAGCAAAATATCGATATCGTCGTTCATTTGGCCGCTCAGATCA
Organism: Paenibacillus lutimineralis; assembly: GCF_003991425.1. Lineage (NCBI taxonomy): Bacteria > Bacillati > Bacillota > Bacilli > Caryophanales > Paenibacillaceae > Paenibacillus > Paenibacillus lutimineralis. The sequence continues at coordinate 6,099,670 of NZ_CP034346.1, forward strand.
ATATCGTTACTTCTATGGAGAACCCTTATGCCGATACAAAGTCGAATATTCTAGGCCTGACGAACATCCTGCAGCTCTCTGCCAAGCATCATGTTAAGAAGTTCCTCTTTGCTTCATCGGCGGCTGTCTACGGTCTGAGTGAGGAAACTCCGCTGGGCGAGAATTTACCTTGCAGGCCCGTCTCGACCTATGGCATCAATAAGCTGTTGGGGGAGTATTACTGCGGTAAATGGAGTGAACTCTATCAATTGAATACACTTTGTCTCCGATTCGCGAATGTGTATGGCCCGAGACAAGGATTGACTGGAGAAGGCGGCGTAGTGTCCATGTTTATGGAGAGGATGCTTTACGATCAAAGTCTTACCGTCTATGGTAGTGGCGAACAGACACGTGATTTCATCTATGTGGAGGACGTAGCTGAGGCTATTTACCGAGCTAGCCAATCTCCACAGTCAGGGGTCATGAACCTGTCGACAGGCACAGAGCACTCCATCAACACATTGGTACGCATCTTATCTGATCTTCATCCGCTGGCAGGGATCCGTAGAGCAGAACCACGACCCGGAGATATATTCAGATCTGTTCTCGATAACAGCTTGCTGTGTAATGCACTAGAATGGGAGCCCCGATTCTCGCTGGAGGAAGGGCTGCGCAGAACCTACGAATGGTTCACTGTGTCCGCTCCGATTGCACCAAGAGAAGTGGCAGCAGCAAGTTCGAAGGCTGCTCTGAACGAAGAGCATATTCAGAACGAACTGCTGAACTCCTCGATGTCGCGTCATGTCCGCAGCTTGTATCTGAATCAAAGCGAACACTATATGGAAGGCTCGCCTGTGTTGAAATCGGAAATATTTACCGCAGTCCTCCGCTCCAGAGAACAAGCCAAGCGGAAATTCAATACGGATTATACGATACTGACGCTATCCAACTTATCCAATGGACATCTTGAAGACCTTCATACCGTAGATTCCTACTTGCGCGAGAATGATTATATCGGGCTGAATCCCGTTAATGAGCTGCAGATCCTGTTATCGAATGCCTCCTCTATGGAGGCGGCACATGTCGTGAACCGTCTGAAGAAGAACGGGATCTTCACCGAGCTTGCGTTCAGCTCCGACCATGAAGGGAGGAATAAATAAAGAGAATGATAGAACAAACAACATTGGCCAAGTGGGCAGAATTCAACCGCCTGAAGTGGAAATGTGATGTTGATCTGCTCCGGTTCCAGCCGCCGAAGTGCGATGATTATTATAGCGAGTGCTTGCTGTTCAGCAGATATGGCAAGTTTTATTTTCCACCTCAGAATCCGTATCATCCCGTCATATTCCATGCCACTCCATCGGCCAAGCCATTCCGCACAAACAAGCAATGGCATGAAGTCGCAGAGCTGATGATCGAGCATCTAGTGAAGCTGAGGGGCGCTGTAACGATAACTTTGCCCCCGGACATTACCGATATCAGGCCGTTCACTTGGCGAGGCTTCCAGGTGGATGTCCGTTATACATACATTTTGAACCTCCCCTACTCGGTAAGTCTGGCCAGCAAGGCTATCCGAAATAAAATCAAGAAAGCCAATGCCAGAAGCTATTCCAGCAAGAGGACCGAGAATATGAAGCATGTCTATGAATGCCTGCTGGAGACGGAAAGAAGGCAAGGCTTCAGCCATCAGATTACGGCTGCTGACCTGGAGCTGGCGCAGAGTATTTTGGGAGAAGACAGCTTCCGATGCTATGTCTGTTATTCCGAGAGCGGTGAGCCGGTCAGCGCCAATGTTACGTTGCTCTTGAACCCGGGGCAAGCGATCGGCTGGGTTGCTGGAACCAAGACAGACCACCTGTCCAATGGGGTAGTCCAACAGCTGCAGCTCTTTGAATTTGAGGACCTCGCCTCCCAAGGGATTAAGCATTTCGATTTTAGCGGGGCCAATATCGCATCGGTGGCAGAATCGAAGGCGGACTGGGGCGGAGATCTTACGCCTTATTATGTGGTCAGGAAGCCTGGCTTCAAGGATATTCTCCGCTCTGGGCGGGACTGGCTGCAATTTAGACGGGGATTCTTCAGAATTTAAAAAGAAGCCTTTCTCACCGTTACCAATAAATACATGTTCGAAAATTGGATTTTTCGAACTTCCTCTATACGGAAGAAAGGCTTCTTGTGCTTCATGTATGATTAATAGCATATTGGTTGCGCCCGCTCCGCTTGGCTTCATACATCGCTTCATCGGCCAGGTTAATCATCTGATCCAGCTCTTCACATCCGTCCGCTGAATAATAGATACCAATGCTTGCTGTCGCCTGAAGCCGATGATGGTTGCAATGAAAAGGTACCGCCAGGCTGGCATTAATCCGCTGCGCTACTGTACTGGCATGCGTCTCATCACTATTCGTGAGTAAAATCAGAAACTCATCCCCGCCAAGCCGGCAGATCAGATCACTCTCTCTGATTTGTCGGGATAGGCGATCGGCAAGCTCCTGTAACAACCTATCCCCGATATGATGCCCATATGTGTCATTGATGTCCTTGAAATTGTCCAGATCGATAAACATTAATGCCATGTTCATGGCACCTTCACTCCTGTACTGTTTAAGCCGCATATGGAAGTACGCACGATTCGGAAGCCCTGTCAGATCATCGTGATACGCCAGATATTCCATATGCTCTTCGCGCTCCTTGCTCTCCGTAATATCAATAAGTACTCCTTCGAGATGGACGAGGTGACCCAGTTCATTCAGCTGCGGCGTGCCGCGAAGCTGAACCCAGCATATGTCTCCGTTAATTCGTCGCAATCTGCATTCTAGCAAGACCTCTTTCCGATCTATAATCATCTCTTTCAGAGAGAGCTGTACAAGCGGTAAATCCGCCGGCTCCACAAGCTCAAGTAAAGCACGGAAGTCCGTGAATGTATCTGCTGGTAGACCCGTCAGCCTTGTAATCCCGGGTGACAGGCTGAGCCGGGATGAACCCAGATCATAGACCCAGGTCGTAATATCGATATTCTCCAAAATATGATTAATGCTTGTCAGACCGCGCTCGGATTTGCCCCATCTTCCTTGGACGAGATTGATGAGCACCCATGAGAAGGCTATCACGTACAAGTCGAATATAACTACATAGAGTAGGTCACTGCGCTCTGATCCTGCGACCATCTCAGCCCCATACAGCACTCTGGACCAATACATGGCAGTTAACAAGTACAGGAGACCCGAGAGCATTACAAGACGGATATCAAGATAGATCAAGCTTAACAGCAACGCGAAGCCTAACAGAATGAAGTTGAACGGATTCAATCCGGTGGCCATCAAGGAAAGAAGATACAAATAAGGGGAAGAGATCATCAGAAGCATCGCAACCACTGGATAGCGCCGATATAACCCGAGCAGGATCAAGACACTGCCCAGAGCAACGCTAACCGGTATAAGCAAATCGGCAAGACTCCCTCCCGTCAGGAGGTGAACACCCAACGATACCGTATAGAAGCCGCTAAGTATTTTTAGCAATATATTATTCTTGAAGTGAACATCATGTACCCTGTTCATCATTCGATCCACGCTCTCCAAAAAAATAGTTAAAAAGAACTAGATTCATCTATTTTCCATATTACACCTTCTCTATAGATATAGATACCATTTCCTGCGAATCCATGCTCTATTCTGCGGATGACACTATTTTTACTTAAATTCAAACACCCTTCGACCAAGACTTAAGTCCCTGATTGGATATCTTCGTAATAACATAAATATCAAAAAAGACCGCAAGCAGCGGTCTCTTTATGTGAAGTTCACAGATATCGGCTTAAGAAGGCTCAAATCAAGGAATATATTGTTGAACGATGGATGTAATCTGACCATTCTCAATCGTAATATGATACGGGAAATTGCTTAAATCAAACAGGTCGCTCTGACCAAAAACATGAATGAATTTCTCCAAACTGATGGGTTCATTCCATGATATATCGCTGTCCACTCCGCCGCGGTTATAAATTTGCATCAGCACTTCAGCATTGGGAGCGACAGGATAAATTGCCAGCGTATCGTCAGGATTCACGATATAATAGCCATCCAAAGGGCCATCAATACCAGCATCCGGTTCATACTTGGCAAAGGCTTTTTGTGCAGCCTCCCCCTCATACCACTCAATGGGATCAACCACAACATGAACGCCACTCTTATCCGAACGAAGCTCATGTATGTACACGGTCTCGGTTTGTGTGCCGGACTTCGCAGTAAACGGTTTATATGCAGGCTCTGCGGCCTCGGAATTCGAAGCCATCGATGACGACATTACGATAATCAGAAGCAGAGGCATCACCAACAAAGCAAGTTTCTTCATGTTTCTCAACCACCTTTTCCAGTTCGAAACAGTAACCTACGTTACTATCTCCATTATATTACTTAGGGGAGAAAAAGGATCACAACAAAGTTTAAAAGGGGTGACAAAATCTTAATTCCCTCCTCCATGCGCCTTCACCAAAATATGTTCTTTAAATTCTTAAAAAAAAATTTAGGGAAATTCGTCCTATCTTCTGGTACATTTGAAATAGTTCAAAGGATACATATACAAAATATGGGAAAAAGGAGTTCTTAGCATGAGCAGTAAACAACCCTCCACCAAAGTTGCCTTGATCACCGGGGCAAGCCGGGGAATCGGAAAAGCCATCGCACTTGAATTCGCAAAGGCTGGAATCCATGTCCTGATTAACTACTATGGGGACGACAAAGAAGCGCTTGATGTTAAGCATCAGGCAGAAAACTACGGCGTTCAAGCAGAAATATTCCATGGCGATGTTAGCGATCCGCAGCAAGTACAGCAGATGTTCGCCGAGCTTGATCGCTTATTCGGCAAGATCGATATACTTGTTAATAATGCCGGAATTGCGAAGACCGCCAAAATTACCGAGATGACCCATGAGGAATGGGATCGGATGATCCGCATTCATTTATATGGTGCCTTTTATACTTCGCAGGAAGCTGCCCGCCGGATGCTACCGCAGAAATCAGGCAAGATCATTAACGTAACCTCTGATCTGGCTAGCCAGGGCGCAGCCGAACTGTCGCACTATGCAGCCGCCAAAGGCGGTGTTACTGCTCTGACCAAATCATTGGCCCGCGAGCTGGCACCTTATATTCATGTTAACGCAGTTGCGCCTGGAGGTACTTTCACGGATGTCCGCTCTTCGCTTGAGGAGAGTCATAACAACTCCCGCTATTTGCTGGGACGTCTGGCATTCCCTCAGGAAATCGCCAAGTCTGTTCTCTTCCTCGCTTCGGATGACGCTAGCATGTTCACTGGCCAAATTCTAGGAGCAAATGGCGGCAGCGTCATGAACGGATAATGTATTAAGATCAGTTACCATCACACCTCTTGAGCCGCTCTTAGAAGCGGTTTTGGAGGTGTTTTTTGGATGAATCCCCTTAAGCATCCTTATCTTATTCACCGTTGCCCTGGATTAACGAGGTAAAGCAGATGTTTGAAACGTTCACAAATCCGTAATAAATTTATAATAGAAGGACAATTTAGCGGGAAGGAAGTAATAATTATGCGCGTAGGAATTCCCAAAGAGATTAAAAATAACGAGAATCGAGTGGGCATTACACCTGCTGGAGTGAAGACGCTCGTTAATGCCGGACATGAGGTTGCCGTAGAGAAGTCCGCTGGACTCGGCAGCGGCTTCAGTGATGAAGAATATCGGACTCACGGAGCAGTCATCATGGATCAAGCTGCAGATGTATGGAATTTTGCAGAAATGATCATGAAAGTAAAGGAGCCGCTGCTTGAAGAATATAGCTTCTTCCGAGAAGGCTTAATTCTGTTCACTTATCTTCACCTTGCTCCTGAGCCGGAACTGACCAAGACGTTGTTATCCCAGAAAGTACGGGCCGTTGCCTATGAAACCGTGCAATTAAATGACGGCTCATTGCCACTGCTCACTCCAATGAGTGAAGTAGCTGGTCGAATGGCTGTACAGATTGGTGCACAGTTCCTCGAGAAGCCTTATGGCGGCAAAGGGGTGCTGCTTGGTGGGGTGCCCGGCGTACAGCAGGCTGAGGTCGTCATCATTGGCGGCGGGGTCGTCGGTACAAATGCAGCCAAGGTTGCGCTGGGCATGGGAGCTCATGTGACTCTGCTGGATCTCAACGCTAACCGATTAAGATATTTGGATGATATTTTTGAGGGAAAGGTCGCTACGCTTATGTCCGATTCATACCATATCGAACAGGCGGTAATCAAAGCAGACCTCGTAATCGGAGCAGTGCTTATTCCAGGCTCCAGAGCACCGAAGTTGGTAAAGGATTATATGGTTCAGCAGATGTCAGAAGGCTCTGTTATTGTCGATGTCGCGATTGATCAAGGCGGTTCAATTGAGACGATCGACCGCGTCACGACACATGCCGATCCAACTTATGTGAAGCATGGCGTCGTCCATTATGCCGTTGCCAATATGCCGGGAGCCGTCGCTCGTACGTCGACGCTCGCCTTAACGAATGTAACGATCCCCTACGCGCTGAGGATAGCTAATCAAGGGCTGGAGGCCTGCGCCAAGCTCCTCCCTGAAGTTGCAAAAGGCATCAACGTCTACGACGGTCATATTACGAATGCGGGCGTAGCCGACAGTCTCGGGTATCCATATACCAAGATCGAGGAATTGTTCTAACCTCTACCACGGTCATTACTGACGTTCAGGCAGCAGATGCTTATCTGCTTGCCTGAACGCTCATCAACCCTCCCCCTTTTGGATCAGTCTGGGCTATGATATATTAGTTATATAGTTATATACCCTACTGGGTATACTATTTAGAAGAAGTTCTACTCTTAATAATATTCCTAATCTCAGGAGGGATTGATTTCATGACGGAACGAATAGATATCCACTCAGCATCACAATCGACAAGCTTATCCGAGATTCCCTTCTCCATACTGGATCTCGCTCCAATTACGGTTGACAGCACAGCAGCTCAATCATTGAAAAATACGTTAGACCTTGCACAGCATGCTGAGGAATGGGGTTATACTCGCTACTGGCTCGCTGAGCACCATGGCATGCCCGGGATCGCCAGCTCGGCGACATCCCTCGTCATCGGCTATGTGGCCGGAGGTACCAAGACGATTCGCGTCGGCTCAGGTGGAATTATGCTCCCTAACCATGCCCCATTGGTCATTGCCGAGCAATTCGGTACCCTCGAATCACTGTATCCTGGCCGCATCGACCTCGGCTTAGGCAGAGCGCCCGGCTCCGACCAGCTTACCTCCTTCGCTCTACGGCGCGGGGCTGGCAGCGATGGACAGGATTTCCCGCAACGGCTGCGAGAGCTGCGCGGTTACTTCAAGCCTGATTCCCAGTCATCGCTGCGTGTTCGAGCCATTCCTGGAGAAGGGCTCGATATTCCAATCTGGCTGCTCGGCTCCAGCGGCTTCAGTGCCAGGTTATCTGCAGAACAAGGCTTGCCCTTTGCATTTGCCAGTCATTTCGCCCCGGATTATCTGTTGGCAGCCCTAGAACTATATCGCAATCAGTTCACGCCTTCGGAGACGTTATCTGCACCTTACGCCATGATTGGAGTAAATGTCGTCGTTGCCGATACCGATGCCGAAGCCGAGCGGCTCGCCACATCACAGGCTCAACAATTTCTTAGCCTGATTCGCAATCGTCCTGGTCAATTGCGGCCTCCCGTGGATGATATGGATTCGATCTGGACTGCCCATGAGAAGGCGCTCTTCGAGAAGCAACGCGCTTATGCAGCTGTCGGCTCACCCGATACAGTACGGCAGCGCCTGAACGATATTTGGCAAGAGACAAGGGCCGATGAGATGATCGTGGCCTCGCAAATCTATGACCATTCTGCCCGCCTGCGCTCGTATGAGCTGCTTGCTCACGAAGTCATTGGTCTGAAACAACAATAATCCTATACCTTTTAAGCAGCTATACAGAGATGAACGAGCCTCCGCCTGATCCGGCAGAGGCTCGTTCATCTTTTCCCGATAAAAAAACGTATAATATCAAATATAAATCGTGATCTTTCAAAATCTTTTCCTGCTCTAAGTATGATAGTATGAAATTTAAGAGGTTAGAGCATTTCCGTGTCATTACATATTCAAGATGTTGCCCATTGTTAGCCATTCTATCTGATTATCAAGAAGGAGGCATTCTTCGTTATGAGCCTATTACCCAAACATACTTCTCTAGATGGAAAGACGGCCGTCATTACAGGCGGCTCCGGTATACTCTGCCAAGCCATGGCTCTTGAACTCGCACGGCAAGGCGTAAAGGTTGCAATTCTTAACCGCACCCGGGAAAAGGGCGAACAGATCGTTGCCCAGATTACAGCCCAAGGAGGGGCCGCGATTGCCGTATCGTGCGACGTTATTGATGAGGACAGTGTAAGACGTGCAGAGCAAGAAGTAACCCGCCAATTTGGACCTTGCGATATCCTGATCAACGGCGCTGGCGGCAATCAGCCTAGTGCGAACACGACAAATGAGACTTATCGTGAAGAGGATCTGGCGGACGCTAATGTGACGAGCTTCTTCGATCTGAGCTTCTCCGGTGTACGCAAGGTATTCGATCTCAATTTCGTCGGTACCCTAATTCCGACGCAAATCTTCGCCCGGGGTATGATCAATCGTCCCGGGGCGACGATCCTGAATATCTCTTCTATGAGCTCTTATAGCCCGATGACCAAAGTACCTGCATACAGCGCAGCCAAGGCTGCGATCAACAACTTCACCCAGTGGTTGGCCGTTCATCTGGCGGATGCTGGAATTCGCGTTAACTCGGTAGCGCCTGGGTTCTTCCTGACAGAACAGAACCGTGATCTGTTGACCAACAAGGACGGATCGCTTACTGAACGTTCCCATAAGATTATTACGCACACACCTATGCGCCGCTTCGGTGTTCCTGAGGATCTACTCGGTACGATGCTATGGCTGGTCGATCAGGATACATCAGGCTTCGTAACCGGAACAGTTATTCCGGTTGACGGCGGATTCATGGCCTACTCTGGAGTATAATCCTCTCATAGCAAGAACCTTCAAATCAGCAATGCGCTGAATTTGAAGGTTCTTTTTTACGAACATATATATTGTTCTCTAGCCTCGGACCAACCTAGCGATGCGCTCATAGGCTGCAGTTATCTATTCTTTGACACTACCCACGTTGAGACCAACCACAAAATACTTCTGCATGAACGGATACACGAGAAGAATCGGTACAGAAGCGACCACCGTTACTGCTGCCCGAATGGACAATGGTGTAACCATCGACGCTGCAGCTTCCCTCGTCATTCCTGCTCCTGCAGCTACCGCTGGATTGTTGTTCGCATTCATACTGGATGAGAGCAGCTTCATCAATTCATATTGCAAGGTACTAAGTTCCTGCCTCGAAGAGGTGTAGATGAATGCATCAAACCAGGAGTTCCACGCCCCCACGGCCACAAACAAAGCAATCGTAGCCAATACGGGCTTACAGAGCGGAAATATGATACGTATAAAGATTTTAAATTCGCCCGCCCCATCAATTCTCGCTGACTCGATCAAACTTTCTGGAATTGTCCCGATATAAGTACGGATAACAATCATATTAAAGGCACTGATCATTGAAGGTATTACATACACCCAAAATGTATTAATCAAGTGAAGCTCTTTCATCAGGAAGTATCCTGGAATCAAACCGGCGTTAAAGTACATCGTTAAGATAAATATCAGTGTAATCGGTTTGCGGAACACGTATTCCCGACGGCTTAGCGTATAAGCAAGCATCGTCGTCAGGAATAAGTTCAGCACTGTCGAGAGCACCGTTCTTGCCACAGAGATCCAAAATGCATTGTAGATCGTACCTGAAGCGAAGACAGCTTTGTAGTTCTGCCATGTGAACTCCCGAGGCCACAAGTAGATTCCACCGCGGATCGTATCATTCCCTGCGTTCAGGGATACGACAATCGTATTCAGGAACGGATACAGGGTAACAATGACAAGCACAATCATGAAAATAGCATTCAAAGTATTAAATACAATGGGCTCGATACTTCCTCTTCTGATTCTTTTATTCACTGCGGCAGCAGATGCTGGCCCAGGGGTGATGGTTGGGTTCGCCATAACTATAACAGCCTCTCTTCCCCTAGCCGTTTCGCGATCCAGTTGGCAAATAGCAGCATCGTCACGCTAACGACCGTTTTAAATATACCGGCAGCAGTGGCTAATGAATAATTGCCTTGAGCAAGCCCGTATTTCAACACGAAGATATCGATTGTCTGCGACCAATCCACAACAAGCCCGTTGCCCAACAGATATTGAACTTCAAAGCCGGCTTCCAGGATGTGACCGATGGACATGATCAGCAAGATGATAATCGTAGGCTTTATGCCTGGCAAAGTAACGTGAAACATTTTACGGTAACGGCTGGCTCCATCGATTTCAGCAGCTTCATACAGCGCCGGATCGATCGATGCCATAGCAGCCAAATATATAATCGTATTCCAGCCAACTTCCTTCCACACATGCGAGGCTCCGACAATCCCCCAGAAATATTTCCCATCACTGAGCCATTGAATCGGCTCTTTAATAAGATGCAGCTTAAGCAGAACATCATTAACGATTCCGTCGGAAGCCAGTGATGTCGCTACAATCCCGGTAACGATAATCCAAGACAGAAAGTGTGGAAGATATGAAATCGTCTGTACCGTTCTTTTCCAGAATACTTTTCTGATCTCATTCAGTAATAGAGCGAGAATAATCGCAGTTACAAATCCAAGAATGAGGTTTATTACACTCATCGCAAGCGTGTTGCGCAGCACCTGCAAGAAGCTATCGTCTTTAAACAAGAATTCAAAATGCTTGAATCCTACCCATTTCTGATCACTGAAGCTCTTAGCCGGTTTGTAGTCCTGAAAAGCCATTGTCCAGCCCCAAATCGGAACGTAGGCGAATAATACAATGTAAGCCAGCAGAGGTACTGACATGTAAATCAGCTGTCTCTGGTCCTTAATGAGTGACCAAGTCATTTTCTTATGTTTCTTAGGCTTTCGGACGGTACGGCCATTTCTCAAGGTCTCTTCCATAAGTTTGTTCTCCCCAAAACCTATATTTCGGAAAAGGAAGGCAGGATGCCTTCCTTCTCCGATTCATGCACCTATACCACCTTATTTAACAGTCCAGGTATCTCTTCTCCATTGCAGCACTTCATTAATGCGATCTTCATATGCTTTGATATTGAGTTTACCGATTTCCTTGGTGTACTCTTCCCACACGCTGTCGAAATCAGCTGATTTTGCAAGAATCGCTTTCGGTAAATATTTCGTAGACAACTCATTCTGCTTCGTATTCACGATCTTCGCTTCAGATCCGTCAACCAAGTCAACCGACCAAGCAGGGTAAGCAATATCATTTTCCGGAGCTTCACTGAAGAAATCTACATAGCTGTTAAAGCCATATTGGGCAAGGAAGTTCTTGTCATACTCTTTCAACCCTGCTTGGTATTCCTCTGGTTGGGCAGCTGCGTCCGTGGAGTTGCCATCCGAGAATTTACCTTGCATTTTTGGAGCTCTGCCAAAGAATGCGTCAGCTTTGTTAGCCAATTTCCAAGTTCCATCCGTAAACTTATCGCGTTGTTCTTGCGTCTTCATGTAACGACCTTGTTCATTGACATAGTAGTCTTCGCCTTCAATTCCCCATGTGAATATTTTCTGCCAATCTTCTGCAATTAACGTATCCAGCAGCTTAATAATCTTCTCAGGATCTTTGGCATTAACCGTGATTCCGAAACCGTTATCCAGGTTGAGCGCCGGGCGTTCTTTATAGTAATCTCTTATGCTTGTATCGTATACGAGAGGGAGACCTACATATGTTCTCTCAAGCTTCTGTTGCGTAGTCAGAGAGTCTTCTGCACTTTGGAAGTTCCAGTGCTGGTCGAACATCCCGAGAACAGCACCGCTAGATATCTTCGCCATATACTGGTCATAGTTCTGTGTAAAAGTTTCCTTGTCGATTAGACCATTCTGATTCACTTCATTCAGCTTCTGATAGTATCTCTTCGCGTAATCTTTATCGGCGAAAATTTGCGCTACGCCGTTCTCAACGACAACTCCACCATCGTTCGGATGACCGATCAAATGCTGTGGAGCGTTAAACAGACCCCAGTTTCTCCAGTCATAGTTCAGAATTTCAAAACCAATCGTCGGGGTACCGTCGATCGTAGAGTGCTTCTCTTTATATTTAGCGATGATGTCAAAGTATTCATCCAATGTTTTCACTTGAGGATACCCTGCTTCAGCCAAAACATCCTTTTGAATCCAGAAGGCGGGACCAGAATACCAAGTGGAGTCCGGGTCAGAGTTATACACCCCGTAGTTCGGTAGAGTATAGATATGGCCGTCTGAGTCCTTCATCATGTTCCAGTACTTCTCATAATGCTTCTTCAAGTTTGGAGCATGTTCTTCAATTAAGTCTTCGAGCGGAATAAATGCACCTGCCCCGGTCAATTTTTGATTCGCCGTCATCATATCAGGATAATCGGACCCGGCAATCATAACACCAAGCTTCTGGTCAATATCGCCTGCCAGGAACTCAAATTTAAACGATGCGCCCGTCTTATCTTTGATCATCTTGTAAATCTTGTTGTCAGGTGTAGGCTGTTGACCGGCTTCACCGATGAAAACCGAGATTTCGAACGGTTCCACCGTGTCTCCGGCTTTTTCCGTCGTTGCCTGTCCATTATTTGCATCCTTCGTGGTATTCTTCGCGGCATCCTTCGTGTTGCTTCCACCACCGCAAGCTGATAAGACGAGGCCAAGCGAAAGCAGCAGCATCATGCTGAACCGGAGTACAGACTTTTTGTTGCCCCCCATTTAATGCACCTCCGAAATGTTTTAGTTATCCCAGGGTTATGTAAGCCCTTTCAACAACTTATTTATATTGTAAAAGCGCTGCCAAGGGCCGGCTATGGCTCAATTAAAGCATTACCCCCAAATATTTTAGAACTTACTATTCTTGTATTGGTTGGGCGACATCCCCATCCGGCGTTCAAATTGCTTCGCGAACTGCCCATAACTGCTGTAACCGACCCGCTCCGCGATTTCACTATTCTTGTAACTGTGGTCGCCAAGCAATCTCACCGCTTCTTCGATTCTAAGTTTATGGATCATATCATTGAAGCCCATGCCATTCCTCTTGATTAGCAGTTGGCCTAAATAGACCGGATGAAGGAAAAAGACTTCGGCCAGCTTCTTAATCGTCAGACCTTCCCGATAATGCTCATGAATATACTGATTAATCTCAAAGATGACCCCCTGCGCCTGCTGGGATTGCTCCTGCAATAATAAATGGATGACTTCCATTCCTATAGCCCGCAGCCGCCCCATTAACTCATCTAAATTCAGGACACTACCTGCGATTTCATAAACCCCGTACTTCTCTATGATCTCTTCCTCTGAAATGTCCTTGATCATGCAGGTAAACTCTGCAATTCTATACATCATGTGGACGACAAGCTTCTTGACAATATCCGGCTGCGTTGAGGAAGTGTGGAAAACTTCCCTTGCCCGGTCCACGGCTCCTGTGAACTCATCCTGATCCATAAGCTCCACAGCTCGCAATATCGTATCCATGAGCTGTAGTTGATTGTATGGATGACTGAACTGCAGACCCTCAATGTTCTGATAAAGTGTTATGCCATCGTAACCCTGTTCGTAAAACTTATATTTTACTGCTGTCTTTGCAGTGCGATAGCTTCTTCCGATCTCTAATAGCGATGACTGACTGTACCCGGCCCCGACAAATATGCGCTGACCCTTATAATCCTGGACGATCTCTATGATCTTGCTCCAATTATTACTCTCCAATTCCTCTCCGTTAAAACCATAGATGATAGCTAGATGGCCCTGATCGCCATCGACCAGGAACATGGATGAAGCTGTGGAAATGACAGACGAAGCTGTCTCTCTGAATTCAGTCAGAATCGGAGAATCCACCTGCAGCAGGCATATATTCCAACGCTCCTGCAGAGCTGACATTCCCCGGATTATAGTCTGCTCCCCTTCTTCTAACGGCTGTGCCGTTATTAGCTTCTTGAGCACGGTAACCGTCTCTTCATAATCAGCGATTTGCTCCAAGCGCTGCCGCTTGGATCTTCGTATCAACTCTGCACGGATATCGCGCAGTTCCTTCTCTGCCTCTTCGGCGATCAACGGCTTCAACAAATAATGGTGCACTCCATAATGCATGGCCTTCTGAGCGTATTCGAAATCGGAATACCCGCTGACTACGACGAAGCTCACCTCTGATTTGCCTTGTTCCCGCCAAGCCTTGATCATCTCAAGTCCGCTCATGATCGGCATATTCACATCGGTAACCACCAGATCGGGCTTCAGCTCACGAATCTTCTCCAATCCTTCCATCCCATTGTCACTGGTTCCGCAGATCTCAAAGCCTATTTCCTCCCAAGGGACCCATAGCTCCATTCCCTCTAGTGCCCCCGGCTCATCATCAATTAGCAGTACTTTGAACATCATCTTCTTCCCCCTTTATTTAAGTGTGTGTTCAAAAAGGTCAGTTTTCAGCACCGAGAAGGTTGGATGAAGCTAGGGACTGAGGAGCGGAGCGTACGTAGTGGGTACGAGAGCACCGGAAGGCCCGGCTGAATTCAAGATTCGATGTCGAATAGCTTCATAATTTTCTTCGTGATCAAAAGTGGACTTTTTGAACTACCTCTTTAAGTGAACTTACGCTCAAGGAGATTCACCGGGATCTCAAAAGAAACAGTCGTGCCCTGACCCGGCTTGCTAACGATATCAAAACCTGCCTGGTTGTTATAATTCAGTTCCAGTCTCCGGTATACATTTCGGATCCCGATACTGGTCCCAGATGAATTCTCATTGCGTACCGACAGAATAATCTCACGAAGTTTCTCTGGTTCGATTCCTTTTCCGTTATCGCAGACAGCTACGCGAAGCTTCCCGTCCACTATTTTTACACTGACTTTCACCAATCCTTGTGCATTAATCATCTGAATCCCGTGTTTACAGGAATTCTCCACGAGAGGCTGGATGCTCATCTTAGGAATTTTATATAGCAAGGCCTCCTCATCGATTTCGAACTCATAATCGATTTTGTCGCGGAAGCGGAACTTCTCGATTTTCAGATACATTTCAATGAACATGATCTCTTCCTGAATTGTGACGATATCCTCTTTCCAACTCAGCAATCGACGCAGCAACCGGGATAAGCTCTTGATCACATCGGTCACATCATCATAGTTATTCTTCGTACAGACGACCAGAATCGCATTTAATGTATTGAACAGGAAATGTGGATTCATCTGACTCTGAAGCAGATTCAGCTCAGCTCTTACGCGCTCCATCTCCAGGTTCTTCTTCTGAATTTCCAGCTTATATACATTATTAATCAATGAATTGATCCTTGACGTCATGCTGTTGAAGTTCTGTATCAATCCGCCGATTTCATCTCTTCCCTCTTCAATAGAGATCAGATCAAACTTCTCATTCGTGACCTTCTGCATATGTCTTGATAAGCGTTTGACCCGGTAATTGTACGATCTCAGCATAATATAGATAAAGAGCATTGCTGCCAGGGTTACTGCAACTGCCAGCAGCCCAACAAATACACGCATCTCCACTAACGCCTTGTTGATTCTTGTTCCCTCCGGCAAACCAACCAGCTTCCAGCCTTTGACGTACTTCGCTGTCCCGATCGAAATAGTATGAACGTCTTCCTCGCTGTACTGCTCTGGCAGCTCGAATATAGAGTATTGATCGGAAATCAATCCCTTTCGATAGCCGCTGCCCGCTGACATAATCACCTGATTGTTCTCATTCAGCAAATACAAATTCAAATAGTCCTTCTCGCGCATAATGACGTCATAAATTTTGTTAAGCTCAATATCGATGCGCAGCACCTTCTCATAGGTGTTGTATTTATCGTAATAGTCCATTCTCTCCATAACGCTGAGATAGGGGACCGTAGACGCAAAATTGTTCGCTTCTGTCGCTATATAGGCCGCGACATATACCGGATCCGAATTATCTTTCCATAGACGATACCAATCGCTGTTCTTCACAGTAGCATTGATGAATTGGTAGTTCCCTCCGGATACGATCGTTGGATTGTTCGTGAAGATCGTAATTCGTTCGATCTGATTATTAACTGGTATGTAACTGGTTACCCGATTTCTAAGCTGTTCATCAAAGGTCTCATAGAATTCCAATTGTCCTTCGTATGTGCGATCCAGCATTTCATTCAATGCTTTATCGGTATTCAACGCATGACTTACAGCCACGCCGCCATCAATATAATCATGTATATCCTTCCGGGCCCGCTCTAGTGAAATATCAAGGTTCTGCTCCTCTCTTGCCCGGATGAAGTCCGACATCCGATCCATGAACATGAGATTGATAATAATAATAGGCAGTAGCACACCTATAACCAGAATCATTAGAAACTTATAGTTCAACGGAATGTCATTAATGATTCTTCTGAGCCTGAATTTCCCGAGCTTCATATGCACACCTCCTGCATCATTGCTGCCCGTTCTCGGTCACACCTCGGTATACGGAGGGCAGAACGCCCGTATATTGCTTGAATTTATTGTTGAAGTAGTCTGCATTGGGATAGCCGACCTGTAGTGCAACTTTGGATATTTTGGTCTGTGTTCGCTTCAGCAGTCTCTTGGCCTCCTCAATCCGCTTCTCATTCAAATATTCATTGAACGGCTTGCCCGTATATTGCTTGAAGAGTTGCCCCAAATAAGCGGAATTCATGTGGAATTTAGTAGCCAATTCCCGAAGCTGCAGCTTGTTCCTGAATTCCTGATCCACATATTGAATGACCTGAAAGATTGTGTTGTGCTCATTCTCCTCCCTCAAGGCCTCCAATTTGGCGGCTCCTAACAGACATAGAGAGTGTACGTATCCCTTGAGCGTTCTAACCTCATCCCGCTCATCCTGTCCTTCATAATCGACCTGAACCTGCCGCATAAATTCGGCCGGATCTCCATTCATTTCCGTTAACAATTTGCATATTTTCAGCTCCAAATCGGATACGGATACGCGCACCATTTCCATATCCGGCAGGCTATTGAACCAAGGTTCGAAGATACAGGCGACATTGCTCTCGATTCCGCGGAAGTTCCCGGATTCCACGGATTCTATAAGCTGTTTGAACTTCATTTTAGGAAAGTTGGGCTGCTCTATTCTATGGATGTCCCGATAATAAAATATGCCCTGCTTCTGCTGATTCCGCCTAATTCTTCTCACTTCAACGCTCTGCAGGTAAAGCCCTCGGATCGATTCGATCCCCGTATCTCGATTACTTATGGCAATGACGCCGGACCCGCCCGTTCTGGCTCTTAGGTCAGTTAGCAATGATTGGGTGATCTCAAAGAGCTGTTCATCGGATATCATCTCCCCCAGTACAATAAACCCACATCTTCCTGCGCTGTCCTGAAAAGGAAAGACAAGGTTGAGAGGGAAGAAGCTCATGCCCCAAGGGCCAAAGTCAACTAGATCATGAGCCGTCTCAATGATCATGCATAACATCTGCTGTCCGCCAGTCAGGTTCATGGATAGACTCGCCTGCTCCGCAAGCGACGAACTGTACTCGCCCAGAATCAACCGATTAATGACATGATTGACCGCAAAAAGCTGCCTGTTCGCCTCAAGCTTCTTCGACGCTGTCTCCTCCCGAATTTGCTCGGCAAGCTTGAGCAGCAAGGTCTCAATCTCTTCGTCATCAATCGGTTTGAGCAAATATTCTACAACTCGCTGCTGCATCGCAGTAAGAGCATACTGAAAATCATCATACCCGCTTAATACTACAAATTTGGGTGGATGCGGCAGGAGCCGATTCGACTTCTCAATAAGCTCGAGACCGCTAATCTCAGGCATATTAATATCGGTTATGACTAGCTCCGGCTGGTGTTCCTGAATCTGCTGGAAGGCATCGTTGCTGTTAATTGCCTCCCCGCACACCTGGAACCCAAGCCTGTTCCAATCAACCATTGTTCTTAATCCTTCCAGAACCCAAGGCTCATCGTCTACCAGAAGAACATTCATCATGGCTAATTAACCCCTTTAATCAATCAAGTATTGAGAGCGCATTCAAATATTAGTATTCTGGACATAGAAATTCATATTGTCTAAATGACATTATACATGATGGCTGGGAAAAAAGGAGCAGCAGAGGTTTAATAAGGATATTACTCGCTGACACAACTAAGGAGGCAGCGCAGCCCGGAAGCATATTATTGTTCCATGACGGCTATGGGGATCGCTCGCAGACCATCGAGGCTGTTCGCCAACTTGTATCTGACTTTACCGCAGATGGTTATAAGCTGGTAACCGTGAGCAAATTGCTGCAAGATACCTCCCATTATAAATAGAGCGTTTACATATCAAATATATGGAAATTATTGTTTTAAGTTAATATTAAAACTAAAGCTCTTACCGCGATAATTATAGGTCGTTTTACACTTTCTAGAATTTCTAGATAAAAAAGAATCGCTAACGTCCTTCGTTAGCGATTCTTCCTATGATTGGATAGATCAAATTATACAAAATTACGTTGGAACCATTTTGCGGCAGCATCCACTTCAGAAGGCGACAACTGATGTCCAAAATGCTCCCAGTGTAGTTCGACTGAAGCGCCTGCAGCCGATAGCAATTGATTCAATTCCTCGGTCTCCTGCGCAGGAGAGATTGGGTCATTCTTTCCGGCCCCCATAAAGACCGGTATGCCGGATAGTTGCGGAAGTTCAATGCCACGGCGTGGTACCATCGGATGGTGCAGAATCGCCCCACGCAAAGCATCTTTATAGTGGAACAACAGTGATCCCGCAATGTTAGCCCCATTGGAGTAGCCTACGGCCACAATATTGCTGCGGTCAAATTGATGCTCGGCGGCCGCCTGATCCAGGAAATCATTCAATTCCTTCGTACGAAAGATAAGATCCTCTTCATCAAATACGCCTTCCGCCAAACGGCGGAAGAATCGCGGCATACCATTCTCCAGCACATTTCCTCTTACGCTAAGAACCGAGGAGGATGGGGATATGATTTGCGCCAGTGAAAGCAAATCCCGTTCGTTCCCCCCGGTACCGTGCAGGAGCAACAGTACCGGAGCATTAGTATCAGATCCCTGTTGGAATATATGTCTCATTCTTGATCCTCCTTCAGCACACGAACTTCAAATTGCTCAAGATTCTTCTCAATTAATTCGCGATGATCTTCATACCATGGTGGCAGCATAAGCTTCACGCCCAATTGCTCCAAAGGCTCGTCACGAGTGAAACCTGGAGGATCTGTAGCAATCTCGAACAGTATGCCGCCTGGCTCCCTGAAGTATAGGGCATTGAAGTATTGACGATCGACAACTGGTGTTGGATGCAGTCCGCTGGCCGATACCTTAGTGCGCCATTCCGCATGCTCTGAGTCATCCTTTGCCCGCCAAGCGATGTGGTGAACCGTGCCTGAACCCGCTTTGCCAGCAGGTACCGATCCGATATTCAAATCGATGATATTACCAATTTCACCAAACCCTTTATAACGGGCATACCCACCCTCAACACCTATTTTCTCCAGACCTAACACACTCTCTAATACCATTTCTGTATCTTTTGGTGTGGTGCTGTAAAGAACTGCGCCTCCGAAGCCCATAATCGCTTTATCTGCAGGTACTCCGCCAAAGCTCCATGTGCTCTTTGGTCCTTTGCGTTCCACAAGCTCAATTTGCAAGCCGTCTTTATCCGCGAAGTGCAGCGATTTCTCAGAGAATCTTGTTCTTTCTGTGAAAGATACATTAAATTTCTTCAACCGCTCCTCCCAGAAATCCATTGAACCTTCCGGAATTGCATAGGTTGTAATTCCAACCTGTCCGTTGCCGACAATACCACGACGGGATTCTGGCCACGGGAAGAAAGTAATGGCTGTTCCAGGGCTACCCACTTCGTCACCAAAATAGAGATGATATACTTCCGGAGCATCGAAGTTGATGGTCTTCTTCACCAGACGAAGTCCCATTATGCCCGAATAGAAATCCGTTGTATTCTGTGCGCTTCTTACAAAAGCCGTAATATGATGAATACCTGCTGTTGCTTTAACCATGTGTATCCACTCCTCATGTGTAATTTTAGGTTAGTTCAGATCTAGCTATTTCAACTTACAGGATCGCATCCAGCGAATATACTCCTGCACCAATTAGGCTGACTCCAACAACCACTGCAATAATCAACAAATTCATCTCATAACCATTGGCCGTGTTCCAGTACCCGTTCTTTCCGTGTACACTGATGATCGCGAACAGCATTGTAATGGCAATCAACCCTGCGCCAATCGGGGTGAACAATCCGGCTGCAAACAACAATCCACCTACGAATTCACCTAATCCAGCCATCAAGGCCATCAGAATACCTGGCTTCATGCCGAGTGAATCCATCCAGCCCCCGGTCCCTTTAAGACCGTAGCCGCCAAACCATCCAAACAACTTTTGCGCCCCATGCGCTATGAAGGACAAACCTACTACCAAACGGATAATTAATAAACCTAATGCTATACTCACCTTGAAAACTCCTTTTTATTTAATTTATTTATACTAAGAATCTTTATATTAAGATATATGGTTAAAAAAAGGGATCTTTCCGTCAATTTCTTATTGACCTATTTATATCCCTCTTGTGCATGCTTCCCTAACTTCTTCAACAAAGATGCCACCAATTGCTGCTCTTCTACAGTCAAACCAGCTACCGATTGCTCGATAACATCAACATGATTCGGGAACACTTCTTCAACAAACTTAGCACCCTCATCTGTAATCTCTGCATAAATGCAACGGCGATCCTCGGTAGAAGCATTACGACGAACAAAATCTTTCTGAACAAGCTTATCTACTACATAAGTAATATTGCCGCTGCTCATCAGCACTTTATCGCCAATTCGTTGTATAGGCTGGGCGCCTTTATGATACAATAACTCAAGTACACCAAATTCGGTGCGCGTTAGACCATGATCACGAATGTTGCGGTCGCTTACAGCATTCACCCACTGGCTCGCCCGAGACAGAGCAATAAATAAATTCAAGGCAACATCTTTCTTGTTCATATTCCTTAACCTCCTCCCAAAAATCTCAGCATCAAATATCTTGATATAAAGATAATACAAATGTTTGGACCTGTCAACACCTGACTTATACTTTTTTCACCTATCTAAGAAAATAATAAAACAGGCGCCGCTGATATACCATGGCACCTGCTTCCATAAAACAGATTGACTCCTCACTTCAGTAGCAATACTTTATCTACTGCCTGCTTTCGTTCCAACATTAAGGAACACATTGATCGCAAATATAATAACGCTTACAACAACCAAGGTAGAACCAACGCCCATGAAGACCTCAACTTGATCGTTACCTTTTAACAATAATGTAAGACAAATCATCATGACCGGTAGACTGATCGTATGCACCCAGAACTGAATTTTGCTTAGAAGATGATTCCCTGCTTTTGGGAACAGCCAGTATATCACTCCGGCTAATGCAAACGAGGCCCATCCAAGCAAATTAATATGAACGTGCACTCCAGTTAGTGTGTAATCGTGAGCCATCGACATGTAAACACCAAGCCCCACTCCAATGACGAAATAAACCAAGGCGACCTTAATATAAGCAATCCCCATGCTTTACCTCCATTCTCCATAGATTGAGACATTGTATTCTACTTTAATAAGAATAATGTTAAATAAAATGAAAAAGACCTCGGATATCTAGCGATCCAAGGTTTAGCTTTCCTATAGCATTGGCGCCTTCCTATTATTCTGTTTTCGCGTATAATATATAACTGTTCCTATCCGTATTCTAGTCCAATATTTATTCATAGAGAGGTTGATCTACTCAGCATGAACTCACCACAAGTTGTTACCGCTGAAAGTACCGTCACCAAGGAGCGTTTTCCTATCGCTCTGTTGTCGTTGACCGTTGGCGCTTTCGCGATTGGTATGACCGAATTCGTCATTATGGGCCTGCTTCCGAATGTTGCAGAAGATCTGAACGTATCTATCTCATCTGCGGGACAGTTGATTACAGCCTATGCGATGGGAGTAGCGATTGGTGCGCCAATCCTGACCATGGTAACCCATCGGCTTCCGCAGAAGCTGCTGTTATGCCTGCTAATGATTTTATTTATTGTCGGCAACGGCATCTCGGCCTTTGCTCCTAACTATGCCTTCTTGATGACGGCAAGAATTATTACAGCATTGACCCATGGCACATTCTTCGGAGTCGGGGCTGTGATTGCAGCCGGTCTGGTTCGCCCGGATAAGAAGGCTGGGGCAGTGTCGATTATGATGGCTGGGCTGACTATCGCCAATATTATTGGTGTCCCGTTCGGTACCTTCGTCGGACAGCATATGGGCTGGCGCGCTTCCTTTACTGCTATCGCTATTGCTGGAGTCATCGCTTTATTAGGAATCCTATTGTTCATTCCCAAGCTCCAATCCGGACAGGGCAGCAATATGGGAGCACAGTTAAAAGCTCTAATACGGCCAAAATTGCTGTACTTCCTCTTGATCTGTGCACTGGGAAATTCCAGCTTGTTCGCCGTATTCACTTATATCGCCCCGATGCTGCAGCAAATCTCCGGCTTTGCCGAGCATAGTGTAACCTGGATTCTCGTGCTGTTCGGATGCGGAGTTACGATCGGCAATATTGTTGGCGGTAGGCTGGCCGACTGGAAGCTGATGCCTTCCATCCTCAGCATTTATGTCGTGATTTGCGTGCTTCTTACGATTTTTACTTTTACGGTCAAGCAGCCGATACTCGCCGTTATTACCATCTTCCTGTGGGGCGCAGCTTCCTTCAGCATTATGCCAGGTCTGCAGATCAAGATTATGAGTCTGGCGGAGGCCGCTCCGGCGCTAGCCTCGACCTCAAGCCATTCAGCTGGTAATCTGGGTAATGCCTGCGGTGCTTTTATCGGTGGTCTCGTCATTACTCACCTGGGGCTATCCTCGCTCCCTTGGGTTGGCGCACTGCTCGCCGCTTCGGCCTTGACGCTCGGCTCAATTAGCTATATTCAAGAGCGCAAGCATGGCGCAGCATAACCTATTAATTTAAGCGAACATAAAAAAAAGGGGAGTTCTGTTACGTACAACAGGACTCCCCTTCTGCTATTCTGCTTCTCTTAACCTCGCTACTACAGTGTCTTTTGCCAGCACCTTATATGCGATTACTGTAATGACAATAGAGATAACAGCCAGGATCGGGATAGAAGCTGCGATCGGCAATACATCCATATGAAATACAGTGAAGGCAATATTCTCAGTAATGGTCTTGATTAAGCCATACGTTAACAGCACTCCAATGGTCCCCAGAATGACAGCCGTGAACAAGACTACATACAGCCCTTCATAGATAAGCATCTTCCTTAGCTGCTTCTTCGACATCCCGATACTCTCCAATATCGCAAATTCATGTCGCCGAGCAATCATCCCGGTAATCATCGTGTTCATAAAATTCATTAGCCCGATCAGTCCTATGATAAAGCTAAGTCCGTAACCCACAGTCTGAAAAATCGTAATGAATCCGTTCATCTCAGCCTTATAGTCATCCCGAGATTTCATCAGCAGTCCGGGAACTGAATCAGTGTAGGCACGGATAGCCGACTTCGCTTGATCTGACTTATTAGGTTCGAGATGTAGTGTAGCTGACAGAATAATACTGTCCGGCTCCGCTAACTTAGACTCCCGTGTCGGGAGAAAGGCTCTAAAACCGGCAATACTATAATACTTAACCCCGGCCGCATAAAGGCCATCTGATTTTAATACAGCCATTACTTCGTAATCTCTGCCGTCCACTCCCAATTCGACCTTATCTCCTGGCTGATAGTAACTCTTATATCCTTCATCCAGCAGCGCTTCTGTAACCAGTACATACTTGCCTGTATTGAACTTCTCCCGATCGAACTGACCAGCAACAATCTCGCTTGGGTTAAGCACATCGTACCAACCCTCATCCAACCCATAGATCTGTAAAGGCATCCGTCCTGACGTCAAGATCGGTGAATACATCGGCATTTCGGGTTTCTCCGTCTCAGCCAGAGGCTCCAGCAGAACTCTAATTCTATCGCTGATCGGCAGAGTGTCCTCCTTGAAATACACTTTGTCCAGACGCTCTACCCCGTTGAGCTCCTCCAAAGCCTGGCTGACCTCCTCAGTTAGGGCATAGGATTCGTTATCCGTCACCCACATATTGGCTTCTGTGGCCTCATCCTTCACGACATAATCGCCGGAAATAAAAGCATTCAAATATTTATTCACATTTAAGGAAGAAATCAGCGTGTAGATCATACTGAACAAAATAAGGCCCAAGGATAAAGAGGCTAGCATCAGAAACAGCTTCTTCTTGCTGCGTAGCAGATTGCCCAGAGCCATTTTATATATTTTAGCGCCATGTCGTGTTCGCTTGAAGCCCCTCATGCTTCCTTCACTAACACCTGCGTATTTGACGGCCTCAACAGGGGAAACCCGCGCCGCCATCCTGCCGGGCTTACTGGCCGAGATCCGCAATGTAATATAAGAGAATATCGCCGCACCAATGAAGATCCATGGACTTATTGAATAGGAAATTTCTCTAGGCTCATCCGAGAACGAGGACAACATCGGAATCAAAAGATAACCAAGCCCATACCCAAGAGCAAGACCAATCGGCAATGCGACGATGAACAATAAATTGGCTCCAGTCACTATCATCCGCTTGAGCTGCCGCGGCGTCGTTCCAATCGTCTTCAGCAGCCCGTAGAATTTAATATCCCTCACTACGGAAATATAGAAAATATTATAGATCAGCAAATATCCACTTAGCATGATGACTAAAATCAATGCCGCATACGGTAATAGGTTCATCGGATCATTGAACAGAGAAACGCTGGAATATGCCCAGTTCACACCTGTAGGAACGTCGAGACCCGTATCCGCCAGTACCTTGTCCACCTTCTCCTGAATATCCCAGGAATTGTTGAACATGACGTTCAAGCTGGTCGTGTTCACATAGGTCCCGCTGAGCTTGGTCTGCTTGGGATCCATTTGGGCTACATATTTATCCACAAAATTTTGCGATACGTATGCTAATCCAGCCATCGCGACATGTTGATCCGCCTTATAATAACCGGATAATTTAAAATCCTTACTTAGCTTCTGGCCGTTAATATCGATTTCTAATGGAACATCAGCACCAAGCTGGAGCGAAACACCAAGCTTCTCAAGCGCCCATGTATTCATGACGATTCCGTCCTCTTCAACAGGCAACCCGCCCTCGATGAACTGAACGAAGCTGTGTTTGGCCATAAGATCATCAATTAAATTAACTTCAATGGGAGAGGTCTTAAATACTTCATTGGCCACCCAACCCACGACGAGAGAAGTCCCGTATTCCTTGATCGATGGATGCTGCTTCAGTGTATCAACCTGTTCCTTAGTCAAATATTTGAAGCTTCCGTGGTAATCCCCTCCAGCCGTCTTCATCTGTGTTCGTTCCATCGACTTATTCAAGCTTAGAGTAATTGTGAAGATCGAGGTAATCATCAGCGTGGTCAACACGATGGCTCCGATAATGATCCAGTTCCGTAATGGGCTGGCACGCAAGCTCTTCTTGGCCAACCGAAATATCGTACGCCGATTATTCGTTCCGATCATGATCTCACCTCGGAGCCGGTAGTATCCGCCCCCGCTATTCTTCCGTCCTCGATCCGTATGATCCGGTCTGCGGTCTGCGCAATCTCTTCGTTATGCGTGATCATCACGATGGTCTGATTAAACCTCTCGCTTAATTGCTTCAAGAGAATCAGCACTTCCTGGCTAGTCTTACTATCCAGATTCCCCGTGGGCTCATCGGCTAGAACGATCGACGGCTTCGTCGCCAGCGCCCGGGCAATCGCTACCCGCTGCTGCTGTCCTCCGGACAAGCTGGACGGAAGACTATGTATTTTCTCCTTCAAGCCCAACGTACTGATGATCAAGTCCAGATATTCCTGGTCCACCGACGCCCCATCCAGTTCGATAGGTAGTACAATATTCTCATATACATTCAGGATCGGAATCAAATTATAGCTTTGAAATACAAAGCCAACTGATCTGCGCCTAAATATCGTTAGATTCTCGTCGTTCATAGCGAATATATCGTTGCCATCCACGATGACCTTGCCCTCGGTCGCGCGATCAAGACCGCCAAGCATGTGCAGGAGCGTGCTCTTACCGCTGCCGCTGGTTCCGACAATCGCTACGAACTCCCCCTTCTCCACGGAGAGTGACACGTCATCTAGCGCTTTTACACGAACCTGGTCTTTTCCGTAGTATTTCTTCAAATGCTCTATCTGCAAGATCGGCATCTCATCATCCCCTAAAAAAAAATAGTCTGTACATGATCATCCATCGTACAAACTAAATGTAACAAATGATTCTGTCATTCCCGTGACGCAAATATAACAGAAGTGACAGATTCGCCGCTATCGGTCAGCTGTCTGCAAGCAGGAATATAGAGAATGTCGCACCTTGCTCCAGCTTTGAAGATACCTTGATATATCCGCCCTGTGCGCTTATGATCTCCCGGGTTAGAAACAGCCCGATGCCCACGCCTTCAAATCCCGCGGTTCTCTGGCAGCGGTAGAAGCGTTTGAATATATGAGTCAGTTCGCACTCCGCGATCCCCATACCCGAATCGGCAATATCAACCCGTACGAATAACTCATAGGTTGCAACTGAGATCCTAATCCTACTACCAGGCTCGCTATATTTCACCGCATTGTCGAGAATATTGAACAGCGCCTCTCCCGTCCACTTCTGATCATGGTATGCATATATAGAAGAGGCGCAGTCTATCGTCACATCAATTCCCTTCTGTTCTGCCTGTTTATAAGCTTGCGACATCGCCTCCGTAATCGTCCCGATCACGGGCGAGTAGCTAGGATGTATTGTTATGATCCCCGTCTCTAATCTGGACATCTTGATCAAAGATTGAATCAGCCAGTCTAATTTATTGGCCTGAATACTGATCTGCTCCACCCACTGCTGCGTCTCCCCTTCGAATCCAGCTTGCTCCGCGAGTAACTGGCTATAGAGCGTGATGTTGGATAACGGGGTCTTCGTCTGATGTGAAATATCAGAGATGAGCTGTTTAATCGTATTCTTCTCCGCCTCCATCTTCTGCTCATGAGCAAAGGAGAGGTCAATATAGCGAATCAGCTTGTTCTCTAGCGATGATATACTAGTCTCACTGTAGCCTGTTACCCGCTCTTCTCCACGGATTGCCCCTTCAATAATCTCGTCCAATGTATCGACGATACCGGCAAGCTTGCTTCGCAATCCCCAAATTAACAGCACACAAAGAACGGCGAAGATACAGATGAATAAAATAGACAGCCAAATTACACGGCCCGTCAAACCTGTCATGTACATCATACATCCCGCATACCCCAATATAAGCAAACCAGCCGCTGCCGAAAAACTATAATAGAGTTTGTTAAAATGCCCGGCATTTTCACCTCTGTTCATCTTGAGCCCCCGCCTTCTGCAGCCCACACATAACCTAAACCGTAGACCGTCTTAATATACTCTGGGGCTGAGGGCTCATCCTCCAACTTTGCGCGAAGCCGTTTGATCGTAACCGTAAGTGCGTTCTCATCAACGAACTCTGCTTCGCCCGACCATACCTGATCCATAAGCTGTTCACGGGTGAGAATCTGGCCGGGATGATGGACCAGCGTTCGGAGCAGCTTACACTCCGTCCTGCTTAGTGCAAGAGCCTGCCCCCGTCTATGAAACTCTAATCTCTCAAAATCAAGCTCCAAGTCACCATAGATCAGCTTCTCACGCTCCTGGGGTTCCAGCCTTCTTAATACAGCCATGACCCGAGCGCGCAGAACCATCAAGCTGAACGGC